>JAHCJK010000039.1 GCA_026184295.1 Planctomycetota bacterium
CGGCTCCTGGATGCGCGCCACCTTGTATCTTTTCTGCCTCGCGTGCCTCTGGCGCGTCTTCTTTCAGGTCTGGGCCCATCACTTCGGATTCTGCCTGCTCGTGGCGCCCCTTGCGACGCTCGGCGTAAGCCTGCACGAACTGCGTGAGGCCCCGCTCTTCCGCAAAGTGCATCCGAAGATCTGGGCGGGCCTGACCGGAGGCCTGTTGGCCGGGTTGTGCGTGCAGCATGCGCTCGCGTCGGACGCGTACTACCGCCAGTACGGCGTGGACCTGCGCGCGCCGCGCGGCCACGTGAAATTGAAGGAAGGCGGCGGCCTGGGGGAAGTCGAGGCCGGCCTGGTGCGGTTTCTGGAAAGGCTCCCGCCCGGCACGCGGGTGCTTCCGTTTCCGCAGGGGGTGGGCGCGGTCTTTTTCAGCGGGCAGGAGAACTCGAACCGCGCGCTCCTCTTCTATCCGGTGAACTTTCTGGACGACGCCGACGAGGACGCGATGCTGCGCGACCTGGAGGCCCGGCCGCCGGACGTGATCCTGTGGGGCATGGGCGCGGATTTCGTCGATTACCGGCGCGGCATCTTCGGGAAGGATTACGCGCGGCGCGTCTGCGCGTGGATCGAGGCGCGGTACGAGCCGTGGCTGATGGTCGGCGAAGGCGACGTGGTGCGGGTGATGCGGCCCCGGCGGTCGCCCGCGGCGCCCTAAATATAGCCCTGCCTGGTCGGGACGATCACCAGTTCGCGCACGCAGGCGCGCGGGGGCAGGCAGGCGGTCATGAGCACGGCGTCGGCGACGTCCTCGGGCTTCATCATGCGCGCGCGGTGTTCGGGCGTGACGGGGGACGGGCGGTTCTTGAGGATCGGCGTATCGACTTCGCCCGGGTAGATGTTCGTCACGCGGATGCCCAGGTCCTTCACTTCCTCGCCGACGCTGATGCCCAGGGCCGTCATCGCGAACTTGGAGGCGTTGTAGCCCACGCCGCCCAGGGGCGAGGCGCGCTTGCCGCTGATGGAACTGACGTTCACGATCAGGCCGTCGCCGCGCTCCTTCATCTGCGGCAGCACCGCGCGGACGCAGTTGTACGCGCCGGTCGCGTTCACCTTCAGGAGCAGGTCCCAGTTCTCGGGGCTCAGGTCGCCCATCATGCGCTTGGGCACGTTGATGCCGGCGGCGTTGACGAGAATGTCGATGCGCCCGAGTTCCTTCGCGGCCCACGCGAACAGGGCTTCGACGTCCGCGCGTTCCGAGACGTCCGCCGCCTTGAACAGCAGGCCCGGCGCGCGCGCGGCGGCTTCCTTGAGCACGTCTTCGCGGCGGCCGCAGATGGCGACGCGGCAGCCTTCCTTCATCAAGGCCGCAGCCGTGGCTTCGCCGATGCCCGAACCGCCGCCCGTGACCAGCGCCGTCTTGCCCTGCAGTCGCATGGGATGCTCCTTCGTTCGATCGTATCGAAGAGTCTAGCGCGGCTTGGCCAGCGCGTCGCGGATCTCGCGCAGCAGCAGCACGTCCTCGGGCGTCTTGGGGGGCTCGGGCGCGGGCTTGGGTTCTTCGCGGCGCAGCGAATTGATCGCCTTGACCATCACGAAAACCGCCAGCGCCACGAGCGTGAAATCCAGGACCGACTGGAGAAAGACGCCGTAGGTCAGCACCGGCGCGCTGGCCGCCTTGGCCGCCTCGAGGTTCTCGTACGTCTTGCCGTCCAGCGCGACGAAGAGGCCCTTGAAATCCACCCGGCCCGTCAGCAGGCCCAGCGGGGGCATCACCACGTCGCTGACCAGGGAGGAGACGATCTTTCCGAAGGCCGCGCCGATGATGACGCCGACGGCCATGTCCATCGCGTTGCCTTTGACCGCGAAATCGCGGAACTCCTTCACGAAGCCCATGTGCGCGCTCTCCTGTCGGGTTTTGGACTCCGGCATGCTAGCCGAAGGCGAAGGCCGCGCCAGCCTGCGGGTTCAGCTTTGCGGGCGCGCCGACAGGATCGTCGTGAGCACGCCCTTCAGCCAGACGCGCTCGGGGGCCTTCAGGCCCGAGCCGAACGTGAGCGTGCGGCGGTCGCTGCGCGCGACCACGCAGCCGGCGCGTTCGAGCAGTTCCTCGAGTTCGGAGGCGGGAATTTCCGCGCGCCTGACCAGCAGAGGGAGGCGCCGTTCGAGCAGCAAGCGGCGCGAGGATGCGCGCACGCGCTCCCGCGCGAGCGCCGCCGGGACCGCGCCGCAGGCCACCACGAACATGACGATCCCGAAGAAGATCAGCGGCACGTTGCCGAAGGCGAGCGCGCCGATGGCCGCGGCGGCGACGGCCGTCACCGAAAGGATCGCGCAGCCCGGCGCGGGACGCGGCAGGTCGAAGACCGCCTCGTCGCCTTCCACGTGGTGGACGACGCGGCAGCCGTCGGGCATGCGGGCGGGCGGCGCGGGCACTTCGCCCAGGCGCTCGGCGCGCTGCTGCAGCGATTCGTCCAGGGTCCCGGCTTCGCGGATGCTCTGCCCCTGGCCGGAGTAATCGTGGATGCGGACGTTCGCGAACTTGGCGACGCGCTCGGCCAGGTTGCGCGAGGTCTCGTAGGCGCGGTGCTCGTCGAATTTGAGCTGCATGTCCACGCCTTCCAGGCGCACGACGTACACGGTGTAGGAGGAATTCTTGCTGCGGCGGGTCTCCGCCTTGATGGTGACCTCGCGCGCCTGCTCGAGCTTCGACTCCTTGCGCGAGAGCGGGAAGGGCAGGCCCCACCAGTCGGTGATCGTGCCCGCCCGCTTGTCCAGCGTGATGCCCGAGCGGTAAAAGACGATCCCGCCGCCGATCGCCGAGAAGATGCACCCGAAGACGCCGCCCGCCGCCGCGCCGCCCGGGTTCTTGCCGGTGAACAGCGCCGAGAGCGCGCCGAAGACCGCCACGAGCCCCATGATCAGAAACGGGAGCCCGAAGAGCGACGCGCAGCCGCCGCCCGATTTGTGTTCGAGCACTTCCGGATCGTCCATGGGGGCACTTTAGCGGGCCGTTGCGCTCCCGCAACGTACCGGACGGGCGGCCAAAAAAATCCCCGGCGTTTCGCGCCGGGGAGGCAATTCGAGGGAGCCCGCCGGAAGCGCTATTCGTCTTCCAGTTTTCCGGGCTGGGTCTTCTTTTCTTCCTTCTTG
The DNA here is from genome assembly GCA_026184295.1 of Planctomycetota bacterium. Taxonomy (GTDB): domain Bacteria; phylum Planctomycetota; class SZUA-567; order H5-PLA8; family H5-PLA8; genus JACQFI01. Next base: position 3,136 of record JAHCJK010000039.1, read on the forward strand.
GGAGGCGCGCCGGTCTTTTCTTCGCCCAGGCCCGGGATGCCGCCCATCTTTTCCGGCTTCTTCTCTTCGGGTTCGGGCGGGCCGGCGTCGGTCTTCTTCTCTTCGGGGCGCTTGCGTTCGAACTTCTCCGGCGGGGTCTTCTCCAGCTTGGCGACGGACGTGGGGTTGGCGGCCACGGCCATCTTGCACGCGTTGATGAAGTCCACCGCGGTGCCCTGGTTGTTCTTCCACCACCCGCCAACCACCGTGCCGTCGCAGGTCAGCACGAAGAGCGCGGCGGAGCCCACGGCTTTGGAGGTGAGCGTTTCGGGAAAGCCCAGGTCGTCGGCGCGGACCTTGACCTTGTACAGGTCCTTCACCGCTTCCTGAACCTTGGGGTTGGGCACCTTCTGGCCCAGGCCGAGCAGCGTCACTTCAAAGTATTGGGCGGTGTTGTTGCCGGTCTTGACCGTCGAATCGTAGATATAAAGGAGCACGGGCTGCTTGCGCGCGCGTACGCCGTTCAGATCGGTGCGGTTCCAGCCCGCCGTCTCGTCCGCGCCCGCCACGAACGTCGCCGCGTGCGCCGAGGCGCAGGCCAGCAAACCTACCCCCACGAACATCGCCAGTGCACGACCCATGCAAAACCCCCCTGTGGATGTGTGGATGGGATGACCTCGCGGTGAATTCCAGGTGTTTCATGATACCCCCCGAACACCCGCCATGGCAACGATTATCCTCCACGCCGCCCCGGAAACGCGGAAAACATCCTTCTATTTTTGACACGATTTCGGCGCTCAAATCGAGCCATGCGGACCGAACGGTAGGTTAGGTTTTCCGCTGCGCCATGCGCCGGAATTGCCCGGGCGTCACCCCGGTCTGGCGTTTGAAATCGGCCACGAATTGAGACGCGCTGCGCAGCCCGACGCGGCGCGCGATCTCGCCCACCTTGCGGCGGGTGGTCAAAAGGTCCGCGCGCGCGGCCTCGCTGCGCAGCCGGCGGACTTCCTCGCGGAAGGGCCGCCCGGCGATTTCCGCGAAGCAGCGCGAGAGATGCCCTTCGCTCAGTTCCAGTTCGGCCGCGTACTGCGCCAGCGTGCGCGGGTCGGCCAGGCCGGCGCGCAGGTCTTCGCGGATCGACGCGACCACGCGTTCCATGCGGTTCCGGCCGGCGGGCTTCACCCGCGCGATCAGTCCATCCACGTAGCCGCGCATCGCCCGGCAGACCCCCGCCCACGAACGGAGGCCGCTCAACCGCCGCAGAAACGCGAGGTGTTCCTGCAGGAGCGCGGCGCTGGGCGCGCCGCCGCAGCGCGCGCCGCGCAGGCAGGCGCTGGCCGTCTGCGCGCAGCGGAGCTTGCGCAGCGTCAGGTCCGGCCCGCTCTGGCGCACGAAGATCGCCAGGAGTTCCGCCAGGTCGCGGCGCGCGCCCGCGCGGCGGCCGTACTCGATCTCCGTCGCCAGTTTGGGAAGGAGTTCCCAGCGGTAGGCGCGCACCGGCTTCTGAATATCCATAAACACCGTATATCATACTTTCGCTAATTTTGGCAGACCTGCGATATGGCCGGGGGCCCCCGGCGGCGGGTAGATTCCCCTGCGTCGTCGAAGGAAGAACATCAACCCCCTGCCAGGAGACCGACCATGCCGTGGAGCGACGCGGAGTACGCCGAGTTCAGGAAGAACGGATACCGCCTGGTGCGCGGGCTGCTTTCGCCGCAGGAGATCGCCGGGCTGAACGCCGACGTTCCGGCGCTGCTGAACGGCGACGAGGCCGCCGACCGGATGCACCGCGAACGCGAGAAGTCCGGCGCGGTGCGGCAGGTCTACGGCGCGGACCGGTACGCCCCGCGCTACCGCGCGCTGGCGCGCCATCCGGAAATCCTGGGCCCCGTCCGCGAACTCACCGGCAACGACGTGTACGTCTGGCACAGCAAGATCAACGTGAAAGACGCCTTCGAAGGCACCGTATGGCTCTGGCACCAGGACTACGGCTATTGGATGTGGGACGGCGTCGAACCGAAGCTGATCTCCGTGATGGTGCTGCTCGACCGCGCGACGATCAACAACGGCTGCCTGATGGTCGTGGCGGGCTCGCACACATGGGGGCGGCAGGAACACTACGCCGACACCGTGACGACGAGCTACAAGCAGTGGTGCCTGGACGTGCCGACGCTGAAGGAACGCGTCCGCGAGGACGACATCCGCCACATCACGGGCGAACCCGGCGACGTGCTCTTTTTCGACTGCAACCTCGTGCACGGTTCGGGGCACAACATGTCGCCGCTGCCGCGCAAGACCTTCATCGTCGCGTACAACGACCTGGCCAACAAACCGAAGCCCGTCGAGAACCCGCGCCCGGACTGGGTGGTCGCGCGGGAGTTCGAGGCCGTGCGGTAAGACCGCTTCGAGCGTTCAGGCCCAGGATTCGTGCCGCAAGCCGGGGACCTGGCGGAATTCCCGGACGTTGTTGGTCACGAGCACGGCCGAGATACTGAGCGCATGCGCCGCGATCAGCAGATCGTGCGGGCCGATGGGCGTCCCTTTCCGTTCCAGTTCCGCGCGGATGCGCCCGTACACCTGGGCCGCTCGCACATCGAACGCAGGCAATTCGAAGGGGGCCAGGAACAGGTCGATCGCTTCGTGATTCATGCGAGCGAAACGGCTCTTCTCCGCGCCGAAGCGAAGTTCGGCCACGGTGATGGCGGACAGCGCCAGACGCCCCGGAGGATGTGCGCGCAGGCGATTCAGGAGCGCGGGCGGCTTTTTCCGGATGACATGGATGCAGGTATCCGTGTCGAGCAGGTAGGTCACGCGCCAAAGGCTCGCTTGCGTTTTTGAACGCGCTTAGGCTGCGCCCGGTCCGCCAGGAAGTCCTCGCTGAAGTGGCGCAAGCCTTCTTCAAAGACCTCCCACTCCTTGCCCATGGGATACAGGACCACGGCCTGACCGACGCGCTTGATGCGCACCTGGCGGCCTTTCATGCGATAGCTCTTGGGAAGCCGCACGGCCTGGCTTTGCCCGTTGCGAAAGAGTTTGGCGGTGTCCATAAATCCTCCCGTATATACGTTAGTATATACTATTTCTGAGGACAAGCAATCGGCGGCATGGCAGGCTGTTCCTCGGCCCGCCTGCCCATAAAAGGAAGCTGTTACTTGCCGGCCAACATCGCCTGGACCGTGGGCAGGATCGCGTCGGCCCAGATCTGGTAGCCCTTGGCGTTGGGGTGCAGCAGGTCGGGCATGATGTCCTTGCCCAGCGTGCCGTCGGCGGCCAGGAACTTGGCGTTGATATCGAGGTACTTGATCTTCTTGCCGTCGTCGAATTTGGCGATGAGCTTGTTCACGTCCTCGTTCTTGACGCGAAGGGGATCCTTGCTGGTCGCGCCGCGGGGGAAGATCGCGAGCAGCAGGATCTTCGAGGCGGGCTGGTGCTGTTCCACTTCCTTGATGATCGCCGCGATGCCGGCCGCGACGTCCTCGGCCTTGTCGCGGTTGTTCGTGCCGATCATGATCACGGTCAGCTTGGCCTGATAGCCTTCCAGTTCGCCGTTCTGGCAGCGCCACAGCACGTGCTCGGTGCGGTCGCCGCTGATCCCGAAGTTGGCCGCCTTCAGCGGCGCGAACGCCTTCGTCCAAACGGCCTTGCCGCCGCTGCGCCAGCCGTCGGTGATCGAATCGCCCAGGAAGAGCAGGTCGATGTTGCCCGCCTTGGCGACGGGCAGGAACCCTTCGTGGCGCTTCGGATCCTTCTGGACGGGTACGGTGGCCTTGGGCCCCGCGGCTGCCGGCGGCGGCGTGGCCGGCTTCTTCTCCTCGGCGCGCACGCTCAGCGCCACCACGCAGACCAGCAGAGAGGCACTCCAGCGTGCGCGCATCATGGGGCAGCTCCTTTTTTCGAAGAAGGCTTCGGATACGGCGGAATCAGGTGTACACCTTGGCGGCGGTTCGGCAAGGCGCGGCCGTTACGCCACCGGCCAGACGATCTGCGTCTGGTACTTCGCGGCGTCCGGCTCTTTGCTGGGATCGGTGAGGTACACTTCCCACGGCGCGGCGGTGCCGCTCAGGCCCTGCTCTTTGATCCACGCTTCGACGCCGCGCCAGGCCTCGTGCAGGCTTTCGTATGGGCCGGTGTGGAGGTACGTCACGGCGCGGCCGCCGGGGAGTTCGCCCGCTTGTATCTCGCCCTGTGACGAGACGGCCTTCGCGACCGGCGCGCCGATGTCCATCTCCACGCGCTCGGCGCTGAACGCGAGGTAACGCGCGAACGGCGGACCGGCCATGAGGATTTCGCCGCTGGCGATCTTGGGCCCGAGAATGCCGCAGGCCTGCTGGATCGCGGCGCCGATCTCCGCCTGCGCGCAGACGCGGCGGACGGTGACGACGGCCTGCGGGTCGATCCGGGCGAACTGCGGCGTGGGCATCGGACGTCTCCTCTATATAAGCTCAAGCGCGCTTACGCCCCACCTTACGGGTCCTCGTGAGGGGGCTCAATCGGAAACCTGCCCAACGGATCGAGAACTCCGTGAAGCTAGCTTGCGGTGGGCACGCGGGGGCCTAGAATCGCCCGTGGAAGCAGACGAGCCCCATTCTCAAGGAGCCGAGCGTGAGCAAAATCGATTCGACCCGCCCCGACGAACACCTGGCCGAGGACGAAGAGAAGGCCAAGGACAAGGGCAGCGACAACCTGGGGCAGAAGCTGCTCGAGGCCCGCACGGTCCTGGTCAACGGGCCGGTGAACGACAAGATGTACGAGTCGGTCACGTCGCGCCTGTACTACCTCGAATACAAGGACCCCAAGGCCGAAATCCTGGTGGTGGTCAACTCGCCCGGCGGCTCGGCCGACGGCGGCTTCGGCATCTACAACACGATGAAATTCATTTCGTGCCCGATCAAGACGCTCTGCGCCGGCATCTGCGCTTCGGCCGGCGTCCTGATCTACCTGGGCGGCGACAAGGGCAAGCGCTTTACGCTGCCGCACTCGCGCTTCCTGCTGCACCAGCCCTCGACCCAGGCCTTCGGCCAGGCGAGCGACATGGAGATCACGGCCAACGAAATCCTGCGCACGCGCAAGAAGTACGCCGAGATCGTCGCCGAAGAAATCGGTTCCAACGCCGACAAGGTGATGGCCGACTCCAACCGCGATTTCTGGCTCACCGCCGACGAGGCCCTGAAGTACAAGCTCGTCGATAAGGTGATCACCGAACGCAAGGAACTCTGACCGCGGTTCTTACCTCGGGCGCAAAACGGGAAGCTTCGGCTTCCCGTTTTCGCCTTCGCCCTCGGCCTGAAGGGGGAACGTCATGCCCGCCACGTCCTCCGTCCCGTACCTCTTTCTCGATTTCAACACGCTGGAAGACTTCTTCGGCGCCAAAGGCCCCATGCTGGCGCCCAACGCCAGCCAGGTGCGTTCGAAGATTCGCGATCTGGCCTCGCTGGCTTCGAAGCAGGGGCTGGTGGTGCTCGCCGTCGTGGACCTGCACGCGCCCAACGATCCGGAGTTCGCCCAGTTCCAGCTTCCGCCGCACGGCCTGGACCGCAGCCCGGGTCGGATGAAGATCTTCGAGACCTACACGCGCGGGCCGTCGGTGATTCCGCCCAGCGGCCAGCGCCGCCCGTGGCCGAACATGACCGAACTGCGGCAGCGCGGCGGGCAACTGGTGCTCGAAAAGACGACTTTCGACCTGTATTCGAACCCGGCCTTCCCGGAAATCCTGCGCAACTTCCAGCCGGAGGAAACGATCGCGTACGGCGCGGTCTTCGAACAGGACCTCTTCTACACCGCCTGCGCGATGCGGAACTTCGGGCAGAGCCTGACGATCGTGGAAGACGCCTGCGCCATCCGCGACCCCGCGGCGGCCGAACAGGCGCGCGCGGGGATGCTCTCTCGCGGCGTGCACTTCGAACCCGCCGAGGAAGTGCTCTCGCGCGTGGAACGGTCGCTGCGCACGGCGGCGCGGCTGATGCCGCCGCCGGCCAAGGGGACCGAGGCGAAGAAGAAGTAGATCGGCGCGGATTCGGGACCTTTGCGCTTTCGTACCAAGCCTCCACGCTCTAGACTTCGTTTCACCGTGCCGGTCCTCCCAGGCTTCATGGAAAAATGCCCATGAAAGTGGCCTTGGCTCAGATCAATCCGACGATCGGCGACTTCAACGGCACCGTTGAAAAGATGGTCCGCACGGCCATCAACGCGCGGGCCGAAGGCGCGGGCCTGACCATCTTCGGCGAACTCTCGCTCACCGGCTACCCGCCGCGCGACCTGCTGGAAAAGCAGTCCTTCCTCGACGCCCAGGACCGCGCGCTCGACCGCCTGAAGAAGGCGCTGAAGGGCCTGCCCGCCATCGTCGGCTGCGTGACGCGGCGCTTCGACGGCGTCGGCAACCTGCTCTACAACTCCTGCGCGATGATCGTGGACGGGGACGTGCTGGCGGTCGGGCGCAAGTGCCTGCTGCCCACGTACGACGTCTTCGACGAGGCGCGCTACTTCGAGGCGGCCGAGAAGCCGACGGTCGTGGAATTTCGCGGGCTGCGCTGGGGCCTGACGATCTGCGAGGATGTCTGGAACGACAAGGATTTCTGGCAGCACCGCATGTACGCCAAGGACCCCGTCGAAGACGTGGTCAACCTCGGCGCGGACATCATCGTCAACCTCTCGGCTTCGCCGTACTGCATGGGCAAGCAGTCGGTCAAGGAAGCGATGCTCTCGAGCCTCTGCCGCAAGTACCGCCGCCAGATGCTCTACGTCAACCAGGTGGGCGGCAACGACGAACTGCTCTTCGACGGCCGCTCGATGGCTTTCAACGAACAGGGCAAGCTGATCGCGCGCGGGCATGCCTTCGACGAAGGCGTCACCATCGTGGACATCGAGAACAGCTACGGGCAGGTCTCGCCGCGGCTGCCCGAGGAAGAGGAACTGCGCAAGGCCCTGGTGATGGGCATGCGCGACTACGGCAACAAGTGCGGCTTCGAAGGCGGCGTGATCGGCCTCTCGGGCGGCATCGACTCGGCGCTGACGGCCAGCCTGGCGGCCGAGGCCTTCGGTTCGGACAACGTGATCGGCGTCGCGATGCCGAGCCGCTACAGTTCCGCCGACAGCATGACCGACGCGCGCGACCTGGCCGAACGCCTGGGCATCGAGTTCCACATCGTCCCGATCGAGAAGCCCTTCAGCACGCTCAAGGAGATTCTCGCGCCGGTCTTCGCCGGGCGCCCCGAGGACACCACCGAGGAGAACCTGCAGGCGCGCATCCGCGGCGTGGTGCTGATGGCGCTCTCGAACAAGTTCGGGCACCTGCTCCTGACCACCGGCAACAAGTCGGAGATCGCGACGGGCTACTGCACGCTCTACGGCGACATGTGCGGCGGCCTCGCGGCGATCAGCGACCTGTACAAGACGACCGTCTACCAGCTCTCCAAGCACCTGAACACCAAGACCGACCTGCGCCCGCCGATCCCCACGCACAGCATCACGCGGGAACCCTCCGCCGAACTGCGCCCGGACCAGAAGGACTCGGACGCGCTGCCGCCCTACGAGACGCTCGACGGCATCCTGAAGGCGTACATCGAGGACCGCAAGAGCATGGAGCAGATCGTGGCGCTCGGTTTCGAGTTCGAGACGGTCAAGCGCGTGCTGCGGCTGGTCGATTTCAACGAATACAAGCGCCGCCAGGCCGCGCCGGGGCTGAAGGTCTCGTCCAAGGCCTTCGGCATGGGCCGGCGCATCCCCATCGCGCACCGCTTCCGCGAAGCCGAGTAGCCTAGGCGGGCGAACCGTCGCCGGAAGACCGCTGGAGCGAGCGCCGCGCCTCCTCGATCAGGCGCCGGTACGAACGGCCGCGGAACCAGAGGATCAGCAGCAGCGTCAGCGCGAAGACGGCCGGATACGCCAGCACCGCCATCGGAGCGTATTTCCACATCAGGGCGATGGGCGCCTTGGCGTAAAGCTCGCGCTGCCGGCGCACGGCGGCCAGGTCGGGCAGGTCCTTCACGTACTCGGCATATTCGTCGGTCTGCCGCATTCGATTAAACTGGCTTGTGGGATCGTAATTCCGAAAGTTCAGGCCGCGCTTCTTGTTGATCTCGTATTGGTAATAGGCTTCGGAATAATACGCGCAGGAATGCCAGTCGCTGTAGACCATGCCTGAATGGACGATCGGCACCGCGGTGACGCCGGCCAGAATCGCCAGCGCAACCGCCGCCGTGGCGGCCTGCGCGAGAAAGGTCTGGAAGCGCAGCGCGCTCGCTTCGATCAGCAGCGCCGCGCCCAGGACGACGAAAAGCACCAAGACCGAGACGGCCACGGTCAGCAGGGTCTCGACCCGCGCCAGCGCGCCGCTCATGTTCAGGAAAAGCAGAAGGGCGATGCCGTTTACCGCCGCCATAAGGACACAAAAGGCCGCGTGGCCCAGACGCCGGCCGGCGCGGAGGTCATCGCGGCCGGCCAGCCGTTCGCAGGCATCGGTAAGCAGCCGTTCGCGGCGGAAGGGATGATCGATCAGGGCCAGGAGGCACACCCCAAAGCCGCCGAAGAGCAGCACGAGGGCGCCGAGTTCCCACAGTTTGCCCGCCAGGTACGGCGGGTCCTTGCGGTCGAAGTTCAGGGCCACCCCGAGCGCGGCCAGCACGATCATGCCCAACAGCAACGCATAATCCCGGTGGCGAAGCGCGGTGTTTTCCGGCGCATCCAGTTTGCGGCTGGCCGCATGGATCAGGCAGGCGAAGAGCACGCCCTGCGCCGCCAAGGCGTAGACGAAGGCGCAGGTGCTGGAATGGAACAATTCGACAGGAGAAACGTAGCCATTGCGCCAGAAGAGCAGATCCAAGGTGCTCCAGGGCGAAAGCAGCGCCGCGAAGCCGCCTTCGCGGCCTTCCCGGACGCAGGCGACCGGCAGCACCTGCGCGCAGAATCCGATCGCAAGCGACAGGCCCACGGAGCCGAAGCCGCGGAAGACCATGGTCTGCGTCGCCAAGTACGCGCCCAGGGCCGACATCGCCGCGGCATGGAACACGATGCAGGTGGCGGCGTAGGCCACATGCTCGGGCGGGGCCAGGCCGAGAAGGCCCAGCGGAATGCCAAAACAGATCAGCGCGGCCGAGATCAGGTGGACCACGTACGTCGTGGCGAAGGCCTTGCCCATCACGATGCCGGTGGACGAAAGCGGCGCCAGGCGCAGAAACTCCATCGTGCCCAGCACCCGTTCGTTGCTCAGCGAGAAGCAAGAATAGAGCGGCGCGACGATGCAGGACAAGACCGTCGCGATGGCAAAACATTGGCTGGCGAGCGCTGCCGAGGCTTCTTCGAACGTTTGGTACGGCGGCACGCGCCCGTAGATCATGGCGCGGAGCGTGTACAGGATGGAGTCTTTGGGAAAGGGCATCGCGATCACGTTGAAGATCAGCAGCAGGATAAAGCCGAGGAAGGAAAACCAGAAAATCCCGCGCCGCAGCAACGGGCCGGGCGTGTGGCGGTAATAAAATGGCAGCCCGAGGTGGTGCAGCAGCGTGTGGTCGGCCTCCACCGGCAGCGGTTCGTCGGACTGCGCACGCGCCAAGGGCGCGGCGGCGGCGGCCGGCAGGGGCGCTTCGGCTTCGCTCATTCGGCGCGGCCCCCGGCGCTGGCCTTGCGGTACACGGCTTCCAGGTCGGCTTCCTCGGGCATGAAGCGCGTGACCAGGTAGCCCGCGGCCGTCACCTGCGCCAGCACGCGCGCGGCGGCTTCCTCGTCGCCGTCGAAATCGAAGGCCAGAGTCGCGTCGCGGCGTTCGAGATTGCTCACGCCGCCAAGCGCCTGAAGAAACTCCTCCAGCCGCACCGCGTCGCGTGCGACGCGCAGCGTGTAGCGCCGCCCGCCGGCCGAAACGCCCGTGTAGCGCGCCAGCACGCCCCCGGAGCCCGCCAGCGGCCCGAATTCCATCAGCCGGCCGTGCTGGATGATGGCGATGTGGTCGCAGAAATCGGCCAGCTCTTTCAGCACATGAGAACTGACCACCACCGTCTTGCCCAGGTGCTGCTGGAACTTCAGGAAGTCGCGCAACTCCCCGCGCGCCACCGGGTCCAGCCCGCTCGCGGGCTCGTCGAGAAACACCACCTGCGGATCGTGCAGGAAACTCTTGGCCACGCCCAGCCGCTGGCGCATGCCGCGCGAGAGCGTGCCCACGCGCGCGTGGCGCTTCTCGGTCAGGCCCAGGCGTTCCAGGTAGTCGCCCACGCGTTCGCCGGCCAGCGCGTTGTCCAGGTTGTACGCGCGCGCGAAAAACTGCAGGTAACGTTCGACGCTCATGTCTTCGTACAGTTGAAAGCTCTCGGGCAGGTACCCGATCAACTGCCGCACGCCCACGCGATCCTGGACGATGTCGCGCCCGCCGATCCACGCTCGGCCGCGCGAAGGCGCCAGCAGCGTGGTGAGCATCTTCATGGTGGTGCTTTTGCCCGCGCCGTTGGGCCCGACCATGGCGCACACCGAGCCTTGCGGGATTTCGAGCGTGAGCCGGTCCAGCGCGACGAAACTGCCGAAATACCGGGTCAGGTTCTCGCAGCGGATCATGGGCCACCCTCTCGACGGCTTGCGAAACGGACGGCCGAAAGGAACGTATATGAGATCTTTAAGCGCCCGCGCGCGGCTCTTTTAGCTGCGCACGTGCATTCAGGTACAGCGCCACGCCCATAAAGAACGCGAACGTTCCCGCGCAGCCGCGCACCATCGGGCTGCCGAAGATGGAAAAGACGGCGGCGCCCACGCACGCTCCGGCCGAGGCCAGCGCGAGGGCCCGGGCGGCGTCGTCGTCCTCGGGCGCGCGCACGTACCCCGCGACGGCCGCCGCCATCCAGGTGGCGTAGAGCAGCGCGAGGCCGATCAGGCCCAGCGCGCCCAGTTCCACGCCGGTGGTCTCGAGCAGGCCGTAGGTCGGTTCGTTCGCGTTGACGTCGAAGGCGGCTTCGTCGTCGGTGTTCGCGCCGGGCTTGGGGTAGGCCGAGCCGTAGTAGCGGTTCACGGTCGCCTGGTACTTCCCCGCGCCCGCGCCGGCCAGCCAGGCGTTCCCGTCGCTCACGGAGTTCAGCGCCGCCTGGTAGCGCCGCAGGCGCGCGGTGGGCACGGGGTCGCCTTCCGCATCGGCGGGCGTGTACAGGCTGAGCGTGCGCAGCAGGACGCGCGGGTTGTCGCGCGGGAGCCGCGGGAGCACGACGACGAGCACGACCACGAGGGCGCTCGCGACGGCCGCGGCGGAGAGCGGGCGCGCCGAGGTGAGCGTGATCAGCAGCGCGGCCACGGCCAGCGTGCCCGCGCACGCCGCCAGCACGCCGCCGCCGAACATGCAGACGCACAGGCCCAGCGCCGCGAGCGCGCCCGCGCCCACGCGCACGGCGGCGTCTTTTTCGAAAACCGCGAAGGCCGCGCACGCGGGGATCACCATCGCCAGTTGCGCCGCGAACTGCCCGCGGTAGTCGAACCAGCCGGCCAGGCGCACGTTCGTCACGCCGCCGCCGTAGAACCGCCCGGTCTGGAGCGTCGGGAGCGGCAGGCCTTCGGGCTGGACGTACTGGTAAAGCGCGTAAAAGGCGCATGCGCCCGTCGCGGCGCCCAGCACCAGCGCGGCGCGGCGTAGCCAGGCCGTGTCCGGCGCGAGGTGCCGGAAGACCCACACCGCGGCCAGCGCGACGAGCGCCGTCTGGCCCACGGCGGACTTGGCCCATTCGCCCAGGGCGCGCGGTTCGGACCAGGCGATCGAGGCCAGCGCGATCCCGGCCCAGAAGAGGTTGCCGAGCGGCGGGAGCCAGTCTTTCAGGCCGCCGCGGAGCAGCCGGTAGAGCAGGTAGAGCACGAGGGGTCCGACGAGCAGGTCCAGCGGCGCGACGTAGAAGGCGAACTTTTTCGGGTGAAGGTAGTAGCCGATGTTGAAGCTGACCGGCAGCAGCGCCGCGCAGAGCAGCCAGCCGCGCCACGCGGGCGGACGGTCGGGGTGTTCCAGCGCGGGCGCATCCGTCGCGGGGTCGCTCATGCGGTCTTCAGGATATCAACCGCCCGGGCGGCTGCCCGGTCATTTTCATTTGGCCGGCGGAATCTTGCCCGCGGCCTCCATGAACTTGCCCAGTTGCGCGAGGTAGTATTCCTTGTCGGTCGGCTTGAGCGCCAGGGCCTTCTTGATCGTCTCGATGGCCTTCTCGTGTTCCTTGTTCTGGTGGTAGCACTCGGCCAGCGTGTCGAGCACCTCGGCGGTGGGGTCCAGTTCGACGGCGCGCTGCGCGAGCGCGATGCCGTCCTTGACCTTGTTGAGCTTCGGGTCGCGCGCGGTGGCGTACAGCCAGGCGAGCAGCCCCAGGGCCTCGGCGTAGTCCGGGCGGAGCTGGATCGCCTTGAGGTAGGCCTTCTCGGCCTCGGGCTCCGAACCCTTCGCGTTTCCGTGGCGGCTCAGGTCTTCGTGCGTGCGCGCGAGGTACATCCAGGTGCGGGCCTGCGCGTCGGGAAAGGCGACGGCGGCGGTAAGCGCTTCGAGGGCCGCGGGCATCTTGTCCAGGAAGTACAGTTGCACGCCTTTAAGCTGCAGCGCCTTGCTGAACTTCGGGTCGAGCTTGAGCGCCTCGTCGCAGGCCGCGATCGCTTCGTCGCCCTTGTCGGCGTAGTGCAGCGCCTGCGCCTTCTCGAACCACGCGCGCGGGCCGTCCGGCTTCAGCTTGAGGACGAAGTCCTTCCAGATCGGCTCGATGTCGTCGGGGCTGACCTGGAAGGCGTTCTTGAAGGCCTCGAGCGGCTTGCGGCCCTTGCGCAGTTCGTCCATGTAGAAGCCGAAGCGCTGCGCATGCCGCCCGTTCTGGTAATTGGCGAAGAAGTAGACCAGCGACCAGCCTTCGGCATACGCGAGCAGGTTGTAGCCCATCTCGCCGTACTGATCCATGTTCAGCAGCCGCGAGAGCTTGTGGTTCTTGTGGGCCTTCAGCGCCTCCTGCAGGTCCAGCAGCCGCCCGTAGGGAATCTGCCCGGTCTCGAGCTTGCCGTTCTTGAACTGCGCGGTCTCGAAGTAGACGGCCAGGCCCTCGTTCATCCAGATCGGCGCGTCGGCCTTGGGCATGTACAGGTCCACGAAGTAGTGCGTGGTCTCGTGGTAAAGCGTGTTCAGTACGTCTTCGGTGTCGTCGGACCAGAAGAGCACGATCTCCTTCTCGGTCGGCGAATAGTACCCCGCGACGCGCTCGGGGTCGGGCAGCCCGTGCTCCGCGCTGTACTTCTTGAACTCCGCGCGCTCGGCGAAGACCTTGACCGGCAGCGGCGCCTTGGGTTCGTTGCGAATCGCGAAGCGGCGCACGAAATCGGCGAACTGCTGCTCCAGCGCCTGCGACATCTGCTTCGCCAGCTCTTTGTTCGTGTTGGTGATGATGGTGAAGTGCGGCGAACGCTCCTGCAGCGCCTTCGACCAGGGGATGCGCTGCACCGCGCCGGGCGCCGCGGGGGGCGTCTCCGCCGCGCCCAAGTTCGCGGTCAGCGCCGCCACGGCGCAGAGCCATCCGAGCCATTTCATAAAGGGATCCTCTCCGATGCGAATACGGTCACCAAAGTAATACGGACGGTCCCAAAAGTCCTTCAAATGACATGGATGAAACGAAATCGCGGGGGCTTCGTACAACCCGTTGCAGGTCTTTATGTAAGATTTTGCAGGATGCGCGTGGCAGGTTGATCCTCGGTGATGACGACCGTCGCCGCCGTGATGGGCATCACGATCTGGCTCGCGCTCTCGGCCTTTTCCGGCTGACCGGGTTTCAGGTGCATTCGCAGCGCCTCCGCGCTATGACGGAGGCATGCCAAAACATCCCAATATCCTGCTGATGATGGCCGACCAGTTCCGCGCCGATGCCATGGGCTGCGCGGGCAATCCGCACATCCAGACGCCGGGCCTGGACCGCATGGCCGCCGAAGGCACGCGCTTCGCCCACGGCTACACGCCGGTGCCCGTCTGCATCGCCGCGCGCCATGCGACGCTGATGGGCCAGCGCTGCGCGCAGACCGGGCGCTACGCCAACAACATCCCCAACCCCGAGCCGCTGCTCTACACGCTGCCGCAGCTTCTCGGCCATCGCGGGTACCACACCCGCGCGATCGGCAAGATGCACTGGAAGCCGATGCGCAACCACCACGGCTTCCACCGGATGGAATTGCAGGAGGAAACCCCCGCCTTCCGCGAGGACGACGACTACCTGCGCTACCTCAACGAACACGGCTGGGGGCACCTGCGCCAGGCGCACGGCGTCCGCAACATCCTCTACCACATGCCGCAGGTCTCCCCGTTGCCGGAAGAACACCACGCCAGCACCTGGGTCGCCGACCGCACCGTGGAGTTCCTGCGCCGCCACCGCCGCGTCCAGCCGGAACGCCCGTTCTTCTGCTGGACCTCGTGGATTCATCCGCATCCGCCGTTCAACCCGCCGGAGAGCTTCGCGAACCTGTACGATCCCGGCTCGCTGCCGCTCCCGGTGAACTACGACCGGCCGATCGAGTCGCTCCCGCCGGCCTGCCGAGGGCAGGCGCGCTACGACGGCTGCTGGAACGCGCCGCCCGAACGCCGCCGCAAGATCAAGGCCGCGTATTACGCCTGCGCGAGCCTCGTCGATAAAGGCGTCGGGCGCATCCTGCATACGCTCGACGAACTGGGCATGTCCGGCGAGACGCTGGTGCTCTTCGTCGCCGACCACGGCGAGATGCTCGGCGACCACAACATGGTCCAGAAGAGCAACCCGTACCAGGGGGCCTCGAACATCCCCTTCCTGATGCGCATGCCCGGACGCGTCGAAGCCGGCCGGGTTAGCGGCGAGTTCGTCACGCTGCTCGACATCATGCCCACCGCGCTGGAACTGGCCGAAGCGCCGTACCCCGGCCCGTGCCCGCTGGCGGGCAGTTCGCTGCTCGGCAGGCCCGGCGGCGGCCTGGCCGAACCGCGGGAGGAAGTGGTCGTCGAACATGGACTCCCGCCGCACCGCTGGCTGGCGTTGCGGCGCGGGACGTGGAAGTACCACTATTTCCTGCAGGACGGCTGGGAGGAACTCTACGACCTCGCCGCCGACCCGCACGAATGCGTCAACCTGCTGCGCGGCCCCCATGCGCTCGAACACCGCGCCCGCGCCGACGACTGCAAGCGCGCGCTGGCCGCCTGGGAGAAGGCGAACGGCTTTGCCGAAAGCCTGGAGGCCGGCGGGGCGCTGCGCAACTTCGGCGAGCCCGCGAAGGTGCCCGAGCCGATCATCAACAAGCAGCTCCCGCCGTGGAACGAGACGCTGTCGCCCGAAGAGGCCGCCCAGATGGAAAGCTGGGGCGACTCGATGCTGACCCCGCTGCGCCACGAGACCACCGTGCGCGTGCAGGATTTGGACCTGAAGAAGTTCAAGGCCATGGGCGGCAGCTTTGAAGGCCGGCCGGAACAGAAACTGCTCGACGAACTGTAAACCGCCGTGCTGCCTTTTGGCGATCCCTTTTGCGCGGCCTGTCTGCCTCGCTTGCCTGCCTGCCTTGCCATCTTGCTCCGACCCGTGCGTCGCCATGAGGCATGAGGGCCATGATGGCGTGAGCCAGCGGCTCTGGTGTTTTCGAGAAGCATGGAGCCGGGGGGTGCTTGTAGGTTCGATCCGTTCAGGGGGGTGCCATGGGTCGAAGCCGTTTTCGACCCGTGCCGCGCGGAAGAGCCGTCGATGGTTCGCTTGAAGCCTGCCGCACGCCCGGAACCGAAGAGAAGCGGTGGGTTCCTACGAGGTTGGCGCGCGGCCGGGCACGGGTCGCGAACGCCCGCGACCCATGGCAAGCGGCTTCAAGCAACTACGAACGCCGAACCACGAACGAACCGCGAACCAAGAACCAAGAACTACGAACTACAAACCCAGAACCCCAAACCCCCGCCGCTCAGCCATTGAGCACGGCCGCCGCGGCTTCGACGCCGGCGCCGGGCTTCACGCCGGACGCGCCTTGCGCCTTCAGGATGCCGCCCAGGGCCGAGAGGAAGACCAGGACGTGGTTGGGCTTCGCGCCTTCGCCCATCAGGCCCACGCGCCAGCCTTTACCTTTTAAGTCGCCCAGGCCGCCGCCGATCTCCAGGCTGTGCTGCTCCAGCAGCGTCTTGCGCACCTTCACGTCGTCCGCGCCGGCGGGGATCAGCACCGTGGTCAGCGTCGGCAGGCGGTCGGCGGGGTTCTTCACGAAAAGTTCCAGGCCCATCGCTTCCAGGCCGGCGTGCAGCGCCTTGGCGGCCTTGGCGTGGCGGGCGACGCGCGCGTCCAGGCCTTCCTCGCGGATCAGCTTCAGGCCTTCCAGCAGCGCGTAGGTCATGTTCACCGGGCCGGTGTGGTGGTAGACGCGTTCCTCGTTCCAGTACTTCCGGATCAGGGTCAGGTCCATGTACCAGCTCGCGACCTTGGTCTTGCGCTTGGCGAGCTTCTCTTCCGCGCGCTTGCCGAAGGTCACCGGCGAGATGCCCGGCGGAACGCTGAGGCACTTCTGCGAGCCCGTGTAGACCGCGTCGATGTCCCATGCGTCGGCCTTGAAAACCGTGCCGCCCAGGCTGGCGACGGTATCGACGAGCAGCAGCGCGCCGTGGTCGTGGCAGATCCGGGCGATCTCGGGCAGCCCCGTCTGCATCACGCCGGTGCTGGTCTCGCCGTGGACGAGCGCCACCAGTTTCGCGGGCTGCTTTTTCAACGCCTCGGCGATCTGCGCCGGCTGGGCCGGCTGGCCCCAGGGAATCGTGAGCTTGGTCACCTTCGCGCCGTAGCGTTCGGCGATCTCGGGCATGCGCCCGCTGAAGACGCCGCCGACGCATACGAGCACTTCGTCGCCGGGTTCGACCAGGTTGACGAGGCAGGTCTCCATCGCGCCCATGCCGGTGACGGGCAGCGCGAGCGTCAGCGCGTTTTTGGTCTGGAAGACTTCCCGCAGCAGGACCTGGGTCTCGTCCATGAGCTTGAAGTAGACGGGGTCCATGTGGCCCAGCGTGGGCGAGGTCAGCGCCTGGTAGACGCGCGCGTGCACGTTGCTCGGCCCGGGCCCCATCAGGATGCGCGCGGGAATCGTCGTCTCGGACATGCGAATCTCCAGGAAGCGTGGTTGGCGAAGTGCCTTCACCTTACGAGGGAAGCGGGCGCAGACAAGTGCGGGTGACGAACGGCGGGGTTCGCGCCAAGACGCTAAGAACGTCCAACGGCAAAGAACCAAAGACCAGAGAACGAGAAAACCAGCGAACCAGCGAACTAGAAAACCTCCATGAAAATCGTCAATCGCGCTGCGCTCCGATCCGCCCCACGGCCGACGCCAACAAGATGAGACCCAGGCCCGTCCACGACCAGACGGTGATCGCTTCGCCCGTCACGAGGCTCAGCGCGATCAGCGCCAGCGGCGGCGTGAGGAAGGTCAGGAGGCCGATGCGCTGCATGTCCCCGCCGCGGACGCCCTTGTCCCAGAGCGCGAAGGCCAGGCCGCACGGAAAGAGCCCGATAAAGAGCGCGGCGAGGAAGCCTTTCGAGGACGGCCAGGCGTGCGGGCCGAGCGCTCCCCACAGGAGCCAGCCGGCCAGCGCGGTGGCGCCCGTCGCGGCGAGCAGGTCGCCCGGGCCGCCGCCGTGCTTGCGCACGCTCACGCTGTAGCTGGACCAGCTTACCGCGCAGACGAGCCCCAGTGCGTAGGCGGCGGACGCTTCGCGCGCGACCGTCATCGGCTTGCCCTGCCAGACAACGGCCACCGTCCCCGCCAGCCCCAGCAGCGCGGCGGCCGCGATGGCCCAGCGGAACGGCTGCTTCAGCATCGGCCAGGCGAAGAGCACGATGCCGAGCGGCCAGAGGTCCACGATCAGGACGGTCTCGACGCGCGCCTGCCAGCGGGTGGCCCAGTCGATCGCGTAGAAGTACGCGAGGTGAAAGCCCAGGAAGCCCCACAGCGCCCAGGCGAACGTGCGCCGCGAGAGCGGGTGCGGCAGTCCGCGCGAGCCGCTCCATCGTTGCAGCAGCCACAGCAGCGCCGTCGTGACGGTAAAGGTGAGCGCCAGCGCCTGCGCCGGGGTCAGTTCGTCCACGCCGATCGCGGCGGCGGCCGGGAAGGACGCCCAGCAGAGCACCGCGCCTAGGACATACAGGTATGCCATGCGGCCTCGAGGTGGGTCGGCTTGCGAGCGGCGGAGCCCGGGTTATACCGGCGCGAAGCAACCACGGCGAGGAGAACGATGAGCGAGAACGCGCGCATACACGTGTACTTGAGCGGCCGCGTGCAGGGCGTGGGCATGCGCGCGACCGTGACCGACCTGGCGCTCGCCCGCGGCATCGCCGGCTGGGTGCGGAACCTCTCCGACGGGCGCGTCGAGATTCTTGCGGAGGGCGCGAAGCCCACGCTCGAAGCCTGGCTCGCCGCGCTGGAGCGCCAGATGGGCCGCAATATAGAGGAGATGCAGAAGGCCTACGAACCGGCGGACGGATCGTTGAAAGGCTTTCGAATAACGCACTAAACGCATAATCCAGCACCCTAAGGCATATGCACATTAAGTCGTGACCGAAATCGATGCCCAAATCCTGATCGGGGTGCTCAAAAATGTACTAACGCACCAAGGGATGAGGCCATGTAATTTGTTTCAGCCGCATGGATTAGCAGATCGAATTTCGGAGAAATTGGGTCATTTCAAAGGCTTTATCGTTGACATTGGCTCACAAGTGCCTAGATTTTTCGGAGCTCCATACAGTTGTGTACTTTTGGTACGTTGAATGCTGCTAACGTTAGCATTCAGTTACGGCTCGACCGACTAATTAGGGTGTCAAGGCATCGTGCTGCGATTTGCAGCGGAGGAGGGGGTCAGAATGACGGTTGATCGATTTGGGAAAGTGCTGTTGCTGAGCGCGGGCCTCGCGGTCGTGTGCAGCTCGGCGGTGCGTGCCGAATCCACCAGCGCGGAAGAGATGAAGCAGGTTCTCGCGCGCATGCGGGCCATGGAAGAGAAGATGGCTTCGCAGGAAAAGGAAATCGGCAACCTGAAGGGCAAGCTGAAGCAGGCGGAAGCCTACAGCGCGGCGAAGCCCGACATCCACATGCAGATCAACAAGGCGATCGCGAGCAAGACCGCGTCGGACAAGATTTTTCACGACCCTGAAATCTTCGACCGCGCGATCAAGTTCGGCGGCTCGCTCGACATTCAGTACCAGTACAGCTTCAACACGCCGCACACCCACAACGGCACGAACCCGAACAGCCCCGATTTCCGCACCTTCGGCGGCGGTAATTTCAACAGCTTCCAGGTCAGCCAGGTGGATTTCTTCCTGGACGGCACGGCGCAGGAAAAGGGCCAGGCCGGTTTCCGCATCGACTGGAATCTGGGACGCGATCCGGTCAACGCCGGCTACACGTTCACCTCGCTGAACTCCGGCGCGGGCACCGTGAACACCGGGCTTGAGCAGGCGTACATCGACTACATCGCGGACATCGGCAACGGCGTCCACTTCCGCCTCGGCAAGTTCGTCACGCCCTTCGGCTTCGAAGTCATCGAAGGCGCCGACAACTGGAACGTGACCCGCGCTTTCAACTTCGAGCGCGCGATTCCGTTCACCCACACGGGCCTGAGCGTGGACTACAAGTGGTTCGACAACTTCACCACGACCGGCTTCATCGTCAACGACCTCTTCCAGGGCGACCCCGGCCTGGACGCGAACTCCGGCAAGGCGTTCATGTTCCAGACGAACTGGGCTCCTTCGAAGTGGGTGACCTGGATCGTGAACGTCGGCGCGTCGCAGGACGACAACCGCTCGACGGACGTCGACAGCGGCTCGACCCGCTACAAGGGTGATTGGCTGTACTTGGTGAACTCGAACGTCACCTTCACCCCCTGGGAAAAGTTCGCCTTCGCGGTGGATGCGACCTACGGCAACCGCCAGAACGGCGAATCGCGCTACAACGTCAGCACCTTCAACAACACCGGCCGCGTGACTTATGATGACGGCGTCTTCTACGGCATCGCGGGTTACGTGAAGTACGACTTCCTGAAGAACTGGTACGTCGCGGGCCGCTACGAATACTTCTGGGACCTCGACGGTGCGACGGGTGGTCCGACGGGCGATCCGGCCACCGACAACATCAACCCCAGCGCCAAGATGTGGTCGGCGACGGCTACGGTGGATTGGGCGCTCAGCAACCCGCTGCACGTCCGCTTCGAGTTCCGCCACGACGAAGTCGAGAAGGTCGGCGGGCACATCGCGCCGGGTTACCGCACGAGCAGCGGCGCCGGTCCGAACGGCACGCCGTTCCGCAACACGAACGATACCTTCACCATGAGCTGGGTGCTGAAGTTCTAAGCAACAGCTGAACCGGATGCGCAAAAGGGCGAGCCGCAAGGCTCGCCCTTTTTGTTTCTGGATGGTTGTACCCGGGGAGCAGGAATCGGAGAAGGCGCCGCGCGTGAGCGCGGCTTCTTTGTTTGCGGCTACAGCGCGCCGATGCGGCGGAGGTACTGCGCGGTGTTGGCCA
Organism: Planctomycetota bacterium; assembly: GCA_026184295.1. Lineage (GTDB taxonomy): Bacteria > Planctomycetota > SZUA-567 > H5-PLA8 > H5-PLA8 > JACQFI01. The sequence goes on from JAHCJK010000039.1 coordinate 23,575, forward strand.
TGCGTTCGAGCACCTGGGCCTGCGTCAGGTCTTCGCCTTCGCAGCCTTCGATCTCGAGCGTGAACGGCCCGTAGAAGCCGATCTCGTGGCAGATGCGGAAGATTTCGGGGAAGTTCACGATCCCGCGCCCTTCGCCCAGGCCGGGGAAGTACCAGGTCTTGTACCCGCCGTCGGTCTCCTTTAAGTGCACGGCGCCCAGCCAGGGCAGGAACTTCTTGAGTTCCGCGATCCCGTCGATGCCCTGGTTGTAGTAGTACAGGTTCGCGCTGTCGTAGTTCAGCTTCACGTACGGATGGTTGACGCCCTTCATCGTCGCGACGCCCACGTCCCCGTTGGTGACCAGGTCCGGATGGGTCTCCAGCGCGATGGTGGCCGCGTGCGCGCGCGCGATCTCCCCGAAGCCGCGCACGATCGCGCCGGCCTCGGGCAGCGGCAGCCCGCCGGTCTTGACGCTCAGGAAGATGATCCGCGAACCGAAGGCCCGGGCGCAGCGCGCGGTGTGTTCGAAGGAAGCGACGGATTCGGGCTTGGAGAGGTCGATGCCGTGGCCGACGCTGGTGGCGGCGAGGCCGTGCTTTTCAAGGTCCGCGCGCAGGGCGGGCCATTCGGACTCCGCGGGCGAACCGAGTTCCACGTGGCGGATGCCGATCTCGGCCAGGTGGCGGAAGGCCTCGGACTTGAACTTGCCGTAACAGCCAGGACGGGCGGCGATCACGTTCGGGCGCATCGGATTCTCCCGGGTGGAACGGCCTTTACGGTTTCGGTTCTTCCGCGGGCTGAGGCGCGGGAACCGCGGGGCCGGGCGCGGGATCCTTGGCCTTCTTTTCCTTGTCCTTTTCCTTGGGCTCTTCTTCGCGGGAGCGCATCAGGGGGATCAGCGCGGCGAGGTTGCGGTCCAGGCCCTTGCCGTAGTTCAGCACCGAGGCGACCGCGTTCTCGACGAACTCCTGCCGCGACTTGAACTGCTCCGGGCGCAGCCGGATCTGCACGTACGCCCCGGTGATGCGGCGGTCGAAGCCGTGCACGTTCAGCACGCCGTCGATCGCCTCGATCACGCTCACGTTGTCCTTTTCATAATTCAGGATCGGGTTCAGCGTGCGGTAGGGCGCCAGGCGCAGCCCGCCCTGTTCGGCCAGGCGCTGAAGGGCCTGCTCGAGCGTCACGTTTTCGAAGATGATCTGCGGGCGGCGGGCGTAGAGCTTGGTCAGGCCGAGTTCGATCAGCAGGTCGGGGACGCCGTTGCGCTGGGCCTTGCTGCCGCCGAGCTGGATCGAGAGGATGCTCCAGAGGGCGTCGTTCCTGCGCTGGCCTTCCACGCCGGACTGGACGTCCTTGATCAGCGCCTGTCCGGCCTGGTACGCCGGGCCGCGGCGCTGGTCGATCGCGTCCTTCAAGCCCGCGGCGTCGCCGGGCAGCATCTCCAGTTCGACGCTGAGTTCCTTGAACCAGTCGGCGGCGGGTTCTTCGCCTTCGGCGGGCGGCTGGGCCGGCGCGTTGGCTTTGAGGTGCCAGGGGAGTTCGTTGACGCGCGAGACGGGCTCGATGACCTCGTTCGGCGCGGTCATCTTCGCCTTGCCGCAGCCGGCGGCGAGCGCCAGCAGCAGCGGCGCGAGGAGCCCGAACCGGCGGAAGCGCGAGGAAGGTTCCACGTCGCAAACTCCTGGTAAGCCCGCGGAGGTCATGCAATCACTATCGTGCGAGAGCGTGAGTGCGTCAACAGAACCGCGCGGAATCATAAAGAGCCGGCGCCGGGACATGCACGTCGGGCAACTTTGCGCGAATCGAACGCGCTGCTTGCCGATCGGGTATACTTCTTCTTAGAGGAGGGGTGTACCGCTCCCGTTCGATGGGAGCCCAGTGGAGGTGCACCCATGCATATTGGTTTGAAGATGCTGCGGGCGCTGGCCTGCAGCCGGCCGGCGGCATCGCACGAAGACGGCGCGCATCCCGGCGGACCCACGGTCACGATCTCGCGCGATTTTGGCGCCGGCGCCGACGAAGTCGCGCGGCAACTGGCGCAGCGCCTGCACGTCCGCTGCTGGGACCACGAGATTCTCGACGAGGTCGTCAAAGCCGCGGGCGTCGCGCCCGAGGAAGTCGAGCATCTCGACCAGCATGTCGGCGGCTGGATCGACGACTGGATCTACGCGCTCTCCAACGGCCGCCACGCCGACCGCGGGATGTACCTGATGCATCTCACGCGCGTGCTGCACGGCATCGCCCACCAAGGCGGCGTGGTCGTCGGGCGCGGCGGGTACCTGGTCCTGGCCGAGCGCCGCGCCTTCCGCGTGCGCATCACCGGTTCGCCTGAAATCTGCGCCCTGCGCGTGGCCCGCGAGCGTTCGATGAATCTCGAGGACGCGCGGCGGCTGGTGGAGGAGAAGCGCCGCGAGCGCGAGGCGTACATGCGGTCGTACTTCAAGCACGAGCAGGACGCGCCGAGCGACTGGGACCTGGTGGTGAACACCGACAAGTTCGGCATGCCCGAGACCGTGGAGATCGTCGTCGGCGCGATGCAGGCCGCGGGGCATGCGGTGCCGGCGCTGGCGGGGTAGTCGCAGGGCTAGTGGCTGCGCAGGGGGCACCTCTGCACCCTCACCCCCGACCCCTCTCCCTTCGAGGGAGAGGGGAGTTGCGCGCGGGTGGGCGCGGCGCGAGGCGACGCGGCGCGATGCTTCGTTTTGTTCGTAGGCCGTTCCCTGATCCCTGACCCCTGTCCTCTGACCCCTGACCCCTGGCAGTTTCCGTTCCACGTGTGCCTTCGGATTCCGTTCGTGTCTGGTGAGGCGCGAAGGCTGTGTGGTATAGTTACGCACATGCGTATGAACCGCCGTTCCCTTCCATCCCGTGCATACCTGCCTGACACACCGCTCATTTCGTGAAAACGTCCATCCATCAAAGGTAGCGCTATGTCGAAACCGCATGTCCCATCCAAATCGTCGCGCATGCCCCGAGCCTCGGTGCGGCGCGCCTCGTCGTCCGCGCAGCCGGCCGCGCCGCTTCCGGCGAACACCTCGGTGCTTGGCCCGCCCAACGGCGAATGCCTGACGCCCACGGCGCCGCCGCCGGCCGATTCCGCGCGCCAGGCCCCGCAGATCACCGTGCCGCAGGTGCCGCGCGAAGAGATGGACATGAAGATCCAGGAATTGGTCGCGATGCAGGGCGTGCATCCGCACGACGACCTGGTCGAAGACATGATCCAGACCGCGCTGCGCCTGGTCCGCGACGGGGCTCCGCGCGGCGAACTGAAGATCATCGCCAGCGCGATGCGCGAGCTGCGCTACGCGTTCAAGGTCTTCCGGCCGTACGCGAACATCCGCAAGGTCTCGGTCTTCGGGTCCGCGCGCACGCCGCCGGAAGCCGACGAGTTCAAGCAGGCGCACGCCTTTTCGGAAGAGATGGTCCGCCGCGGGTACATGGTCATCACGGGCGCGGGGCCTGGCATCATGCAGGCCGCGCAGGGCGGGGCGGGGCGCGACAAGAGTTTCGGGGTCAACATCCGCCTGCCGTTTGAACAGTCCGCCAATCCGGTGATCGAAGGCGACAAGAAACTCATCCAGTTCCGCTACTTCTTCACGCGCAAGCTCTGCTTCGTGAAGGAAGCGAGCGGCATCGCGCTCTTTCCCGGCGGTTTCGGCACCCACGACGAAGGCTTCGAGGCGATGACGCTGATCCAGACGGGCAAGTCGTCTCCGATCCCGGTCGTCTTCATCGACAAGCCGGGCGGGTCCTATTGGCGCGAATGGGCCGACTACGTCGCCGAACACCTGCTGGGCAAGGGACTGATCAGCGAGGAGGACATGAGCCTCTTCAAGATCACCGACGACATCCAGTGGGCCGCCGAGGAGATCACGCGCTTTTATGCGCGGTACCATTCGAGCCGCTTCGTGCGCGACAAGCTGGTCCTGCGCATGGTCTCGCCGCTTTCCACGGCCGCGGTGCACAAGCTCAACGCCGAATTCGCGTCGCTGCTGGCGCCCGGTTCGGGTCCCATCGAACAGCGCGGGGCGCTGCCCGAGGAAGCCGACCAGCCGGAATTGTGCTCGCTGCCGCGCCTGGTGCTGAAGTTCAACCGCCGCAACTACGGCAAGCTGCGCCGCCTCATCGACGCGATCAACCAGGCCTGAGCGCGGTGGCGCCTCCGCCCGAAGGGCGGTAGAACCTTCCCGTTCCGCCACGGCAAGGGAGGCCGCCATGAGTTTCGAGTTCGACACGTTCCTCGTGCGCGAGCACGTCGGGTTCCTGAAACTCCACGAGGCCTACGACATCCTCTCGCCGGACGGGACGGTCGTCGGCACCGCCGTGGAACGCGCCAGCGGCTTCCTGCAGTTCCTGAAGCTGGTGGTGAACAAGAACATGCTCCCGTTCACCGTCGAGATCATGGACGCGGACGAGACGGTGCTGCTGAGCATCCGGCGCAGCTTCACCTTCTTCCGCTCCAAGGTGCGCGTCTTCGACGAACAGAACGTGGAGATCGGGTACTTCAGGCAGCACATCTTTTCCCTGGGCGGCGGCTTCGACGTGCTCGACACGCAGGAGGTCAAGATCGCGACGCTGAAGGGCGACTGGAAGGGCTGGAACTTCAAGTTCACCGACGAGAGCGGCGCCGAGATCGGCCAGGTGACCAAGAAGTGGGCCGGCCTCGCGCAGGAACTCTTCACCAACGCGGACAACTACGTCGTCCACATCGACCGCGCCAGAATCACGGACGTGAAGCAGGTGCAGTTGATGCTCGCCGCGGCCCTGTGCATCGACATGGTGCTGAAGGAAGCCGACGGCTAACCCGCGCGCGCTTCCGCCGCCTCCAGCGGCAGGGCCTCGATCGGCGCCATGCCCGAAGGCAGCGCGCGGTCGGCGTCCGAGACGTACGCGAAGGTCAGGTTGCGGCGGTAACGCTCCGAGGCGTTCGCCTTCGAAAAGTGCGGCAGCGCGCTGTGGAAGAGCAAGCCTTCGCCCGCGCGCGCGCACAGCGGCACGGCCTGCCGGATCAGCGCGGCCTGAAGCGGATCGTGCACGTCCATGCCTTCGCCGACGGCCGTCTTGACCGTGCGCAGCAGACCAAGCTTGTGCGCGCCGGGGATCACTTCCAGGCAGCCGTTCTCCACGCCCGCGTCGTCGAGAAAGACCATGAACGAGACCATGCGCGCGTGGCCCCAGTTGACGCCGTCCTGGTGCCAGTCGATCTGCCGGCCGACGCGCGGCGCCTTGACCACCATCATGTTGTGCCGGTTGACGCAGACCACGGCGTCGGGCGAGACCGCCGCGCGCACGGCCTCGGCCACGCGTTCGTCCTGCGCGACGGCCTGGAAGGCCGGGTGCCGCGCCATCACGCGCGAGAGCCGGAAGACCGCGGCGCGTCCGGCCGCGGGGGCTTCGAGCAGATCCCACGAGCCCCGCGCGTCGCTTTGCGCCTTGGCCAGTTCCGCGTCGGCGAGCGCGCGGAGTTCGGCCAGGCGCGCGTCGTCGAGGACGCGGCCGAGGTTCAGGTAGCCCTGGTCCCGGAAGAACGCCGTCTCGTATTCGTTCAGCATCGTCGTCGGTCCTTTCAAAAAAGAGACGCGGAGATCAGGCGCAGGCGCGCGCGATCCAGTCCTGCGCGGAGCGCACGGCGCGTTCGTCGCCGCGGGTGCGCGCGAGATGCCCGTTCGACGGGCGCAGCGTGGGCTGCGTCGCATCCTGGTAGCGCCAGTCGATGCTCCAGCGGATGGTCTCGGTCTGGTTCGGCAGGCCCTGGTGGAAGAGCATGTTGTGGAAGAGCACCACGTCGCCGGGGTCGGTCTCGATGTCGATGGCGCGCGGGAGATGCGGATCGAGATGCGCGCGGTCGATCTCGAGGTAGTGCTTCTGCTTCGTATACGGCGCCAGGCCCAGGCGGTGCGTGCCGGGGATGAACTGCATGCAGCCATTGGCGCGGCGCGCGGGCACCAGGCTGGCCCAGCAGTTGACCGTGCGCAGCACGTCCACGTCGCCGCCGGCCTTGTAGCTGTCGGTGTAGGCCGCGTCCTGGTGCCACAGCACGCGGAAGGCGTCGTCGCCGGGAATCTTGGGGCGCAGGTAATAATTCGGGTACAGCCGGACCTCGTGCCCGAGGAAGGATTCGGCCAGGTCCAGCAGCCCGGGGTGAAAGAAGAAGTCGAAGAAGCCGGCGGTGTGCAGTTCCTGGTTGAAGAGCGCCGGCGCGTGCGGGCCGAGCTGCCGGTAGACGGGCACGAGCCGCCGATCGAACGGCAGGTCCGCGTAGGTCTCGGGCAGCGCGCCTTCCGCGTGGAAGCGCCGTACGACGCGCTCGGCGATGGCCTCGGCCTCGGCACGCACCGCGTTCATCACGCGCGCGTCGAAGAAGCCCTTCAGCACCACAAACCCCTGTTCCTCGAACGTGCGCTGCATGGCTGGGTCTCCTGTTCCAATGTGGACACAGTATGACCTGCCGATGGGCGGATTGCTTTGGGGATATGGGACTCAGGACTTAGCAAAAACAGACATTCGGAAGGCCTACAGCAGGCCGGGGCGTTCGCGGTATTGCGCGGGGCTGACGCCGGCTTCGCGGCGGAACCAGCGCGAGAAGGTATGGATCTCGGGAAACCCGAGCGCCTCGGCGACCTCGGTCACGTTCAGGCGTCCCTGCGCAAGGAGTTCCTTGGCGCGGGCGGCGCGGCGGGCCGTCGCGTAGGCATGCGGCGAACAGCCCTGTTCCCGGGCAAAGACGCGCGCCAACTGCCGCGGCGAAAGATGCACGGCCTCCGCGAGTTCCTCCAGCCCCGGCGGTCGCGCGAGCCGCTCGTCGATCAGCGCCAGCGCCCGTTCGATGCGCGCGTCCTCGTCCCCCGCGGAACCCCGAGGCGGCGTGCCGGCCCCGGCGGCCTCGCGCGGCCAAAGGCAGAGCGCCTCGGCGACGGCCAGCGCCAGGAGCGGCGATGGGCCCGCCGGCGCGATGGAGGCGCGCGCGACGCGCTTGAGCGCCCGGAGCAGCGGTTCGGCGCCGGTCAGTTCGTGCACGCAGGCGGGGAAGAGGCGCAGCTTGAGCGCCGGCCAGCCGCGTTCGACGCGCAGCTTGAAACTGTAAATGGCCGCGCCCGGATGCGCCGCGCGCATCGCGTAGCCGTGTTCCACGCCGGGGTAAAAAACCGCGGCCGTCGCGGCCCGCGGGACCAGGCGCCCGCCCGCGCGGTGCCAGTAGCCCGCGCAGCCGGCGGCCACGTCCATTTGAAGCAGATCGCGGTGCGCGTGCGGTTCGAGCGCGAAGGCGCCGTCGAGCGGCATGTGGGTGGCCTGCACGAGCCGCGCGGGATTCTGGAAGACGCGCGCGCAGAGGTCCAGCAGGGCGCGCTCGGGTGTGGGCGCATGCTTGGGCATGCGGGGGTTATACCGGATTCGTCACTCCAGCGGCAGCGTGGGGAGGCTTTCGGGCGGCGGGAGTTCGCCCGGCGGCGTCCCGCCTTGCGAGCGCGGCCGCTGAGCGGCACGTTCGGCGTAGGCGGGGTTCAGGTGTTCGGAGATGCCCAGCGAGGAAGCCGAGAACCGGAACGGGTCGGCCTGTCCGCGCGTATCGGCCAGGTACGAGGCCGCGTTGTACGCGTCGAGCTGGCGGTAGCAGCGGCGCAGTTCGGCGGGGTCCAGGTTCTCGACGTAGCGGCCCACGGAGCGCGCGGGCTCGCCTTCGGCCGCGGGCAGCGCGCCCGCGCCGGTGCGGACGACGTCCACGAGCGAGAAGTCGTACAGGGCCTGCGCGGCTTTGAGCACCTCCGCCACGGGCGCGCCGGTGATCGCGTGGGCGCGGTCGAAGAGCGCCGCGAAGGACAACCCGCCTTCCCGGACCAGAAGGTCCAGAAGCTCGAACTGCAGTTCGTTTAAGAGCAGCCGTGCCATGTACCCATGTTATACGCGGGCGCACGCGTGCACTGGGTAAAATCGGGCGAACGTCATCTTAGGCGTCTAGAAGCGTTGACAGGGGGGGCGCAAGCGCCTATGCCTGTGCCTGGAAAACGTCGTCTGGGGTTTTCCATCCCACCACATCCAACGCGCGCGGCAATCGAGGGGTCCCTCCATGAACCAAGTGGAACTGGCGCAGCATCTTTCCAAGTGCACGGGCATCGCGGGTTCGGTCTGCGGCGCGGTGATGACGGAACTCTTCACGCTCGTGCGCGGGGCCATCGATCGCAACGAGTCGGTCACGATCAAGGGCTTCGGGACGTTCAAGCCCGAGGCGAGCCGGAACGGGTATGAGGTTCGTTTCGAGGCCGAGCCGCCGGCCAAGGCCCGCCCCGGGGACGAGGACGACGTGATCAGCGTCACCGAGACGCGCAAGCTGAAGATCGACAGCGACCGCATGCGTTCGCTGAAGGAGATCGAGGAGGCGCAGCTCGCGGCCGAGGCCGAAGAGGCCATCGAAGCGACCGAGGCGGACCTCTTCGATCCCACCAGCCCGCCGCCCGACAAGCCCGGCTACAAGATTCCCACCCGCTCGGGGCTCAACCCGGCCATGCGTTCGAACGCCTCCGCGCCGGCGGCCTCGCCGTACGCTTCGGCGGCGCGCTCGGGCGTCAACCGCGCCGCCGATTCGGAAAAGGAGGACAAGCCGAGCAAGTCGGGGCGTCGTTCGGCCTCGCGTTCGGGGCGGAACAAGGCCGCGTCCTCGTCCGCGCTGCCCGAGGCCACACCCGACGGCCTGACGGCCTTCGCCTCCGACATCCTGGGCCTGAACGTCTCGGAAGTCGAACGCGGCCTGGGGCTCGCCGCGGGCGTCAACCCGGCCGCGCACGGCCGGCGGCTCACTTTTCCGGTGCAGATCAGCCGCCAGGCGCAGGACGCGAGTTCCAAGCGCTACCGCCCGTCCGGCGGCGACGAACGCCGGCAGTTCAAGGACCTGGCGCTGAAGAACTTCTTCCTCAGCCTCGGTTCGATCGTGCGCGACCGCGAGACGCACGAGCCGCTGATCGTCTTCGACGTCGAAGCCAAGGCGGGGAAGGAAGGCGAGCGTTACGTGATCAAGCTCCTACATGTCGCGGGCAAGGCCAAGCAGGCCAGGAAGGCCGGCGGGCGCGTGGTGGAGAACCCGCACGAACTGCGCTACGAGGAGAAGGACTTCGATTTCACGCACCACGAAGTGCTGATCCTGATCGACGAGAAGATGGGCCCGCGCATCCACGGATTCGATATCGGCGGCTTCAAGGACAACGACCGGCGCGAGCGCGCCGAAATCTGCCTCGCGCAGGAATACGAAAATTATCAAGTCGAAAGGAAGTAGCCTTCGCCTGCCCGGGATTGGCACAGCGAGAAATCCAATCCGCGGGAGGTGGCCTATACATCCGTAAAGCACTGACGGCGCTTGTGGTTGGAAAAGCTCCCACCGGCAAAATAAGTCGGGCCTTCGGCCGTCCGACTGGTGTATGAGGCTTGGCTCACGAAGGCAACGCCCGCGCAGCTTCCATTCGAACAGGAGATTCCGATGACGCGCGCATCACGCTTCGCCCTGCTGCTTGCCGTCTGCTTCGCCGCGTCGGGGTTCGCGGCCGAACGCAAGGACGTGCGCCTGCTCCTCGACTTCGAAGACGGCGCGGATCTGGAGTTGGTGAAGCAGTTTGCCGAGAACGGCGCGTACGACGTCGTTCAGGACAACGGCGTCACCGCCGGGCAGAACTGCCTGCGCATGGTCGGCAAGCCCGAAGACGGCTGGGTCTCGTTCGAACTGCGCGGCGAGAAGGCCAAGAACTGGTCGAACTTCGATTACTTCGCGATGGACGTCTTCACCGAACGCGAGGAGAAGCTGACCATCTGCCTGGAACTCTGGGATGCCCAGGCCAAGAACTACGCGACGCGCTGCACCTTCGAGGACACCCAGACCCACGTCGGCAAGAACACCCTGATCTGGCGCATCAACCGCGCCGCGCGCAACGCCAAAAAGGACGGCCTGGAGTGGCACGAAATCCTGCCCAAGGACCGCATCGACATGAACGGCATCACGCGCGTGAAGATCTTCTTCACCCCGTTCAAGAAGGGCGGCAACACGGTGGTCTGGATCGACAAGCTGCGCCTCATGCAGGAGGACGCGGTGGTCCCCAAGATCAACGTCGATCTGCCCGAAGGCGCGAAGGCCTGGGATTTCGGCGGCAGGGGCGCGCTGGTGAACGGCTTCACGCCCGTCGGCCCCGGCGAGCCCGGGCTCTCGGGCGAGGGCGTGACGCTGGCCGGCAAGGCCTGGCCCGACCCGCTGACCGGCGACGGCGTGCAGTCCCCCAAGGGTCCGTTCCAGTTCGACGCCGAGGTTCCCGACGGCGACTACTGGGTCTGGCTCAGCGCCGGCAAGGTGCTCGACGACAAGAGCAAGCTGCCCTACAAGCTCGTGGTCGGCGACCAGACGCTGGTGGACGAGGCCTGGTCGGACGAGGCCTTTTACGGCGAAAAGGGCCTGTACCGGCACCTGCACACGCAGTATTCGAACCGCCCGAACGCGCTGTGGCTCGATTACGTCCTGCCGGTGGCGCCGGAACAGACCGTCAAGGCCAAGGCCACGGGCGGCAAGCTGAGCGTCGCGGTGAGCAACCACCGCCTCTCCGCGCTGGTGATCGTGCCCGCCAAGGACGAGGCCGCCTTCAAGAAGTTCTGCGACGACGTGCGCGCGCAGCGCATCAAGGTCTTCTACAACGCGCTCTACTTCGATCCGCACGAGGCGCCCAAAAAGGCCGAGGGCGACGGGCCCTTCGCGCTCTGGGTGCCGTCGATCACGAACTACATCCGCCCCTGGACCGCGCCCAGCGCCGAAGAACGCAAGACCGCCGCGCTGGCCCTGAAGGGCGCTCCGGGCGAACGCCAGGTCGCGCGCGTCTGCGTCACCGCCTTCGACGACCTGGGCAGCGGCGACCTGGAACTGAGCGACCTGACCGGCCCCGGCACGATTCCGGCCTCGAACGCGCGCCGCTACTACCAGAATTACCGCGTGGCCGACACGAGCGTCGATGAGATGGCGCTGCTGCCGTGGACGAAGATCCGCTTCGAGCCCGGCACGACCTGGGCCTACTGGCTGTGGCTGGAAATCCCCGCCGACGCCAAGCCCGGGACGTACAAGGGCACGCTGAGCGTCAAGACCGAGAAGGGCGGCGCGAAGTCCCTGCCCGTGGAACTGGAAGTCTATCCCTTCAAGCTCGACGACAACATCCCCGTCAGCTACGGCATGTACTACGGTCCGTGGCAGTTCCCGCAGGGCTTCGACCGCCGCAAGCTGATCAAGGAACAGCATGTCTTCATGCGCGAGGTCGGCTTTACCGCCACCTGCGTCGGCGGTCCGGGGGTGACCGGCGTCAACGGCGGCAGCGTGGACGTGAACCTTGACCCGATGATGTACGAGATCGTCAAGGAAGTCGGCATGGGCCGGCGCCCCGAACAGATGCAGATGGGCAACACGCTGGGCATGGCGCGCACGATCGGGCGGCGCTTCCTGGGCATGGGCGCGAACATCGACCAGAACCCCGGCAGCGAGATGGAAAAGCCGCAGCTCAAGGGCCTCTACCAGGACGGCATCAAGAAGTTCACCGCGTTCGTGGAAAAGATGGGCGTGCCGGTGGCCTTCGAGACCGTGGACGAACCGCGCGAAGTCCCCAATCCCTGGAACCGCAATCTGGTCCACACCAACACCTACGCCGACTGGATTCGCGAGGCCGGCGGGTTGAAGACCTTCACCACGCCGATGGGCGATGCGCAGAGCGGCAAGGACTACACCACGCTCGTCGATCACCACGACATCATCTCGGTGCACGCCTTCGAAGGCTCGCGCAAGCTGATCGAGAAGGCCAAGGCTTCGCCCGGAAAGATTCTGTGGTTCTACAACACCGGCAAGGACCGCCTCTCGTGGGGCTTCTACGCCTGGCGCATGGGCGCCGTGGGCCGCTGGGAATGGCACTGGTCGTCGGACGGCGGCGCGAGCGCCGACGGCTACCCGGTGGAAGCGGAAAACTACACGCCCTTTACCGGCTGCGCCGAACTGGCCATGCGCGCCCCGCCCGCGAAGTACCCCGGCGGCTTCCTCTTCAAGTCGGGCTACCTGAACATGGCGCAGGGGATCACCGACTACACGTACATCTACAACCTGGAACTGGCGCTCGAGGCCGCGAAGAGCGACGCGGGCAAGGCCAAGACCGTCGAGGAAGCCAAAGCCTTCCTCGAAGCGCTGAAGAAGGCGATCCCCGAATACCCCGGCATCAAGAACATCACCTCCCCCGACGCCGGCGCGCTGGTGGGCGCGGGCCTGAATACGCCGGTCGCCGAGATGAGCCAGCAGTGGCGCTGGAAGATCGGAGAGTTTTTGAAGGCCTTGAAGTAAAGGGAACGGCAGGGGTCAGGATTCAGGGGTCAGGGAAGGAGCGGCTTCGCCGCCGTCTTCGAAAAAGGCCCGCGCAGCCGCGCGGCCTTTTTATTTGGGTTTCCGCGTTCTGCGCTAAAAGAAGGCGGCGAAGCCGCTCCTTCCCTGTATCCTAATTCCTGAATCCTAAATCCTGAGTCCTGAGTCCTGAGTCCTGAGTCCTGTCGCCTAACCCTCGGAGCATTCCATGACCCAAACCCCTGAACCCGGCGGCGAAAAGAAGGTCGATCCGGCGATGCTGCCGGTGGAAGACGTGCCGGGGCTGCCGCGCGTCCTGCTGGTGGGCGACTCGATCTCCATCGGCTACACGCTGCCGGTGCGCGAACTGCTCCGCGGCAAAGCCAACGTCCACCGTCCGCTCTTCAACTGCGGGCCGACCCACCGCGGCGTGGAAATGCTCCCGCAGATCGTCGGCGCCGGCGCGTGGGACGTCATCCACTTCAACTTCGGTCTCCACGACCTCAAGATCATGGACGACGGCAAGCACCAGGTCCCGCCCGGCGCCTACGCCGAAAACCTGCGCGTCCTCGGCCGCGCGTTCCTCGCCGCCGGCCGCCGCGTGATCTGGTGCACCACCACGCCGGTCCCCGAAGGCAAGCTCTCCCCGCCGCGCCACCCGGCCGACGTGCTCGCCTTCAACCGCGCCGCGCAGGAAGTCATGATCGCGCTGAAGATTCCCACGCACGACCTCTGTTCCTTCGCCGCCTCGAAACTCGCCCAGATTCAGTTGCGCGAAAACGTCCATTTCACCCCGGAAGGCTCCCGCGACCTCGCCGGCTCCGTGGTAGGCGCGATCCAGGCCGCGTGGGCGGAATGAACGCCGTTCCGATTGTGGGACAGGCGTCCCGCCTGTCCGCAGCGAAGGGAGCAGGAGCGGTGCCTGCCTGAAGTTTGCGACACCAAACCGTGCACGGTGCTTGTAGATTCAAGCCGTCCGTGGGTGCCACACCGCGAAGCGGTGTGCCGGTCGAGGCAGCCGGGCGCATCCGCACACCGCTTCGCGGTGTGGCACCCCATCAACGGCTCGAATCTACAAGCACCCATCTCACATCCATGCCCGCGGACAGGCGAGACGCCTGTCCCACATGAGCCCGCGCGCGGGCCGCGCGGCGCGTTACACGCCGCCGACCTTCGGCTTCTTTGCCGGATCGACCGCGTTCGGCGCGGGCGGCTCGGGCTGCGGGTCGAAGCCCTGCGCGGCCCCCGGCTGGGTGAAGTTGAGGCCCTTGGTCTGCCCGGGCTTCGTGAAGTTGAGCCCCTTGTTCTGGCCGGGGTTGGCGAAGTTCAGGCCGCCCAGGGCTCCGGGATTTTCGACGGCGGTAGGCATGGCGTGCTCCTTTTTTTGTCAGTCCCGAGAAAACTCGAAGACCAAAAGACGTAAGAACCAAGATCCAAAGATCCGAGATCCAAGATCCAAAAACCACTGAGCCAAGACCCGAGGGTCACCGCGAACTACGAACCCCAAACCCCAAACTAC
>JAHCJK010000004.1 GCA_026184295.1 Planctomycetota bacterium
GAGAACGTAACCGGCGTCGTGATGATCGACCCGGCGCGCCCGACCGCGGGCCGGCCGGCCTTCCCGACCAACGTCGGCCTCTTCTCGCGCACGGGCGTGACGGCCACCTACAGCGGCGACGTTAGCAGCCCTGCCAACAACGCGGGCCTGCGCATGTTCCAGGACGCCTACATCAACTACCACGGCGTGGTCCCGCACCACGACTTCCAGATCGGCCAGTACAAGCCGTTCCTGGGCGAAGAAGGCATCCGCTCCTCCGCCGCGCTGGACTTCGTGGAACGCTCGATGATCGGGCAGCTCGGCGACAAGCGCGACCTGGGCCTGACCGCGCACGGCACCTGGTGGGACGACCGCTTTCAGTACTGGCTCGGCGTCTTCAACGGCGCGGGCGACTACTTCGGCACCCGCGGCGCCGACTACCAGAACCGCGTGGACGACAACGACGACAAGGACTTCACCTTCCGCCTGCTCGTCCGCCCGCTGTGGAAGAACGAGACCTGGGGCAGCCTGGAAATCGGCGGCTCGGGCCAGATGGGCATGAAGGGCGAAGCCGGCGGCATCAAGGGCCCCGGCGCGGCGACGACTTCGGACGGCCTGGGCGTTCAGCGCAACTGGGCGAGCAAGTACCAGGGCTGGATCAGCTATGCCCCCGGCGGCCCGGCGCAGGGCTGGTGGATCAAGGGCGAATACGCCTGGTTCAAGGATCGTCCGGGTCCCGGCACGGTGGCCACGTGGGGCGCGACGGGCTACGCGAACGGCGGCACGGTCGCGACCGATTACCGCAATCCGGTCGGCGCCGAAGGCTTCTACATCGCGACGGGCTACAAGATCAGCGACAGCGTGTGGAAGGACAGCGCGCCGGGCTGGCTGAAGAACTTCGAAATCGTGCTCCGCTACGAACAGTTCGAGAACATCCTGGTCGCCGACATCGTCGATCCGCGCCGCAGGACCGACGTCTTCGCCACGGACGTCTGGACCGGCGGTTTCAACTACTACATCAAGGGCAACAACGCCAAGATCCAGGTCAACTACCATGTGGTGGACAGCCCGGATGCCGGATCGACCACCAGCCTGCAGGGCCGCACGCAGGCCACCGCGCCCCGCCACTTCCGCGGCGTGGACAACGACAGCCTGGTCGTGAACTTCCAGGTGGCTTGGTAAGCTTCCATCTCTACCGGCTCGAAGGAAGGGCGCGGCGCAAGCCGCGCCCTTCTTATTTGGCGAGCACGATCGCGCAGCACAAAAAAGGGGCATGGCGAACGCCATGCCCCTTCCCTTTTGCCGCCGAATGCGCCGCCGAAGGCCTACAGCACGCGCAGGTGGAAGCCCCCGTCCACGTCGAAGACCTGGCCCGTGCTGAACGGGAAGTCTCCGCGCAGGATCGCGGCCACGCAGCGCCCGATGTCCTCCGGCGTGCCCCAGCGGCGGATGGGCGAGAGCCCCTCGGCGATCAGCTTGTCGTACTTCTCCTTTACGGGCCCGGTCATGTCGGTGGCGATCACGCCCGGGCGGACCTCGAAGACCCCGACGGCCTCCTGGGCCAGGCGGGCGGCAAAGAGCGCCGTGAGCATGCTCATGCCGGCCTTGCTGAGGCAGTATTCGCCGCGGTTGACGGAGGCCGTGTAGGCGCTGATCGAGGAGATGTTCACGATGTAGCCGCGCTCGATCGTGCCGGCCTTGCGCAGATCCAGCATGGTGCGCGCGGCAAGCTGGGTGAGAAAAAAGGGTCCCTTCAGGTTGATGTCCATGACGCGGTCGTAGCTGGCCTCGCCGGTCTCCAGCAGGTCGGCGCGCTTTTCGGGGGCCACGCCGGCGTTGTTGACCAGCGCGTCCAGGCGCCCGAAGGTTTGGAGCATGAAATCGACGAGGTACTTGCGGCTCGCGGTGGTGGCGATGTCGCCCTGCACGGCCTCGGCGCGGACGGCCGGGGCGGCCGCCTTGACCTCCTGGATGGCCTCCTGCGCGGCGGCGGCGTTGGACGAGTAGTTGATCCCGACGTCCCAGCCGGCGCGGGCGAGTTCCACGGCGATGCCGCGGCCGATGCCCCGGGAGCCCCCCGTCACCAGCGCGGCGGGTCGGTTGCTTCGAGTAGTGGCCATGCGTCCTCCGGATGCGTTTCGGAAATGGGGTTGAAGCCCACGTTACCGCCGCCGTCCGATTCTTGCCAGGACCGCGCGCGCGTCCTAAAGTGAGGTCCGGCGACGCGGGCCCGGATCCTTCATGCGCATCCCCTTCGACTTGATGGCGGCGTTGATCGGCCTCCAGGCCGTGCAGCAGCTCGTCGCGCAAGCCTACCCCCACGACGTCCCCATGCCCGGGGAAGAACGCTACACGGCCGCGGCCGTCGCGGTGCTCGGCTACTGGCTGGCGGTCTGGCTCTTCCACGAGGCCCTCGCGCGGCGGTACCTGTGGGCGACGCGCTTCGGGCACCATCCGGGCGGGCTGCCGGCCCCGGCCGGCGCCCCCGCCCCGGCGCATCCGCTGGAACGCCACGCCCGCGGCGAGGCGCTCGGGCAGGCCCTGGCGGTGCTTGGCTACGTCCTGTTGATCTGGCGCTTCGACTGGACGATGCTGATGCTCTTCTGGCCCGAGGCCCTGGGCCTGGACGCCCTGTTCGCGCAGGCGACCCTGGACAAGCTGGCCCGCAGCGAACTGGTGGGCACGACGCTGAACCTGGTCCCGTTCCTCGGCGCGATGGTGCTCTCCTGGCTGCCGCGGCGGCGCATGCTCCAGGCCTCGCTGGGCCGGGCGATCCCGCGCCGGCGCTGGCTGGCGCTGGAAGCGCGCATGACCTTCATGCCCCTCTGCGCGTGGTTCGCGATCAACCTCGTCTACGACGCCCTGAACCTGTCCGGCGTGGTGGACCTGAACGCGGCGCTGAACCAGACCGCGCAGGATTCCGGCGGGCCCGCCGGCACGCCGATGCTGGTCGGCGGCTTTCTGCTGATCCTGTTCTCCGCCGTGGTGCTGATGCCCTGGATGGTCCTGAAGCTCTTCCGCTGCCGCCCGATGCCCGAGGGCGAACTGAAGGACCGCATGAACGCCGTGGTGGCGCGCTCGGGCGTGAAGGTGCGCGCGATCATGGCCTGGGGCCCGCGGGGCTCCGGCCTGGCCAACGCCTGCGTGCTGGGGCCGTGGTCGCGCTTCCGCTACGTGCTGATCAGCCCGGGCCTGACCGACATGCTCACGCCGGAAGAATGCGAGGCCGTCGTGGCGCACGAACTCGGGCACGCCCGCCACGGGCACCTGTACATGCTCGTCGCGGCGGTGCTGTTCCTCGCGGGGCTCTCCGCGCTGCTCGCGCGCTTCATGCCGTTCAGCCACCCGCTGGCGCAGGCCGCGGTCTTCGTGGCGCTGATCGTGCTGTACCTGCGCTACTTCTTCGGCGCGCTGATGCGCATGTGGGAACGCGAGGCCGACCTGGCCAGCTCGGAGATCGTCGGATCGCCGCTCCCGCTCGCGCACGCGCTGGAAAAGCTGGCCCGCTGCTCCGGCGGCATTCGCGACGTCTACTCCTGGCACCACGGGTCCATCGCCTCGCGCGTACACGCGCTGCTCGAAGACGGGCTCGATCCCGAACGCATGGCGCGGTATCATCGGCGCATGAACCGCCTGCGCGCCGGGTTCCTGGCCTTCGCGAGCCTGACGCTTTTCGTGGTGGTGGCGCTTACGGCGCTGGACGACCGGGCCGCCGCGGCGCAGGCCCGGACCGAACACCGGAAGTGACCGCCCAAGCCCCTGGAGGCCCCCGCATGGCCCGCCCCGCCCCGCGCAAGATTCCGCGCCGCTACCTGGAAGCCCGCGAACGCTATCCCGCCGTGCTGGAAGCCTACGAACGCTTCGGCGCCGCGCTGGAAAAGGCCGGGCCGCTCAGCCGCCGCGAACAGCGCCTGGTCAAACTCGGCCTCGCCTTCGGCGCGAAGATGGAAGGCGCGAGCCATTCCGCCGTGCGCAAGGGCCTCGACGCGGGCCTGACGCCGCACGACCTGGAACACGCCGCGCTGCTGGCGATGAACTCGCTGGGGTTTTCGAGCGGCATGACCTGCCTCTGCTGGGTGCGCGACATCACGGAATCGTCCGGAAAGCCGTCCCGCAAGCGGGAGCGGAAGCCGTCCTAAAGGAACACGGAAACGCCCGGAGGAATTCCATGAACGGCACGCGCGGTAGGCTCCTGGCCCTGGTCATGCTCGCGGCGATCCTGGCCGGCACGGCGCACGGCGTGGAAGAACGCATCCGCGGGGTGCTCGAAAAGACCGCCCGCCCGGACGCCTGCGCGCAGATCAAGGACGCGCTGAACGAAACGTATTACATCAGCAAGAGCGAGCCGGCGGAGAAGATGATCGCGGAGCTGATGGGCAAGCGCGTGCTGATCACCGGGATCGTCGAACAGCACCCGGGCGACCCGGCGTACTACTTCGTGCTCAAGAAGGCCGAACCGTACGCGGCCAAGCTCCCCGCCGCGCCGAAGACGACCGACGGCAAGACCGAATCGCCTCTGCCGCTCCCGCCGCTGGAGAGCAAGCCGCTGCCGCTGCCGCTGCCGAAGGAAGAGAAGCCCGCCGCCGCGCCGGACGAAGCCAAGAAGACGGCGAAGACGGAAGCAAAGAGCGAATTGGAGAAGGCCGAGAAGAAGTAGACGGCCCGTCACTCGTCCAGCGTATCCCGGCCCGTGATCTGCTTGAAGGCCTCGAGGTATTTCTCGCGCGTCTTCTGCACGACCTTTTCGGGAAGTTCGGGGCCCGGGGCCATCTTGTTCCAGCCCAGGCCTTCCAGGTAATCGCGGACGAACTGCTTGTCGAAGCTGAGCTGCACCTTGCCGGGCGTCCACGCGTCCTTGGGCCAGAAGCGCGAACTGTCCGGCGTCAGCACCTCGTCCACGAGGATGATGCCGTCCTGGAAGATGCCGAATTCGAGCTTGGTGTCGGCGATGATGATGCCGCGCGAGAGCGCGTGCTCGTACGCCTTCGTGTACACCGCGATGCTCAGCTCTTTCAGCTTCTGCATGTGGGCGCGGGCGGTCTCGAGCGGCAGGGCCATCAGTTCGACCAGGCGCGCGACGGCAAAGTCGTAGGTGATGTTCTCGTCGTGGCCGGTGTTGTTCTTCGTCGCGGGCGTGAAGATGACCTCGGGGAGCTTGTCGCCGTTCTTCAGGCCGCGCGGGAGCTGGATGCCGCAGACGGTGCCGTTCTTGTCGTTGTATTCCTTCCAGCCCGAACCCATCAGGTAGCCGCGGACCACGCATTCGATGGGAAAGACCTGCGCCTTATGGCAGAGCATGCTGCGGCCGGCCAGCGTCGCCGCGTGCTGCGCCAGCCCGTGGCCCATCTCGCGAACGTCGCACGTGATCACGTGGTTCTTGACCGTCTCGCCCAGGAACTTGAACCAGAAGCGCGAGAGCCCGTTCAGCACGCAGCCCTTGTCGGGGATCGGCGTCGGCAGGACCACGTCGAAGGCGCTCAGCCGGTCGGTGCTGACGATCAGCAGTTGGTCGCCCAGATCGTAGACGTCGCGAACCTTGCCGCGCGCTTTCAGCTTCAGGCCGGGCAGATTCGTCTCGAAAACACTCGACATACGGAAAAGCCTCCCAAATTCGACGTGCGGCCATCGTGCGGCCACCGCATGCTATACCTTTCCACCGGCCAATTAAACAGGCGAATTCGCCGCGCGCCCGCCGCCGCCGTTTCCGCACGCGTTCCTGGGAAGTTTCTCGGCCCAAAAACCACCGCGCAAACGTATGAGGCTGCGGCGGTTGCAAATTCACCCGCGGTGCGTGGTTGACTTCGCCGGTTTCCTGTGTAAGTTTCCTTCAAGGAAACAAAAGTTTCCTCCTTCCGCTAGGAGATTCCGCTTGGCCGACGCCGCCGCCCTGGGCCCCCTGATCCGCAACCTGCGCACGCGCCGCGGCCTGCGTCTGGAAGACGTCGCCAAACGCTCCGGCTACACCAAAGGGTTCCTCAGCAAGATCGAGAACGGGCGCGCCTCGCCGCCCATCGCAACCCTGATGCGCCTGGCCGAAGCCCTGAACGTCGATCCCACGGTCTTCTTCCACGCCAACGGCAACGGGTCGAACGGCGCGGGCGCCGATCCGCACGCGACCGTGCACATCACGCCCGACCGCCGCACCAAGGTGCTGAACGCGGGCGCGGGACCGGGCTATACGTACTGGTCGCTGGCCGCGCAGCGCACGCACAAGGCCATGGAACCCTTCCTGCTCACCGTCCATCCCGGCGAGTTCGACCCGAAGAAGACCTTCCAGCATCCGGGCGAGGAGTTCCTGTACGTGCTCGAAGGCGCGATGGATTACCGCGTCGGCAGCGAGACCTTCAGCCTCGGGCCGGGCGACAGCCTGTATTTCGATTCGACGCGCCCGCACGCGCCGCACCCCAAGGGCGGCCCGGTGACGTTCCTGGCGATGTTCTACGCCCCGCCCCGCCCGGAAGCCCCCGCGAAGCGCCGCGCGCCGCGCGCCAAGGCCCGGAAGAAATAGGAGCAGCCATGCGCATCAACTTTCACGGACGCTTGAGCGACGAGCCGCAGATCCGCGCCGGGTTCATCGGCTGCGGCTCGCACGCCTTCCGCAACGTCTACCCGGTCTTTCAGTTCGCGCCGGTCAACCTGGTTGCGACCTGCGACCTGGACCTGCCCCGCGCGCAGGCCTTCGCCCAACAGTTCGGCGCCGAGCGCGCGTACGCGAACCACCGCGAGATGCTCGAGAAGGAGCAGTTGGACGCGCTCTTTATCGTCACGCCCTACGACGCCGCGGGCCGACCCATGTACCCGAAGCTCGCCGCCGACGGCCTGGCCGCCGGCTGCCACGTCTGGATCGAGAAGCCGCCCGCGGGCTGCTGCGAGGACCTCGAACGGCTGCGCGAGGCCGCGAAAGCCGCGGACCGCCAGGTGCTCTGCGGCCTGAAGAAGATGTTCATGCCCGCCAACGAACATCTGAAGGACCTGATCGCGCGCCCGGACTTCGGGAAGGTCTCGCAGGCGCTGGTGCAGTATCCGCAGCACATCCCCGAGGCCGGCGTGCTGCGCGCGTACCTGCGCGGCGAACGCAGCGGCGAGGCCATCAGCTTCCTCGACCATCTCTGCCATCCGGCCTCGCTGATCGTCTTCCTCTTCGGCATGCCCGAGAGCCTGTGGTACGACCGCGCGCGCAACGGCGGCGGCGTGGCGCACCTGCGCTACCCCGGCGGCGAACTCGTCACCCTCGCGCTCACCCACGGCCAGGCGTACGACGGCGGGCTCGAACGGACCACGGTGATCGGCGAACGCGGGCACCACGCCGTCGTCGAGAACAACCTGCGCGTGCGCTACCACCGTTCGCCGCCCGCGCCCGAGGGCCAGGGCTACGGCGCGCGGCCCAGCGTCTTTCACGGCTCGCCCGAGGACGCCACCGCGAGCTGGGAACCCGAGTTCTCGCTCGGGCAGCTTTACAACAAGGGCCTCTTCCTGCTCGGCTACTACAACGAAGTGAACGAGTTCGCGCGCGCGATCCTCGACCGCCGCCCGCTCGCCAAGGGCACGCTCGAACAGGCCTGGCAGATCACGCGGCTCTTCGAGGCCTTCGCCGAAGGTCCGCGCAAAGAGATCGCGCTGGCCCCGTGCGCCGCGCAGGCCTGAGCCCGAATCGAACTTAAAAAAGGAGCCACCGTGCCGATCCAACTTGCCACCAGCGCCTGCTGCCTCCCCACCCTCTCGCGCGACGAACTGCTCGAGGCCTCCGCGCGCGCGGGCTACACCGGCGTGGAACTCTTCTGCACCTGGACGAGCGCCAAGGCGGAGGTCGCGGGCGAACCGGCCAACGCGTTCCTCGGCCACGGCGTGCGCGTGAGCGCGCTCCATCTGCCCGGCAAGGTCGAGGAAGGCCTGAAGGCCGTCGATCTGGCCGCCTCCGCCGGCGTGCCGCAGGTGGTCGCGCACGGCGCGGGCAAGCCCGAAGACGCCGGCACGTGGCTCGCCCCGGTCGTGCGCCACGCGCGGACGAAGGGCGTCGAAGTCGTCGTCACCAACCACAAAGGCCAGAGCATCGAGACCGCGGAGCAGGTCGAAGCTGTGCTGGAAGCCTGCGGCGACGCGCGCCCGTGGGTGCTGCTCGAGGCCGGGCAGTACTGGGCCGCGGGGCTGGACGCGTTCGCGGCGCTGGAACGCTTTCGCGACCTCGTGCGCCTCGTCCACATCAAGGATCTCGACGAGCAGGGCCGCTCGGTGCCCTTCGGCACGGGCGTCTCGCCCTGGCGCGAGTTCATGCGCGCGCTCGACGCCGCCGGCTACGCCGGGCGGGTGGTGGTGGAACTGGAACTGAAAGGTACGCCGCCGGAGGAGGTCGAGCGCTTGCTCGCCGACGCGCGGCAGAAACTGGAAGCCGTCCTGGAAGCCTGCGCGCAGCGCTGAAGCGCTTCGCACGCACCCCATTGGAGAACCCATGAGCGCCGTAACGCCCGAAGAAGAAAATCTGGTCCGCCTGGCCGTGATCGGCTGCGGAAGCCTTTCGACCAAGCGCATCTTCCCCTGCTTTCCGCGCCTGCCGGTGCGCCTAGTCGGCGTCTGCGACCTGGACGAAGCCAAGGCCAGGCAGAACGCGCGGCGGCACGGCGGCGAGGCCGTGTACAGCGACGCGCTGAAGATGCTCGACGAGACCAAGCCCGACGGCCTGGTGGTCTGCATCGGGCCCGAGATGCACGCGAAGCTGGCCAAGGAGGCGCTCGCGCGCGGCATCCCGGTCTACACCGAAAAGCCGCCCGCGCCGACGGCGACGGAAGCCTGGGCCGTCGCGCAGGCCGCGCGCAAGGCCGGCAAGCTGTGCATGACGGCCTTCAAGTACCGCTACGCGCCCGCGCAGGCGAAGGCGCGCGCGATCATCCAGTCGCCGGAATTCGGCGGGCTTTCGAACCTGAGCATCGTGCGCGCCAGCGGCCCGTACAAGAACCTGCCCGGCAACGCGCGCACCGAGTTCCTCCTCGATTTCTGCATCCACCCCATCGACCAGACGCTCTTTCTCGCCGGCGACCTGGACGAGGTCTTCGCGGTTGCGCCGACGATGGACAACTACGCGATCAGCGTGCGCTTCGCTTCCGGCGCGGTGGGCTCGCTGGCGTTCTCGTGCCGCGGCTCGTGGAGCCAGCCGCTCGACCGTGCGGAAATCTTCGGCGCGGCCGGCCAGCAGATTCAGCTCGTGGACCAGATTTTCCTGCGCTACCACGCCGACGGGGTGAACAAGCAGACCAACGAGCCGCGCTTCTGCACCGCCGGCGGGGACTCGCTGGTCGAGACCGGCTTCTTCCCCGAAGTCGAAGCGTTCGTCGCGCACCTGCAGGGGAAACGCCCCGTCGAACAGATCCCCAGCCGCATCGAGGAGTCCGTGAAGTCGCTGGCGTTTTACGAAGCGATCAAGGCATCCGCCGCGTCGGGCAAGCCGGTCAAGCCCGCGCGCTTTGAATAGGAAACGGACATGGCCATCGTTTTCGCGCACGAGGAGGTCCGCCGCCTGAAGGTGGCCGTGGTCGGCTGCGGCAACCACGCGTACCGGAGCATCTTTCCATGCTTCGACTACCTCGCGGCCGAGGTCGTCGCGGTCTGCGACCTGGACCTGGCGCGCGCGCAGAAATACGCGAAGCACTTCGGCGCCGGGCAGGCTTGCGCGTCGCTCAAGGAAGTGATCGCGCGCGGCGAAGCCGAGGCCGTGGTGCTCGCCGTGGGCCCGAAGCAGCACCCGGACCTCGCGGCCGAGGCGCTCGACGCCGGGCTGCACGTCTGGCTCGAGAAGCCGCCCAGCGCCGACGTCGCGGGCGTCGAGAAGATGATCGCGGCGCGCGATCGCAGCGGCAAGCAGGTGGTCGTCGGGTTCAAGAAGGCCTTCATGCCGGCGACGCGGCGGATGATGGAAGCGCTTGCGACCGGGCACTACGGCAAGCTGCGCACCGTCTCCGGGCGCTTCCCGCTCGGCTTCCCCGAAGACGGGCCGAAGGTGCTGGCCGAAGGCCGCGGCACGAACTGGCTCGGCAACGGCGTCCACCCGCTCAGCTTTTTCGTCCACGTCGCGGGCCGGCCGGACGCGCTGACGGTGCATCGCGCGAAGAACGGCGGCGCGTTCATCGTCATGGAATTTCCCAGCGGCGCGATGGGCTGCCTGCACGACGCCGCGGGCGCCACGGCCGCCAGTTCGATGGAGCGCTACGAACTCGTCTGCGAAAAGGGCCACATGCTCTGCGAGAACAACACGCGCCTGACGCTCTTCCGGCCCGGCGCGCCGTTCGACTACGGGCGCGGCCACGACTACACGCTGGGCAGCGACGAGGCGGCGGCGGTCACCTACGACATCCAGCACACGCTCTCGACGCTCTACAACAAGGCCATCTTCGTGCAAGGCTTCGTGCAGGAACTCGAACACTTCGTCGCCTGCGCGCTGGAAAATGTTCCGCCGAAGATCGGCACGCTGGAAGAAGCCAAGGCCGTGATGGAATGCTACGAAGCCGCGCTGCTGAGCGAAGGCAAGCCCGTGCGCCTCGACGACGTGAAGGCCCTTCGCGCGTGAAAACCTTTCAGGACGAGCCACCACCAGGAGCCCATGCCATGACCGAACCGAAGATCGCCCCGATGCGCAAAGGCGAAGCCCCCGCGGAGAAATACGCCTGGGGCGACATCCACTGGCTGGCCAGCAAGACGGCCAACGGCGCGCGCGAACTCACGCTCGGCAGCACCGTCGTCGAGCCCGGCGGGCGCAATCCGCTGCACCGCCACCCCAACTGCGAGGAAGTGCTGTATGTCGTGGCGGGCGAGATCGAACACATCGTCGAAGGCGCGCCCACGGTGCGCATGAAGGCCGGCGAAGCGATCCTGATTCCGCGCAACCTGAAGCACCAGGCGATCAACGTGGGCGGGGTCCCCGCCGAACTGCTGGTCGCCTTCAGCAGCGCCGAACGCGAGACCGTGATCGAGCAGTAACCCGAACCGGGAGGACGCATGCCGGACCTGAGACTCTGCATGATCGGCGCGGGCCAGCACGCGTCGAAGAACATGTACCCCAACTTTCCGCTGCTGAACGGCGCGCGCGTCGTCGCCAACGCGGACCTGGACGAGAACCGCGCGCGGGAGATCGCCGGGCGCTACGGCATCGCCAAGTCCTACGCCGACCCGCGCCGGATGCTCGAGGCGGAGAAGCCCGACGGCGTGCTGATCTGCATCGGCAGCACGCTGCACGAAAAGCTTGCGCCGGAAATCCTCGGCCTCGGCTATCCCGTCTACGTCGAAAAACCCGGCTGCGACACGCTGGAAGGCGCGCGCCGCATCGCCCAGGCTTCGGAACGCAGCGGGAAGATTTTCATGACCGCGTACAAGAAGCGCTTCGCGCCCGCGTACGTGAAGGCGAAGAAGATCGTCCAGAGCCCTGAGTTCGGCCGGCCTTCCCTGCTGACCGCGCTCCGCACCAAGGGGCCCTCGGCCGAGCGCGATCCGTCGAAGTCGGGCTCCTGCTACCTGCTGCAGTGGGGCTGCCACATCCTCGACCTGCTCCCCTTCCTGTTCGGCAACGTCGCGGAAGTGGAAGTCTTCCGCGCAGGGACCGGCCCGGAAGCGATCGCGGCGAACCTGCGCTTCGCCAACGGCGCGCTCGGGCAGCTCGCGATCAGTTCCGCGATGGCCCGCAGCCGCATTCGCGAGGAAGTCATGGTGATCGGCAGCGGCGGCATCCGCGTGAACATCGACAACTCGACGACCATGCTCGCGCTGAACGGCGACCAGCCTTTCGCGCTGCACCAGCCCGACTGGACCAACGGCGCGAACTTCTCGAACATCGAGCAGGGCTTTCTCGGGGAACTTCAGGAGTTCGCCAACGCCATCCGCGAGAAGCGCCAGCCCGAGGCCAACGCGCGCCAGTGCCTGCACACGATGGCGCTTTACGACGCGATCGTGCGCTCCTGGGACGACGGCGGCATCGTGCGCGTGGAGGAATCATGAAGCTCGCGTTCTCGATCCCCAACCGCGACGAGGCCGCGCGCCGCGCGTGCTTCGCGCAGTTTCGCGAGTACGGCTTCGCCGGCCTGCAACTGAAGGGCGATTACCGCCCGTACCTGGACGAACCCAAACGCTTTTTCGAGATGTATCCGCAGATGCGCGGCGCGATGAGCGGGCTGATTCTGGGTGCGAAGCTGGACGAGGCCGGCCGCGAACTCCTTCGCCGGACCATCCGCTTTGCCGGCGCCACGCAGTCCGCGCTGGTGATCCTGTGCCTTTCGGAACCGCGCGATGGTCAGACGGCGGAGACGCTGCGCGCGAACGCGCGGTCGCTCTCGGAACTCGGCCGCGAGGCCCTCGACGCCGGCACCAAGCTCTCGCTGCACAACCACGCCGACCAGCCCGTGATGACCCGCGCGGACGCGGAGGTCTTCTTCGAGGCCGCCGCGCCCGGGACCGTGGGGCTGACCGTGGACACCGCGCACTTCGCCAAGGGCGGCGAGCGCGACCTCGCGGGCATCGTGCGCGCTTTCCGCGGCGTGATCGACAACTTTCACGTGAAGGATTTCGACGGCGAACGCTTCCGCATGCTGGGCGAAGGCGCCATCGACTTCGCGCCGCTCTTCGCGGCCATCCGCGAGACTGGCTACGACGGCTGGATCAGCGCCGACGAAGAAAGCGGCGCGGAACTGGGTCTGGCGCTGAAGACGACGGCGCGGTTCCTGAACGAATCGCTAAGCGGTTGACTCATAAAAGATGGAAGTTGCGCATGGCTCTCGCCAAAGTCATCAAGTTTGAAAATTGCCCAAGCCTCTCCCAGTAGCCATGGTTTCCCCAGTGCGGCTCCGCCGCCTGCTGTGCGGAAAGGCTATGCCTTTCCGAAGCGAGGACCCACAATGAACGAGGATACGCCTCGCCTAACGCCCTGCGCCTCCATGCAATCTCTTCTTTGTCGACGCACAGAGGCTCTTCCAAATCTGGAATCTCCTCCCACTGCCTGGCACTCGACCAGCGGTAATCGCGCGCTCGATCACATAGCCGCGCCCGCACCGGATTCAGATGGAGGTACCGAACGCGCTGTTCCCAGAGGGAGTGCTTGTACTTGCGCTGCTTCTCTTCCGTCCGAAGCTTGGCCAGCGACGACTCGAACCCCCGCTCTTTCAGGTATCCAAGCACCCTTCGGCTGATGATGCCGTTGATGTAGCGCAAGGTCTCGGAAGGTTTACGCCTGCCATCGGTGATGATGTGGAGGTGATCCGGCATGAGCACGAAGGCGAACACACGAAACTCCCCAGATGTTCGCGCTTCGCTTATAGCCGCGCACGCGATCGACTTGATCTTGTCGGATTGAAAAACAGGGAGCCGGTCCTTCGCCACCGAAGTGAAGAATTGCGCGGGCGAGTCGTTTGAGATACGGAACATTTGGAGCCTTTGTCGAGGCGTAGCCTCGACTATATTAGAGCGCGCCTGCGGAAAGGCAGAGCCTTTCCGCACAGCAGGCGGCATAGCCGCCCTTCACCACCAACTGCTTTATGAACGGCCTCACGCTCAATGGAAGTAAGGAAGAAGTAATTTCTATAAACAGAAAATCCCACTCATTCATTCACCTGAGTCGTGATGTTGTCAGACCCGGGCGGTTGATACCGCCTACCGGCCCCGGATGCCCAGGAGTTCCACCTCAAACACCAGGACGGCGTTGGGGGGGATCACGCCGCCGGCGCCGCTCGCGCCGTAGCCCATCTCGGGCGGGATGGTCAGCTTGCGCTTGCCGCCGATCTTCATGCCGGCAAAACCCTGGTCCCAGCCTTTGATCACGCGGCCCTTGCCGAGGGGAAAAGAGAACGGTTCGTTGCGGTCCACGCTGCTGTCGAACTTCTTGCCGTTCGTCAGCCAGCCGGTGTAATGGACGACGATGGTCTCGCCCGCGTTGGGCGACGCGCCCGTGCCGACCACCAGGTCCTCGATCACGAAACCGGCTGCGCTCATGCGTGCTCCCTTGGCTGGACTGCGGGTTCAGGTGTCCTTCTTCGGCACCAGCACCAGCCGGAAGCCGATGTTGAAAAAGCGCGCGTCCCGCTGGCTCTGATACCGCTTGGCCGAGCGGCAGTACTTGTCGCTGTAATTCCAGCTCCCGCCGCGCAGGACGTGCAGATTGCTCTCCTCGGTGTTCACCGGGTCGAGGGCGGGTTCGCGGTGGTAGAAATCGGGGTGGTAGTAGTCCTCGCACCATTCCCACACGTTGCCGTGCATGTCGTACAGGCCGAACGCGTTGGGCGGGAAGACGCCGACCTCGAGCGTCTCCGGCCAGGCTTCGCCCGGGCGCAGCGACGAAAGCCGGCTCGTGGACGGCTTCTTCATGATGTACGTGTCGCCCGTGCGGTGCGAACTGTCCCACTTGAAGAGCGCCTGGCGGCTGTTGAGCTTGGGCCCGAAGAAATACGCTTCGGCGCTGCCCGCGCGGCAGGCGTACTCCCATTCGGCTTCCGTCGGGAGGCGGTAGAACCAGCCCTGCGGCGCGAACGGCTGGATCGCCGGCAGGAACTTCTCGCGGATTTCCTTCCACGAGACGCGTTCGACCGGGCGGCGCGGGCTGTCGGTTTCGCCCTTGAAGCGGCTCGGGTTCGTCCCGGTCACGGCCTCGTACTGCGCCTGCGTCACGGGGTAGATGCCCATGTAGAAGGGCTTGGTGAGCCGCACGTAGTGGGTCAGTTCGTCCTTGTCGCGCCCGTCTTCGTCGTGCGGGCTGCCCATGACGAACTTGGCCGCCGGCAGCAGCGCGAACTCCAGGCTCACGTTGCCCGGCAGCGCGATGGACTTCTTTTCCGGCAGGCCGGTGGCCTCGGCGGTCTCCTGCATGCGGCGCGGCATGTCGCCCGCGGCGACGGGCCAGTCTTCGTAGACGCGGTGCTTCCAGTCCGCTTCGAGCGAACCGGCCTGCGACACCATGGTCGTCGGCAGCGCGCTGGAACTCTGCGACGCCCGCCCGGACCGGGACTTGGACGAGGCTTCCTTCATCTCGGGCGGCTTGATCTCTTTCGACGAAGGCGGCGGCGTGGCCACCGAAAGGCGCGCCGAAGACTTGGCCGCCGGCTTTTTGGGGATGATCACGGTCTTCGAGACCGCCGCGCGCAGGCGTTCGGAGTCGAGCTTGCGCACGGTGGGGATGCGGTTCGGGCGCGCGGCCTTCAGGGATTCGAGCAGGTCGTCGGCCGACTGGAAGCGCTTGGCGGCGTCCTTGGCCAGGCAGCGGTCCACCACGGCCTCGGTTTCCAGCGAGATGTCGTTGCGAATCCTGGTGATCGGCGCGTGCGGCTGCTCGACGGTGTACATCAGGACTTCCATCGAGGTCCGTCCGGTAAAGGGCGCGCGGCCGGCCAGCAGCGCGTACAACGTCGCGCCCATGCCCCACACGTCGGCGGGTTTGCCGGCGCTCTTGGCGTCCTGCACCTGCTCGGGCGCCATGTAGCCCGGCGTGCCCATCACCTGGAACGACGTCGTCAGGCCCGCGGAACTTTCCTGCCGCGCCAGGCCCAGGTCGGCGAGCTTGGCCTGGTTGTAGTCGTGGCCGGGCTTCCCGTCCTTGCGGTTGGGCAGCATGATGTTGGCGGGCTTCACGTCGCGGTGAACGATGCCTTCGGCATGCGCGGCGGCCAGGCCCTTGGCCGCGGCGATGCAGATGTCCAAGGCGTCGTTTTCGGTGACTCCGGGCTTGCCGGAGGCCACGGCGTCCTTGATCAACTGCGCCGCGCTGATGCCCGTGACGTACTCCATAACGATGTAGAAGAGGCCGTTGTCTTCGTCGACGTCGCTGACGTGGACGAGGTGCGGCGAACGCACCGCGGCGGCCGTCTGCGCTTCGCGGAAGAAGCGTTCGATCAGCACCGGGTCCTTTTCGGCCATCGAGAGCGGCAGGACCTTGACCGCGACTTCCACCTTCAGGTTCGGGTGGATGCCGTAGTACACGGCGCTCATCCCGCCCGTGCCCAGCCGCGCGAGCAACGGAATCTTGCCCAGGCGGGGGACGCTGCGGCCATCCACTTCGGCGCGCGGCGCGAAGGAGAGCAGCTTGTCTTCGGTCAGGTCCTGGATCGGCACCGAGAGCGATTTATTGACCATCAGGTGCGAACGCAACCCGCGCCCGCCCGGAGTGATCCCCGTGCCGCCGTGGTTGATGCCCGTGCCGCCGCCCGGCATGGTCGGAGGCAACGGGTTGTTGTCGAATGATTTGCTCACGGTTGTGGTTCCTGCACAGGAGGTGCCCCAACGAGCATAGCGCGAATCCCGCTCTTGCTCATATCAAAAAAGACGAAGGAGGGCAAAGCGCTATTCGGGATTCCCGCCGCCAGGCCGCGCCGGGAGCGCTTACCGCACGCTGCGGCGGCGGTTCTTGATGTAATCGACGAGCAGGAACTGGCCGAGCTTCCCCAAGCTCGTGTAGAACGCGCGGCCCTGGTTGATCTTGGTCAGGTCTTCGACGAACGAGATCAGGGTCGGATCGTCGGTGACCATGAAGGTTGTGATCGGGATGCCCTTGCGGCGGCACTGCGCGCCTTCCTGGAGGGTCGCGTTCACGATCTTCGGGTTCAGCCACGGGCCCGAATCCATCATGCGCCGCGCGCCCTCGTCGAGCACCGTCGGCTTGCCGTCGGTGATCAGGAAGACCTGCCGGTTCGGGCACTTCGAACGCAGCAGAATCTTGCGCGCCATCTCCAGCGCGGCCTTCGTGTTCGTGTGGTACGGGCCGTAGCTGAGGTACGGGACCTCCTTCAGCGGCACCTCGACGGCGTCGTCGCCGAAGGCGATCACGTGCAGGCGGTCCTTGGGGTAGCGCGTCTGGATCAGTTCGACCAGGCCCATCGCGACCTTGCGCGCGGGCGTCATGCGGTCTTCGCCGTACAGCACCATCGAGTGGCTGCAATCGACGAGCAGCGCCGTCGCGCAGCTCGTGCTGTACTCCGTCTCGTAGACCGCGAGGTCCTCCTCGGTCATGGTGATCTCGGCATGGCCTTCCGAAAGCGAGCGGCGCACGGCGTTGTTCAGGCTGTCGGTGGCGGAGATGTTCCAGAGTTCGTCGCCGAAGACGTACGGGCGGACCTCGGGCTGGCGCTCGAACCCCTGCCCCGTGTCGCGGGAACGGTGTTCGCCCGGCGCGGACTTGTCGAGGTCGCGGAAGATTTCGTTGAGGGCCTCGTGGCGCAGGGACTTTTCGCCTTTGGGCGTGAGCGTGACCTGCCCCGCCCCGTCGGTGCGCACCTGGCCGTCTTTTTCGAGCAGCTTCTTGAACTTCTCGAGGTCCATGTCCTCGTTCCAGAGGCCGTACTTGTTGGCGATCTGGTCGAGCCACTCGAGCGCCTGTTCGGCGTCCCCCGCGGTCTTGCCCAACAGGAGCTTGAAGAGCTTGAACAGGTCCTCCAGGAGCCGCTCCGCGCGCTCCTTCTTATGATCCCAGCCGGCGTATTCGAACTTCATGGAAGAGATCCCAGGAGGCCACGCGTCACACGCATTCTAATTCGAGATATGCGCATGGGCAGCAAATATTGCCCCTTAGAATTTGACCTCGATGGTCCACGCCAACACCGGAAGTTGCGCCCCATCCACGTCCGCCACGATCTCGACATCGTACTTTCCAATATAAACGTCCGTGGGCGTCCAGCTCAGCTTGCCAGTGGCGGGATCGACCACGATCGTCTCGGGGCCCTTCTTCAGCTTGAAGACTATCTTCTTCGCGTTATCCGGCCTCTTGAACTGAGGCGTGAAGGAAACGGCGGTGCCGACCGTCGCGACCGCAGGCGGATTATTGGCCACGGAAATGTTCGGATCGGCGGACACGGCCCCTTTGCCGATTGGACCGCACTTGATCACAATCAGCTTGCCGCGATCGGAATCGCGGGGAGGCACCAGAAAGAGTTCGTGCCCGGGCACAAACACGACCGACTTGTTCGCGGAGACGTTCAAGAAAGCCGCGGGATGCATATACCCGCCGCTGGCAGCCTCGAAATCCCTCTTATTGATGGAAATCCTGCGGATAACCCGCCCGGTGGAACGGCTCGCATAGAAAATCTCCGCGGGTTGCTCGCGCTTATCGATGTATGTAAGTCCCCACGAGACGAAATAATTCTCGTTCGGCACTTCCGCCACGCATATGCCGGGAAAATCGAACGCCATTCGGCTCAAGTCCACGTTCGCGACGTAGGTTCGCGTGGGATATCCATACTCTTCGTTGATGGAATTGGTGGGCAGGACAATGCTACGCCGATCGTTCGTAATGAACACATGCGCGAACGATCGATGCCACCCGGCCTTGGATCCAAACAGTTTGTTGTTGAACAATCGATTCGTATTTTCCGTCTCGCCAGGCACCAGCAGGGCGGCCACGCCGGAAGGACTTCCGCCAAAATTGTGCTGCGCAAACAAGGTCTTTCCCTGGTCCAGCCAAACGGCAAAGTCCACGGCGCCTTTGAGCATCTTTCGCGCCGTTCCCGTTTCTGTGACATGATAAAGCCAGATATCCCACCAGGCGCCGCCTTCGGGAACCCAGGTGGTCATGATGCTGCCGTCTGGGGCGAGTCCCAGAATGCGCGTGGGTTTCAAGTCCGGCGCATCGCGCAGCGGGATCGATTTGGTCGGCTTCAAAGTAGCCGCGTCGAAAATCGAGACGACCTTGGATTCCGTGCATGCAACCACGATCCGCTTTTCGTCGCACCAGATGCTGACAGGGCAACGCGCGGTGGATATCTCGCTCGTAATCTTGAACGTCGCTGGATCGACTACCTTGATCGCAGCCGTGTTCGAAAAAATGGCGTACAGCGCCCTTCCGGAAGGCGCCGAAACGATCTGCAGCAGGCCTTTGCCCAAATCCACGCTCGATATCTTCCCGGCCACGCGCGTGAACGCCTGCCCCTGCGGGTCGCGTTCTTCGACGCCTGTCAGAAGTTCAAGACCGGGCTTTACCGGCTTCACCACCTCGCCGGGGGCCAAGGGCGGACCATTCTGCTCGGCCGCAACCGTGGCCTCGGCCGATTCCGAATCGAGCAGGTTGCCCGCCAGGCTGCTGGCCTCAGTCATCCGTTCCGGAGCATCGGTCGTGTATCCAATATGGCGCCAGATTTCCTTGCCATTCGGCTGTTGGCATCCCTTGATGGAGCCCTTCCACGTGCCGGTCGCGGGGTCGCGCGTGAGTTTCAGGCACATCCGCGGACTATCGCCGGGCGCTCCGTACTTCGCGACCTTCCTCTCGGAATCGACGGGCCGCGCCTCGCCGGGCGTGGCCGTCCAGTAGTAATACGATACGTCGCGAACCTTCTGGAGCGGATCGAACACCGCCACTTCAAGGTCGAACGAATATGCATCGCCCTTTCTCGATTTGTTGTACAGCGTCTCGCTCGCGATGCGCCCTTCCAGGTTCCGGCGGACCATGTCGCAAGGAATTGAGAAGCTGACCTGCGTGCCAAGGATGGTCGCCACGGAAACCGCCACAACCCGGCCCTGCGCGTCCACAATCGGGCCGCCGCTGTTCCCCGGATTCAAATTGCCGTCGATCTGGATCAATTCCAGCAATCCCGACTTGTCCATCCGCAGGCTCGAGACCGATCCCTTGCCGATGGTGACCGCAGGGTTGTCGCGTGCCCCGGCCAGGGCATCGCCGAACGGGAAGCCCGCGATAAAAACCGGTAACGTCTCCCGAATCTCGTCGGCCTTCGCAAGCACCAACGGCGGAGGAAGGCTTGCCTCCAACTTCGCATCGGCATTGAATCCCAGGAACGCCAGGTCCGAATGCGTATCGCAGGCCAGCAGTTTGGCCATGAAGACCTTTTCGGTCGTCGGATTGCCGCTGTTCAACACGACTCGAATGATCTGCGGGCGAGCGCCTCTGTCCTTCTTCATGCCCAATACGTGGGCGTTGGTAACAAGTACGCTCTTATCGACGAAAAATCCGGAGCCCTGGGAAGCACCTTGCTCCGTGACCACTTTCAAAAATACCGTCGCCTGCTTCACCTTATCGAGCACTTCCTTGTCGAGCGACTCGCCCGACGAAGCCCGAAGGCACGCGCCAAGCAACAGCAACCCGATGCTCACCGTTCGAATCATACGTGGTCCTCACGAGTTGGGATGTTTTTGCGCTGAATAGCCGGCTACTTCCAGAATCCTACCTACATATAGGTGTAAGGGGAATTAAAATAGGCGCAAAAACCAATGAAACAGCGCGCTTCGTTGCTCTTGTGCAGTATGAAAGCTATTACTGCGCCGGCTCGATGCTGGCGCTCATGCCGCCGGGGGAGCCTTCGATCAGCGGGTCGGGGCCGAAGGCGCGGATCTGGTCGGCTTTCAGTTCGGCGCGTTCGAGCGGGCAGGTGTCCACGATCGTCACGCCGGTGCTGTCCACTTCCTTGGCGTGCTCGTAGGCGCGTTCGGGCGTCTTGCGGAAGAGCTGCATCAGCATCACGATCACGTATTCGTAGGAATGCTTGTCGTCGTCGTGCAGGATGACGTGATAAAGCGGCGCGTGCTTCTGCGTCACCTCCACGTCGAGTTCGGGAACGACCTGCGTGCCCGGGGCGCCCGTGCCGGGGGCCTTCTGCGGTCCGATTGCGTTAAAGATGTCCGTCGTCAGCATGCCTCGATTATAGGAGAGCCGGGGGCAAAGGGAAGTGGGATGTCGCCGCCGCCGGTCAACTCTGTTGCAATCGGTTCAACGGCGCCGGAAATGGTAGAATACCCGGACCATCGCCCGGAGCTTCGCATGGGCAGACCGCAGATTCACCTGAGCGCGCTCATCCTGTGGACCTTCGCGGCCGCGTTGTTCCTGATGGCCAACCTACGGGTCACGGTTAAAGGATGCTGGAACCCAAGACCTTTTACGTCCCAAGTAGCCATGTATGAGCGTGGATTCCCGTTCACCATTCAGTACGTCGAACGATACGCGGGCGTGCCCGTGAAATTCGGCGATCAGCTACTCACGGAATATATCCAGACCGGCAACTACGAACTGCTTTTTCACAAAGGATTCCCAGGCCGGGAAATATGGCAGGATGAGATGGAGAAACTGTTGGAAAGGCCCAGCCTAAACGAAGAACACTTTCCTTGGAAGATCAGGTATGCGCTGCTGAATTTTCTTATCTTCTTCCTATGTCCCCTGCTGGTGTCGTACTCAATTTCATTCCTTCGGCGCCGATTTTCGCGACGGGGCGCCTCGTCCGAGTCTTCCGGGGGCCGAGCCTAGTCCCGAGGATTTTCCTTGACCCATATTCTATATTTGGTACGTTGTTCCATATATGGAACTTCACTGCGACCCCGCCTCCGATCCTTCCCCGGCCCTTACCCGCGGGCTGCTGCTGCTCAAGCGGCTCTGCGCGGACGGGCCGTCTTCCCTGGAGATGCTCGCCAAGGCCACGGGCTGGCCCAAGTCGTCCGTCTTCCGCCTGCTGGCCTCGCTGGAAGCCTTCGGCGCCGTCGAACGCGATCCGGCCGACCGGCGCTACCGTGCGGCCCTGCGCCTGGTTCCGTTCACGCCGGTGGCCGAGGGCCTGCGCGCCCGCGCGCTGCCGGTGATGAAGGACCTCTGCCGCGCCTCCGGGCACACGGTGGAACTCTTTTCCTGGAACGCCGGGCGGCTGACGATGATCGACCGCTGCGAGCCCGAAGGTCAGGACGTGACGGTGCGCGCGCGGATCGGCTGGAACCCCGATCCGGTCGAAGCCTTCGCGCTGACCGTCGGCGCGCTGGCCTGGCCGGAAGACGCGAAGCCTGCCAAAGAACGCTACTGGTACTGGAAGTTCGGGGAACGCGTGCCGGTGACGCAGCGCGAACTGCGCGGCATGGTCGCCGAAGCGCGCGACAAAGGCCTCGCGGTCTGCCTGTTTCCCAACGCGCACGGCGTCCGGCGCTACGCGATACCGCTGCACGACGCCCAGGGCGAATTGTGGGGCGTGCTGGCGCTCGCCGCCGTCCCCGCGCCGCTGAAAGGCCCCGCGCACGAACATCTGATTCGCCTCGCCTGCGACGCCGCCGCTACGTTCAAGCGCGCCGCAGCCGCGAAGGCCTCGTAACGGACGGAGAACGGTCCGGCTTTTGACCTGGAACGATTGGCCTAGGGGGAGCAAACCATGCGCGTCCTGTACATCGATATCGACAGCCTGCGGCCCGACCATCTGGGCTGCTACGGCTACCACCGCAAGACGTCGCCCAACATCGACGCCCTGGCGGCGGAAGGCGTCCACTTCACCAATTATTACGCGACGGACACGCCCTGCCTGCCCTCGCGCACGGCGCTCTTCAGCGGGCAGTTCGGCATCCACACCGGCGTGGTCAACCACGGCGGATACCGCGCCGACCTGCGCCCGCAGGGCCCCGACCGCAACTTCCGCAGCGTGCATTGCAGCAACGCGCTGGCCGAAGTGCTGCGCAACGCCGGCGCTTACACGGCGCAGATCTCGCCCTTCCCGCACCGCCACACCGCGTACCAGACGATGTACGGCTTCCACGAGACCTTCGACACCGGCGGCAACGGGCTGGAAGGCGCGCACGTCGTCTGGCCGTACGTCGAACGCTGGCTCGAGAACAACCAGTCCCGCGACAAGTGGTTCCTGCACGTCAACGTCTGGGATCCGCACACGCCCTACGACGTGCCGCTCGGCTACGGCGAACCGTTCAAGGACGAACCGCCGCCCGCGTGGCTGACGCAGGAACGCATCGACAAGCAGCGCGCCAGCTACGGGCCGCACGACGCCGTGGCTCCGCACGGGCGCTACGACCTGAAGTTCACCTGGCCGCGCGGCGTGGACAGCATCCGCACGCTGGCCGACTGGAAGAAATGGATCGACGGCTACGACACGGGCATCCACTACGCCGACCACTACGTCGGCAAGATCGTGGCCAAGCTCAAGGCCCTGGGGCTGTACGAAGACACCGCCATCGTCATCTCGGCCGACCACGGCGAAAACCACGGCGAACTGAACGTCTACGGCGACCACCAGACCGCGGACCAGGTGTGCAACAATGTGCCGCTGGTGATCAAGTGGCCCGGCGTCACGCAGGACAAGGGCGGGCAGGTCTTCAAGGGCCTGCACTACAACATCGACCTGGCCGCGACGCTGTGCGAGATGTTCGGGGGCAAGAAGCCGGAGGCCTGGGACGGCGTCAGCTTTGCCGAATCCCTGACCCGAGGCGCGGACAAGGGCCGCCCGTTCCTGGTGCTCAGCCAGGGCGCGTGGAGCTGCCAGCGCAGCGTGCGCTGGGGCGACCACATCCTGATTCGCACCTACCACACCGGCTACAAGGACTACCCGTCGCTGATGCTCTTCAACCTCAAGGACGATCCGCACGAGCAGCACAACCTGGCGAACGCGCGCTCGGACCTGGTGGGCGAAGGTCTGCGGATGATGGACGGCTGGGTCGCCGAACAGCTCCGCCGCAGCGGCCAGCCGGACCCGCTCTTCGACGTCATCGCCGAAGGCGGCCCGCTGCACGCGCACAAGGACGACCTGGAGAACTTCTGCGGGTACCTGCGCCGCACGGGGCGCGTGGAACACGCCGAATGGATGGCGGCGAACGGGGGCAAGCCGCGCGACACGGGTTCGCTGCACGCCTGAGCCTAAAAATTCGCCGGAGCGCGCACGGGCGCTCCGGCGTGCTATGCTGAAGGCATGAACGGCCCAGCTTCTCCGCGACGCGCCCCCCTGGCGATTCTGACCGCGATAGGCATCGTGGGTGCGATTTTGCTCGTCGGGCTGCCGCAAGGCGCCCTGCGCGCGTCGAACGAGGCCTCGCAGCCCTTCACGTCGTGGGAGAACCTCCTCGAAGGCCCGCCGGGCAAATCCGTGAAGCTGCGGGGACGCATCCTCTCGTCGCTCGCGCCGTCGCACGCGGGCTTCGCGGCCTACCACAAGCTCGAAGCGCACGAAGACGACGAAGGCCACACCGAGTGGGAGGTCGTCCTGGCCGACGTGCCCGAATTCCTGCTCGAACTCTCGCGCGACGGCCCCAGCGCCCGCGTCGAGGCCGGGTATCCGTTCGAGCATCCGTACACGAAGGACATCGGCGCGTACCGCTACGACTACCTCCCCCTCGATGCCGACGTCTGGCTGCTGGGCACGCTGACGGGCTACGACGAGGTCCCGCTGGAATCCGAGCGCGTGGACGCTTCCGCCGGCGCGGGCCCCGCGCAGCGCATTCCGCGGGTGAAGGCCACGTTCGTCGCGGCGTGCTCCGTGGAAGATTACGTTTCGTCCAAACGCTGGACCGCGGGCTTGTGCGTGCTGCCGGGCCTGGCGCTACTTATTTTCTCGGCGCTGATGCTGCGGCTGGCGCTGAAGCGTTCGCTCTGAAGCCGAACGGTTGAAGTCCCCTCCTGTTCCGGACGATACCGGCTCCGGGGGGACCTCATGGACGCACGCAACGCCCGGCGGCTCAGTTACCTGCTCTTTCCCGCCTACTACCTGACCACGTTTTTAACGATGAATCCGCCCGAATGGCCCGCGGAGCCGGCGGCTCCCATGACGAGTTCCAAGTGGGTGGCCTGCGGCCAGGAACCCGCTGTCCCGTTGGATTCTTCGGAAGGCATTCCAGAGCAGTCTCTCCAAATCAACCTCGCCTCTTGTCGTTCAAGATAAGAGATTCGACGCGAAGTGCGGCTTAAGCCCTCGGAATCGTGGAAGCAGGCTGAAGCCTGCTGAAGCTCGCGTGCGTGGGCCTCTGCTCCACCAGCTAAAAGCTGGTGGCAAGCAACAGATCGACGGCAAGTTTCGTCCGCGCTGAAGCGCGGACAACGATGCTCGACCCTCGAGCATTTCAATAGAGCAGAAAGGGGCGAACGCGCGTTCGCCCCTTCCCTATTCGTGCCGATTCGTGCGTATTCGTGGATCGCAGTCAGTCCGCGGCCGTCGGTTCCTTGTCGAGCTGCCCGACGAGGCCCGTGTCGATCTTGGCTTCGCCGTCCTCGCCCGCGTCGCTGCGGTCGCCGTGCTCGTCCCCGCGCGTGCCGTCCACGTTGTCGAGCACCTCGGTGGCGGCGACGACCGGAACGATCTTTTCGGCGACGGCCTTGCGGTCGCCCCAGGTCGCGGCGTGGGCCTTGTCGCTGAGCATGCCCTTCTTGTAGCTGTCCCAGGCTTCGACGGTGATGAGCAGTTCGCGGCCCTTGGCGCCGCGGTCGGGGCCCACGATGCCGCGCTGTTCCATCTGGTCGCACAGCTTGGCCGCGCGCGTGTAGCCCAGGCCCATGCGGCGCTGCAGCAGGCTGGTGCTCGCGCGCCCCACGGCCAGGAAGCATTCGACGCCTTCCTCGAACTTCTCGTCGAGCGGCAACTGGTCCACCTGCGCGGGCTCGCCGTCCTCGTTGGTGTTGGCCATGGCGTGCGCGGCCTTCTCGATCTCGTCGCTGTAGATCGGCGCGGCCTGCTTCTTGCAGAAGTCCACGACGGCCTTGATCTCGTGGTCGGCGATGAAGACGCCCTTGGCGCGGACAAGCTGCGAAGTGCCCGGCGGAACGAAGAGCATGTCGCCCTTGCCGGCCAGTTTGTCGGCGCCGCCGGTGTCGAGCACGATGCGGCTGTCGATCTTGCTCTTCACCTGGAAGCAGATGCGGCAGGGCAGGTTGGTCTTGATCAGGCCGGTCACGACGTCGGCGCTGGGGCGCTGCGTGGCCAGGATCACGTGGATGCCGGCCGCGCGGGCCTTCTGCGCCAGGCGGGCGATCGCCTGTTCGATCTCCTTGCCGCTGGTCATCATCAGGTCGGCGAACTCGTCCACGATGATCACGATGTACGGCATCGGGTCGATGTACTGGTCGGGTGCCTCGTCCTGCGGCAGGCGCGCCAGGCGTTCTTCCTGGGTCAGCTTGTTGAAGGTCGCGATGTTGCGCACGCCGACCTTGCTCATGCGTTCGTAGCGGTCTTCCATCTTCTGGACGGCCCAGGTGAGCACGCCGGCGGCGAGCTTCATGTCGCTCACGACCGGGCTGAGCAGGTGCGGGATGCCCTTGAAGTCGGTCATTTCCACCTGCTTGGGATCGACGAGGATCAGCTTCACCTCGTGCGGCCGGCGCAGGATCATCAGCGAAAGAATGATCGAGTTGACGCAGACCGACTTGCCGGAGCCCGTCGTGCCGGCGATCAGCAGGTGCGGCATGCGCGCCAGGTCCGCGACCAGCGGGTTGCCGGTGGCGTCGCGGCCGAGGATGAGCGGGAGGGTCCAGTTGCCGCTGCGGAACTGCGTCGATTCCATGATCGGGCGCATGCGGACGACGTAGTCTTCCACGTTGGGGATTTCGATGCCGATGGTGTCGCGACCGGGGATCGGCGCGATGATGCGCACGCCGTTCTCGGCCTTCATGGCCATGGCCAGGTTGTCCGAGAGGTTGATCACGCGCTGGACCTTGATGCCGGGGTCGAGCGAGAGTTCGTACATCGTCACCGCCGGGCCGTGGTGGATGCCCACCAGCCGCGAGCCGATCTTGAATTCCCACAGGGTCTCGATCAGCTTCGCGCCGCGGTCCTTCAGCGTGTCGCTGGAGACCTCGACGGCGATGTCCTTCGCTTCCAGCGAACCGTAGTCGGGCAGTTTGTAGTCGTCGGGCAGCTTGGGCTTGGGAACGGGGGGCTCGGCGGCCTCGTCCTTTTCGCCTTCGCCGGCGGGCTTGTCCTTGTCCTGCTTCTCCTGCATCGCGGCCATGAACTTCTGGCGCGCCTTCTCCTTTTCGCGCTCCTGGACGGCGCGCTCCTTCTCGAGCTTCTCCAGCGCCTTGCATTCCTTCTCGGCGCGCTCGCGCGCGTCCTTCTCGCGCTCGATGCGCTCCTTCTCGGCCAGGTCCGCCTGGCGGATGGCTTCCTCGCGGCGCGCCTTGGCCTCGTCCTCTTCCTTGACCGGTTCGGCCTTTTTGGCTTCCACCTTCGGCAGCGAACGCTTCTTCGCCT
Organism: Planctomycetota bacterium; assembly: GCA_026184295.1. Taxonomy (GTDB): domain Bacteria; phylum Planctomycetota; class SZUA-567; order H5-PLA8; family H5-PLA8; genus JACQFI01. The sequence continues at coordinate 26,862 of JAHCJK010000004.1, forward strand.
CGGGGGCCTCGGATTCGGCCTCGTCGCCGGCTTCCTCGGGCAGCGCCTGGCGGAGCTTCTTGGTCGAAGGCAGCTCCTTCTCGCGGAACTCCTTCGTCTCCTTGGTCTCGCGCGCCTCCTTCGGCAGCGCCATGAAGTCGTTCTTCAGCGGCGGCGCTTCGGGGACGGGAGCCTTCAGGGCCGGCAGGCGCACGCTGGCGCTGTGGCCGCTCGTGGCCGCCGCGGGCGCCAGGTTCGGGGCCGGCGTCGCCGATTCCTTGATCTTGCCGATGGCCGCGTCCCAGGCCATGCGGCTCAGCTTCACCGCGCCTCGGCCGACGAGCCCCAGGAGGAATTCCGTGACGTCCTGCGCGATCAGCAGGCCCGAGAGCAGCAGGGCCGTGACCAGCACCATGTACACGCCGTACGGCCCGAAGTACTGGACCAGCGGCGGGGCGAGGTAGTAGCTGCCCACCAGCCCGCCGCGCCCGGCGGGAAAGCTGCTCGCGTCCGCGACGCCGACGCTCGGCACGCTGACCCACGCGCAGACGATCGCGACCAGCAGCAGCGAGCCCAGGCTGCGCAGGAGCATGCCCGCGGCCGAACGCGCCGCGCACATCATCGCGCCGAAGACCAGCAGGCAGAGCACGATCACCCACGAGCCCACGCCGTACAGGCAGAGCAGATGGTGGGCGACCTTGGCGCCGATGAGCCCGCAGAGGTTCTGGGTGTGGCCCGCCGCGGCGGCCTCGAAGTCCATCACGTCCGAGGGCGCCTGGGAGTACAGGCTGAGCCCGCAGAAGACCGCGAGCACCACCAGGACCAGCCCGGTGGCGATGGCCGTCGTTTCTTTCTGCCGTTCGTTTTCCATCCCATCCTCCCGCGCGGGTAAAAAGCGGAGGTCCCACGTCGCCTCGACCGAGGCAACAGACGACTGAACTCGGCCGAAGTGCCGAGGGTGCACGATGCCTTTTAGGTATCGGCTAGGAGCCCCGGGGGCTGGACGGAATTTGCCGCGCAAAGCGCGCCGCGAACGCACCTGTAACTGCGGCCAAGGAAAGGGTTTTAGGAGTCGAAACGAAGCGAAGCAAAAGACCCGGGAAGCAAAGCCGGTTCTGCGGCTGAGGTCCGCCGGCGGCCTGCTGCTTTTTTCCGGTTCCGGTCCCGTTACTCGGGGAAGGTTTCCTGCTGCGCGGCGTTTTCGGCCGGGGTGACGCCCAGGGCCGCGGCGAGGGCGAGCAGGGTCTCGCGCTGGCAGTCGGTGGTCACGACGCGGAATTCGCCCGCGGCCCCGAAGCGCTTGTAGATTTCCTGCGTCAGGGCGTACTCGCGTTCGGCCTGCTGCGCGGGCAGGCGTTCGCGGCGCTGGTTGACCGCGTTCACCAGCGTCACCGGGCGCGGCGCGGCGCAGGCGGCGACGTGCGGCAGGTCGAAGTCCTTCAGCGCGCCGGGCAGGCTGATGCTGAAGTGGTGGTTCGCGCGGCGACGCACCGCCAGCGACTTGTAGTTGCTCAGGCCGCGCAGGAGCGCCGTGCGGGCGACCTTTTCGTCCAGGGCGGCGGCGTAAAGCGCCCACAGCGCGCCGCGGCCGATGCCAACGACCGAGATGCGTTCGGGCTTTACGTCCCAGCGCGTGCGCAGGTACTGCAGGGTGCGCAGGGCGTCGAAGACGCGCCCGCCGAAGAGGTTCAGGCCCACGTTCAGCGTGCGCCGCGACCAGCTCGCCTCGCTGCCCAGCAGCAGCGCGTCGTAGGGGTCGCCGTCGTCGCGGGCGGGTTCGACGCGGGTCTCGCCGCGCGCGCGCACGTCCACGGCCATGATGTTGAAGCCGCCGCCGGCCATCAGCGCCATCCAGCGCCCCTGCGCGGCGATGGCCGAGAGCCCGCGTTCGTGCAGCGCGAGCACCGTCGGGCGGGCCACGCGGCCTTCGGGGCCGTCGGGCGCGCTGTAGAAGGAATACGGGAGGTAGATGCCCTCTTCGACGACCAGGCGGCCCTTCTCGACGGCCAGGCCCCAGTCGGTGCCGTGCCCTTCCACCAGGCCTTCGACGGGCGCCTGCGGTTCGGTAAAGCGCAGGTGCGGGCGAATCTTCTCGCGCAGGGATTCCTGAAGGTCGCGGGCCTGCTTCTCGTTCGACGGCAGCGCGATGGCCGGGGGCCAGTCCTTGATGCGTTCGCGGTGGTAGGTGAACAGGTCCACGCTGTTGAGCGAGGTGAGCACCTGGCCGGTCTCGGTCGCGTTGAGCGCCTCGGCCGGTTCCAGCGGCGTGGTCGGTTCCGCGGGCATCTCGCCCGGAAGCCCGAAGGCCTTGGCGAAGAATTCCGCCGAGCGCGTGCGGATCGCCTTCAGGTAGCCGTGGGGGCCCTCGGCGATGAAGGCATCGACGTTCGCGCGCGCGCCGAAGCGGTCGTACCACGCGCCGACCTCGGCCAGGTTGTCCTTGCAGCGCTGCTCGGCCTTGTCCCCCGTGCAGTAGGCCAGCAGGAGCGGCTTGGGCGCGAAGGCCATGAGCATGTCGAGCGCGATCACGCCGCGCGCGATGGACCCAAAGAGGTTCTGTTCGGCGTCGCCGCCGCCCAGCGAGTCCGCCTGGTAATTGTCGGCCACGGTGCAGACGGCGCTCAGGCGCGGTTCCATGCAGGCGAGGTACCGAGAGAGCGACCCGCCGCCGCTCGCCCCGGTCGCGCCCAGGCGCTTGGGGTCGATCTCGGGGCGTTCGCAGAGCAGGTCGAGCCCGCGCATCGCGTCCCACATCATGTACAGGCCCAGGTGGTGCCCGGTCAGGAAGAGCGCGTTGCCGAGAATGGTGTGTTCGTCGGTGACGGACTTGCCGACCCAGGAACGGCGCAGCACGACGTCGAAGTTCTGGACGCGTTCGCCCTGGCCGACGCCGTCGAAGATCAGCGTCGCGATGCCGCGGCGCGCAAAGAGCTGCCCGAGCCGCTGGTGTTCCTCGTGCGCCTTGCCCGCCACCCAGTGCCCGATCGGCACCACCACGCCCGGGTGCGGCCCGGAGCCGCTCGGCAGGTACAGGTTGGCCGTCACCGGCATCCCCGGCAGGCTCTCGTAGGTCAGGATTTCAAGCTGGTAGCCGTCGCAGGCGCGCTTCTCGACCTGCTTGACGTTCAGCGGGGCGCGTTCGGGCCAGGCGCCGAAGATCTCGCCGCAGATCGCGCGGACTTCGGCCTGGCGCGCCTCGGCGTCCTCGCGCGTCTGGATCTTCGCGATCCGTTCGGCGCGCGCGGCGAAATGGCGCGCTCCGACGCTGGTGATGTAGGTTTCGTACATGCCGGCGGGCATGATGGGCTCCTCTGGAAGTAGGCGCGAGGTCGAGCGGCGAACTGCACGTGCAACCGGCGTTCTTTGACTGCCACCGCGACCGCGCGACGAATCAAAGAACTGCTTCTTATATTACCACATCGCCGCCCGGCTTGATCTTCAGATCTTTGTGTTTCGCCAATCCTTCGCCGAAAAGCGAGGTCGCCGGGGCCAGTTCGATGCGCGCGTCCACGCTGCCGTCGGCCTTGCGCGGCACCTTGCAGCCCGCGGCTTCCAGCCAGCGCGCGTACTGGTCGGTAAGCATCGCGCGGGCGCTCGCGGGCGAGTCCTCCCCTTCCGCGTTCTTGACCGGGCCGAAGTCGTCTTCGCGCGGGGTCTCCATGGTCAGGGCGGTGCGCGCGAGCGGCAGGGCGTCGAAGACGAAGGTCTCGAACTTCACGCCGTTCTTCTCCCCGGCCTTCAGCTTGACCGGCTGGCCGTCGGCGCCGACGCAGGGGACCGCCTTCTTCGCCTTGTGGTACGGGAGCTGGAAGCCGCCCTTGTTCAGGCGTTCGACGAAGCCGACGTCGAGCACGTGAATGGCGATGCTCCCGGCCCAGAAGCGCAGCGAACCGTCCGGCAGCGTGGCCTTGGCCATGTCCTCGGGCAGGTCGCTGTACTCGATCACGCCCAGCTTGCCGTTGTTGAAACCGATGACGCCGACGGGTTCCTTCCAGTCGCGCTTGCGCACGACCTTGCTGGACATCTCCGCGCCCGCGCGCAGGTGGTAGCCGATAAAGGCCGGATCGCAGAGCCGGTTCAGGCCGTTGTCCACCTGGAAGTAGAAGACCGTGTCCACGCCCATGCCGCGCAGCCACTTCAGCGCGCCGCTGTCGTTCAAGGCCTTGATCGAACCGCCGTGACCGTTGGGCGCCAGGGCCAGGCTGGCGGGCGTCTCGAGCAGCAGTTTGCCCTCGGGCGTGACCGCCGGCATGTTCTCCTGCACGCAGAACATGACCGAGTCCGCGCCGAGCCCGAAAAAGCCCTTCTCCTGGAAATACTTGCGCGTATCCGCGTCGTTGGCGTCGGAGGTCATCACGATCCACGGCACCTTGGCGCCGTACTGCGCGCGCAGTGCCGCAATCTTTTCGGCGTGGAGCTGAAAGAGCGAGCGCTTGCCGACCGGGCCGATCTCGAAACAGCCTTTGGGACCCTTGAGGCCCAGGCGCGTCCCCTGCCCGCCCGCGACCAGAAAACACCCGACGCGACCGGCGCGCAGAGCCTTTTCGCCCTCGGCCCACGCGGCCGCGTACGCCTTGCGGTCGTTCTCGTCCTTGGGCGTGACGATGACGGGCGAGGGTTCCAGTTTGGCCTTGGCCGCCGGAGCCGCCGCGCCGGCCTCGAGGAATTCCTTCTTGAGCCGGTCGATGAGCGCGAAATCCACGGCTTCGGCCTGCGCCGCCAGGCTGGCGCGTTCGGCCTCGCCGAGTTTGTCCCAGAAGGCGAAGACGTGGTCCTGGCCGTGCGCCTTGGCGCGCTTGCGGAGTTCGGAGAAGTCCATCGCGTGCGTTCCTCTCGTCAGGCCTGCGCCATGCCGGCCAGCGCGTTGCTCGCGGCCTTGGCCACGCAGGCGCGGGCGTCCTTCGCGGCGGCCGCCAGCGCCTTCGCCGCGCGCCGGTCGCCGAGCGCGCCCAGCGCTTCCGCGGCGGCCTGCCGCACGTACCATTCCTTGTCGCGCAAGGCCCGGATCAGCGCGGGGGACGCGGCCCGGGCGCGCAGGGTCCGCAGGAGTTCCGCCGCCAGCACGCGCACGCCGCCGGATTCGTCCTTAAGCGCCGGCAGAATCGCGCGCGCCGCCTTGGGCCCGCCGGCCTGCGCGAGGGTCGCCAGCGCCACGCGCCGCACCGACATATGCGGATCGCGGAGATACTTCAGCGCCAGCGCGCGCGCCGCCGGATCGCCGCGCCGCCGCAGGACCTCGAAGGCGCAGCGCCGTTCGACCACGTGGGGCGAGGACGCCGCGAGTTTGCGGAGCAGCGGCAGCGGCGGCTTCTTGAGCGCCGCCAGTTTGGGGATGGCGCGTTCGCGTTCCGCGACCTTGCGGCTGCGGAAGCACGCGAGCAGACGGGCGGCTTGTTCGGCTTCGGTCATGGTTCGCGCGGGCTCGTCCGGTCAGGCCTGCTTGGCCGCGTCGAGCGCGCCCGGTTCCATGCCCATCGAGTGGTAGCCCTTGTCCACGTACACGGTCGTCCCGGTGATGCCGGCGCCGAGCGCGGAGCAGAGGAACGCGGCGGTGTTGCCCACATCGCCCGCGGTGTTGACCTCGGGCAGCGCGGAATTCTTCTGGTAGTAGTTCACCATCAGCTCGATCGTGCCGATGGCCTTGGCCGCGCGGCTGGGCAGCGGGCCGGCGCTGATCACGTTCACGCGGATGCCGAACTTGCGCCCGGCCTCGAAGGCCAGAACCCGCGTGTCGCTCTCCAGCGCGGCCTTCGCGGAACTCATGCCGCCGCCGTAGCCGGGGATGACGCGTTCGCTGGCCATGTAGGTGAGCGAGACCGCCGCGCCGCCGGGGCGCATCAGCGGGCCGAAGCGCTGGATCAGGCTCACGTTCGAGTATGCGCTGGCGCTCACCGCCGCGAGGTACCCCTTGCGGCTGGTCTCGAGCAGCGGCTTCTTCACTTCCGGGCCGTTGGCCAGCGAGTGCACCAGGATGTCGAGACCCTGCTCGCCGTAGTCCTTCTTGAAGGCCTCGGCCGCTTCGGCCAGCGTGTAGCCGCTCAGGTCCTTGTAGCGCTTGTCCTCGCGGAGTTCGGCCGGGACGTCCTCGGGCGTATCGAAGGACGCGTCGAGCGGGTAGACCTTGGCGATCTTCATCTCGCCGCCGCCCGGCAGGGCCACGTCGAGCTTCTGGCGTTCGAGGCTTTTCGTGAAGAGACCGAGCACCGGGGGCCACGTGCCGACGGTGATTTCAGGCGCCGGCGGCCGCGAGGGCTTTGCAGATGGCCCAGCCGTAGCCGTTGTCGTCGGCGATGCCCGCGACGAAGGCGCGCTTGCCGGTCAGATCGATGGGAAGCATGCGGTTGCGTCTCCTTGCGCGAATGGTTCAAGCAAGGACGCAGCTTATTAGGAAATCCCGAAACTAAAATTCAAAATCCAGCGGACGGAAGGTTGGCTGGTTCGCTGGTTTTCTCGTTCGCTGGTTGCACGCCAAGCAGGTAACCAGCGAACTAGCGAACAAGCAAACCAGCCAACAAGCAAACTAGCCAACTAGCCAACCAGCCAACTAGCCAACTAGCCGTTTACTCCTTCACGCCCGGCTCCTTCTCCTTCACCACCTTCTCCGGCGCGCTCCACTGCTCGTACGTATCCACCAATTCGAAGTAGCGCTTCAGGTGCTTGTAGTCGTTCGTCCAGGTCGTGTACATGAAGCCGAGGATGCCCGGCTGGCCGGCGGAGACCTTCATCCAGTTGCCGATGTTGTTCTTCATCTTCTGATCGGTTTTGCCGTCGTAGAAGCCGCAGAGCACCTGCGGATTGCCGCGGTCGGCGAAGAACTTGATGCTTTCGGCCTTGGGCGCGTACCAGTTGAGAATGATCACGTCTTTCGGCAGGGCTTCCCAGGAGCCGTCCCAGTTGCCGTTGACGAGGTAGTAGTAGCCCTTTTCGCCGAACGGCCGGGCGTTGTGGTGCGGCGTGAACATGTCCGACCAGGTGTAGACCTTCGCCTCCGGCGCCGCGGCGCGCACTTTTTCGTACATGACCTTGAAGTGCTTCGCGAGCATCTCGCCCGGCTTGAGCGGCTTGCCGTCGGGCATCGGTTCCCAGCCCGCGATGCGCATCTCGTCGTAGTTCAGGAAAATCCCCGCCGGCTGCCAGACCTTGATGCAGTTCTTCAGTTCCATCTCGAGGATTTCCATCGCCTTGGGGTCTTCCAGCGACATGATGTCCTGGTCGCTGCCGACGCGGTAGCCGTGCCAGAAGGTCAGGAGCAGCTTCTCGCCGTCCTTGATGCGCGAGCCTTCCGCCAGTTCCAGGTCGGCGGGCGCGCGGTCGATGGTGAATTCCCCGTCGAAAGGCTTCTTGAGCATGTCCGCGTCGTGGAGCGACTTGAAGTCCTTGCCTTCCTCGTAGACGGTCTGGCCGTCCTCGCTGGTCACGGTCAGCGGAACGAGCGGGCGGCGCACGATCATCAGCGTGCCCGCGAGTTCGATCTTCACGTTCTCGATCTTCGCGTCGCGCGGCAGGATTTGGGCGCGGACTTCGCTGTTGTCGAGGCTGTTGAAGCAGTAGACGACGGTCTGTTCGTCGGCGTCCTTCAGCACCGGGGTCGCGCGCGAGATCCAGCGCTTGGCGTCGGGAGACATCACGCGCAGCAGATCGTCGCGGTCGCCTTCGTACTTCCCTTTCAGCGTAAAGGTGATCTTGTACTGCTGGAAGGGCTTCACCTTCAGCATCCCGCGCAGGCCGTTGCCGTCGGGCTTCAGCGTGCCGAGGTCCAGCGCGCCGGCGGGGTCGGCGGAGGCCTTGCCGTTCTTGACGATAAAGGGCATCTGCTTGACCGGCAGGCCGGCCATCAGGTTCGGGTCGAAGTGGAAGTAGCGCCCGGAATAGCCCGTCGAGCAGATGTTCGGGACGAGCGTGATGCCTTCGGCCTTCGCGGCGGCCTTGGCCTTTTCCACGCGCGCGAGGTACGTCGCGTCCTCGGACCAGCGCAGGAAACGCCCTTCGATCAGCAGCGCGTGGGTGCAGCCGCTGGCCTTGGACTCCTTCATTAAGGAGACGAAGGTCTCGAGGCCCGCGTCGCTGCCGAGGTCGGCTTTGGCGTAGACCCAGCGTTCGGGCAGCTTCTCCGCCGCGGAAACCATCGAGAGCATCGTCATCGCCGAGAGCAGGACCGGAATCGCGCGCATGAAAGGCCTCCCATTGGTACCCCTTGTGTACCCGCTATGAAGCGGCTTCTAGCAGGGTATACACCGCAGGGAACCTTCAGGCGATAAAAGACCCATCTAAAATCATAAGTAGAGGAGCGCCCAGACCTTCCGGGCGCTCCTTATGTACACGGCTTGCAACCAAAGGGCGAACGCAGGGCTTATTGCGTGGCGTCCTGGTTTTTCACAACGCCCCAAAGTCGCAGCGCGACGCCGTTAGGCGTACGCAGTGTACCTTGGTAGAGCCCCGAGTTTGGGCCACCGTGGGGCGCGGGCGGATTCTCGAACTTCAAGCCGCGCGCTTCGAGTTTCTTACCAACCTCCAGGATGTCCTCGACCATGAACTCAAGGCGGATCGTCTCGGGCGGCGTAAGCGGGTTCTCCTCCGAGGCCGGCGTCACCGAAAAGTAGAAGCCGTGCTCCGGGCTGGTAAACATCGCGTACTCGCCGCCGAGGGCGTTGGTGGGGAAACCCATCACATCGAGGAAGAAGCCGACCTCGGCGGGGAAATCCTTCACGTGGTACTCGACGCAATGCGTCCAGCAGGGGCCCAGTTTGAACGGGAACGGATGCTTCGGCTCGACCCAGCGTTCCTTCCAATCCTGCGGCGTCTTGCACGACGAAGCCAGCTTGATGCGCTCCAGCCCCAGGGCATGACAGGTTTCCACGGCCGATGCGGTCTGAATCACAATCTTCTCCTCCCTTTTGGGCTTCGTGCGCGCTGCATGTCGCATTCAACGCGAACTTCGTAGCGCGCGACCCGGGATGGACAGCGTTGAACTTTTCTATCTTAGGCACCACTTGGCCAGATTCGCGATCTTATGCCGCTCGGAAAACATCCGGCCCCCTTGCACCTTGAAGCGCCTCCTCCTGCATGTGCTCGCATGTAATTTTCGTGCGTGCGGCCAATGGCTAGGCCTTGCCCTTGGCCTTCTTGACCAGTTCGTCGAGCTTCGCCAGGGCCTGGATCGGGGAGAGCGCGTTCGCGTCGGTGCCGCGCAGGTCGTCGAGGAGTTCCTTCACGCGCGGATCGATTTCCTTCTCGGTGGGTTCGAAGAGCATCATCTGGCCGTCTTCGTGCTTCGGCTGAATGCGGCGGCGCTTGGGCTTGGCCGAGGCCGGCACGTTCACGTTCGCGACGCGGTCCTGCGCCTCGGCCTCGAGTTCCTGCAGGATCGCGCGGGCGCGTTCGATCACTGGACCCGGAATCCCGGCCAGCCGCGCGACGTGGAGCCCGAAGCTGCGTTCGCTCGGTCCCGTCACGATGCGGTGCAGGAAGGTGATCTCGCCCTGCCACTCCTTCACCACCGCGCTGGCGTTGCGGACGCGCGGGAGTTCCTGTTCGAGCCCGCAGAGTTCGTGGTAGTGCGTGGCGAAGAGCGTGCGCGGCTTGGCCTCGCCCTGGTGGAGGTGCTCGACGATCGCCCACGCCAGGCTCACGCCGTCGTAGGTGCTCGTCCCGCGCCCGACCTCGTCGAGGATCACCAGCGACCGGTCCGACGCGTGCGCGAGAATCTCGGCGACCTCGGCCATCTCGACCATGAACGTGCTGCGCCCGCCGAAGAGGTCGTCGGCCGCGCCGATGCGCGTGAAGATGCGGTCCACCAGGCCCACTTCGGCGGCCTGCGCGGGGACGTACGCGCCCATCTGCGCGAGAATCGTGCAGAGCGCCGCGCTGCGGATGTAGGTGCTCTTGCCGGCCATGTTGGGCCCGGTGAGCAGCAAAATCTGCGGCGCGCGGTCCTTCTCGTCCTTCGGGTCCTTGGCCGCGTCCTTGCCGTTGCCGGGCCTGGCGTCGAGCGAGAGGTCGTTGGGCACCAGGTCCCCGCGCGCGAGGGTCTCCTCGAGCACCGGGTGGCGCATCTGGTCGAAGAAGAGCTTCCGCGACTGGCTCAGCGCCGGGCGCACCTGCGCCTTCTTCACCGCCACTTCGGCCAGGCTGGCGAGCGCGTCGAGTTCCGCGAGGCCCGCGCCGGCGGCCTGGAGCCGCGGGACGGCCTGCGCGACCTCGTCGCGCAAGGCGTTGAAGAGGCGCGCCTCGATCGCGCGCAGCTTGTCTTCGGCGCCGAGCACCTCCGCTTCGTACTTCTTGAGTTCCGGGGTCACGAAGCGTTCGGCGTTGGCGAGCGTCTGGCGGCGTTCGAAATCCTTGGGGACGTTGGCGAGGTTCGCCTTCGTCACCTCGATGTAGTAACCGAAGACCTGGTTGTAGCCGACCTTCAGGCTGGAGATGCCGGATTCTTCGCGCGCGCGCGTCTGGAAGTTGGCGATCCACTGCTTGCCGCCGCTGGAGACTTCGCGCAGGCGGTCGAGTTCCGCGTCCACGCCGGCGCGGATCAGCCCGCCGTCGGCGACGCTGTTGGGGCAATCGTCGTTGAGCGTGCGCGCGATGCGTTCGGCCACGGGGCCCAGGCCTTCGAAGCGTTCGCGCAGGGCGGCCAGCACGCCCGCCTGGAAGTTGGCCAGCGCGTCCTGGAACTTCGGGAGCAGCAGGAGCGAGTTCTTGAGCCCGATCAGGTCGCGCGGCGTGGCGCGTCCCGCGGCCAGGCGCGCGGCGATGCGTTCCAGGTCCACGGTGTCCTTCAGGATTTCGCGGAGTTCCTCGCGGAGCAGCGCGTCGGTGACGAGCGTCGCGACGGCCTCCTGGCGGGCCTTCAGCGCCTCGAGCCCGCGCAGCGGACGGAGCATCCATTCGCGCAGGCGGCGCGCGCCGGCGCTGGTGCGCGTGCGGTCGAGCGTCCAGAGCAGCGAGCCTTCGTAGCCGCGGTCGCGCAGGGTCTCGACCAGTTCCAGGCTTCGAATGGCAACCTCGTCGAGTTCCAGAAAGGCCTCGGGGTCGATCGCGCGCGGGGCCTGCAGGTGCGCCGCCGCGCCGGGATGCATCTCCTCCAGGTAGCCGACGAGCGCGCCCGCGGCGCGCGCGGCCAGCGGCAGGGCCTGCGTCAGTTTTTTCATCTCCGCCGCGCCGGCTTTGCCCGAACCGAAGCGTTCGAGCACGCGCGCGTGCGCCTCGCGCGCCGAAAAGGCCTCGGGCTTGAGGTGCGAAAGCGCCGCGTGGATGCCGTGGGGGAGCGCCGGCGGGGCCTTGGCGCCCGGGGGCAGCGGCGCGGGCTCGGGGAGCAGGCATTCGCTGGGGGCCAGGCGCGCGAGTTCCGCGGCGAGTTCGTGCACGCCGGCGGTCTCGCGGACGAAGATCGCGCCGCCGGACAGGTCCACGGCCGCGAGGCCGCAGGCGCCTTCGGGATCGCCCGGGCGTTCGGCCAGGACCGCGACGAGGCGGTTGGGCTTGCGCGCGTCGAGCAGGTTGTCCTCGACGACGGTGCCAGGCGTGACGACGCGGGTGATCTCGCGCTTCACCAATCCCTTGGCCTGGCTGGCGTCCTCGGTCTGGTCGCAGATCGAGACGCTGAAGCCCATGCGCAGCAGCCGCCCGAGGTAGGTCTCGGCGTTGTGCACGGGCACGCCGGCCATGGGGATCGCGTCGGGCCCCTTGCTGCGGCTGGTCAGGGTCAGGCCCAGGACGCGCGAGGCGACCTTGGCGTCCTCGAAGAAGAGTTCGTAAAAGTCGCCGAGCCGGAAGAAGAGCAGCGCGTGGGGATAGCGCTTCTTGGCGGCGTGGTACTGCCGCATCATGGGCGTGTCGTTGGGCGAACCGGGCTCGTCGGCGGCGACGGAGGCGCCGTCGCCGGAGGCGTGAGCAGGTTCCGCCTGTTTGCGCTGGGAGGCCATGATTGGCGAGCCATTATGAAGCGATGAGCGCCAGTGGCAAGGACCGCCGCACGGTGTGGCGTTGTTTCAAGCTCCGGATACACTAACGCTACTCCGTCATGAAAACTCCGGACGGTCCGGTCACCAACGGCTTTGTACGGGAACCCGGCCTGCGGCCCCTGCCCTGGCCCCCGCTCTCGACGCGCTCGAGCGTCGGCCGCACGCTCGTGCCGCTGGGCGCCGCCTGGGCGCTTTCGTGCGTGGCCGCGGTGGTGCTCGGATACCTCTCGGTCCGCTACCAGTGGTACAACTACCCCGTCGGCAGCGTGCGCCTGGGCTTCTACCCGCCGTGGACGATCGGCGTGCTGTGGGCGCTCTGGTTCGGCTGGGGGTACGGCGCGACGGTTACGTTCGTCTCCTGCCTGATCATCGCGCTCATCCACAGCCCCGGCGCCGCCAACCCGATCACGTTTCCCGGCGCGCTGCTGCTTTCCAGCGCCGACGCGGCGGGGTTGTACCTCTTCGTGCGCTTCCTCACCGGCTTCCCGCTCGACACCCGCATCCGTTCCCTGCGCGACGCGGGCGTCTTCTGCCTGGCCGTCTTCCTGGCAAGCGTCACCGGAGCCAACGGCTGCTTCGTGGTCGCCTCGGAACACGGCTGGATCGCGCGCGGCGATTTCCGCGCCACGCTGATCGTCTGGGAAGGCTGGTGGCTGGGGCACTTCGTCGAATGTTTCCTCGTCATCGGGCCGCTCGCCACCCTGCTCGGCCCGGCCGTCGAACGCTGGAAGACCCGCCATTTCGAATGCCCGCCGCGCGAGGCGACCTTTCGGCGGCAGGCCGTCGCGGCCACGCTGGCCGGCCTTGCGCTGATCGTCTTCTATTCGATCCTCCTCCAGGCCCCCGGCCAGCGCATGCTGGAAGTGATCTCCAAGCTGGACATGAACGATTCCACGCGCGAGGCGCTGATCGCCGCCAAGCACGCCGCCGACTGGCAGCGCGGCATCGTGCTCGCCACGCTGCTGGGCCTCGGCGCGACCGGCATCTGGATCGCGCTGGCCCTGCGCCGCCGCTACGCGATGCAGTTGCGCCAGGAGTTCCAGCGCCACGGCGAGGACCTGCGGCGCGGCGCGGCCTGGAACCAGGCCATGACCGACCTCGCCGAGGACGGCCTTCAGCCGCTCGACACCGAGACCCGCGCGAAGCGCCTCGCCGAGAGCGTCCTGCGGGTGACGGGCGCGCGCGAAATCCGCGTGCTGGTCCGCGAACCCGGCCGCGCCGACGCGCTGCGCCTGGCCGCGCGCGCCGGGAGCCACGCCAACGGCGCGGAAGCGCGCTCCTTGCCGCTCCAGGGCAGCCTGCCCGGGCAGGCGGTGCTGGAAGGTTCGCCGCTGTACGTCGAACGGGATCCGCAGAACCATCCCGTCGGCAAGGCACACCTGCCCTACCTGGAGGCGCTGCACGCCCACGCGTACCTGTGCGTGCCGCTGATGGGCCCCAACGGCGCGGCCGGCGCGCTGGAGATCCTTTCGGACCAGGCCATGCCGATGAACAGCGAGGGCCTGCGGCGCTTGCGCGCCATCGGGCGCATCGGCGGGGCCGCGCTGGCGCGCTCGAGCGGCGGCGAGCGCCAGCACCTCGACCAGGCCGAGACCGTGCGGCTTTCGCGCCTCGCCCAGGACCTGGCCGAAGAGAACGATTCACACCATCTGATGCAGCGCATCGCGGGCTCCGCGGCGCAGTTCCTGGGCGCGGGCGGCTACGCGGTGCTGGTGGCCGAGGAAGGTTCCGGAGGGGACACGCGCCTGGTGGTGGCCGCCACGTCGGGCCTGGGCGAGGGCCTGCCCGCGCCGGGCATGGCCTTCCCGCTCGCCGAGGCCTGCCTGGCCGCCGAATGCGCGCGCGAGGGCCGCTCGCGCTCGGCGGGGCTGGAGCCTTCGGAGCCCGCCGAGACGCCGCTGGTCCCGGGCTGGAACGCGCGCGTGGCCCTGGCCGTTCCGTTCGCGCCGTTCGGCAAGCCTCCGCTGGGCGCGCTGGTCGCCGCCTTTCCGCCCGCGCGCAAGGCCGGCCAGGAAGAGGAAGCGCGCGCCGAGGAACTGGCGCGGCTGGCCGGCGCCGGCCTGCGCCGCCTGCGCCTGCTGGAAGACACGCGCCGCCAGGCGGCCGAGATCGCGCTCTTCGAACAGATCGGGCGCTCCTTCGCCGAACACCTGAGCGTCGAGGACACGCTGAACAACCTGGTGCGCAACGTCAGCAAGATCTTTCCCGCGCGCTGGGCCGCCGTCTTCGAGTACGACCCGAACCTCAAGGCGCTGGTCTCGCGCGCCACGAGCATCCCCCACCCCGACGCGGCCTCCATCCGCATCCCGCCCGGGGCGCGTTCGCTGGTCGCCACCACCTACCGCGAAGGCAAGACGGCGGTCTCTAGCGATCTGGTCAACGACCCGCGCTCCAGCCCCGAACTGAACGCGAAATACGGGTCGCGGTCGGGCGTTTCCGTGCCGCTGGGCCCCGCCGGGCAGATTCTGGGCGTGCTCTTCGCCTGCGACCCCGCGGAGATGCACTACCGCGAGGACGACGTGCGGCGGCTGGAACAGATCGCCGCGCTGGCATCGGTGGCGCTGGAACGCGCCTACCTGCACGAGGAAGTGCGCCGCCGCGTCGAGGAACTCGCGATTCTTCACGAGGTCGGCAGCGTGCTCGTCGAGACCCTGCGCCTCGACACTTCCCTCAACCGCATCGCCGACATCGTCCGCCGCCATTTCCGCGCCGCGGGCGCCGGCTTTCTGCTCGCCGAACCCGGCGGCCAGGAACTGACCGTGCGCGGGGCCTCCGGTTCGTATTCCGACCGCCTGCTGGGCGCGCGGGTGAAAGCCAGCGAGCCCGGCATCATCCTCGACGCCTACCGCGAGCGGAAGGCGATGGTGGTGACCGACATCGGCTCCGACCCGCGCATCGGGAAAATACTTTCGGCCGAGATGCCGACGGGGAAATCGGGCATCGTGGTGCCGCTCAACGCCTCCCACCATCCGATCGGCGTGCTGGGCATCTTCTACGAGGACCCGCGCGCGTTTTCGGAGAACGACATCCAGCGCCTGGACGCCGTAGCGCGCCTGGCGGCCTCGGCCGTCGAGCGCGAGCGGCTGGGGCAGGCGCTGCAGGCCAGCGAGGCGCGCATCAACGAAATCCTGAACAGCACCCCCGCGGTCGTGATCGGCCTCGACCTGAAGGGCGCGATCCTGACCTTCAACGCCACGGCCGAACGCGTGACCGGCTACCGCGTGGAGGAGGCGATGGGCAAGGACTGCCTGACGCTGCTCTACCCCGACCCGATCGAACGCGTGCGCGTCAGCAAGATGCTCCGCGATGCCTTCGCCGCCGACGGGCGCGGCAAAGGCGAGATCACCGCCATCACGCGCAAGGACGGCAAGCTGCGCAAGATCCGCTGGACCGGCGAGGCCCTGCGCGACGCCAAGGGCGAACTGAGCGGCATCGTGGGCATGGGCCTGGACGTGACCGAACAACTGGAACTCGAGGCCCAGTTCCTGCAGGCGCAGAAGATGGAATCCGTCGGCGCGCTGGCCGGCGGCATGGCCCACGACTTCAACAACCTGCTCGGCGGCATCCTGGGCCAGTCGGCGCTCGCGCACGCCCAGTTGCGCCCCGGCGATCCCGTCCACAAGATTCTCAAGAAGATCGAGTCGGCCGCGCAGCGCGGCGCGGACCTGACCAGCAAACTGCTCGCCTTCGCGCGGCGTTCGGTGATTCAGCCCATGCCGGTGGACATCGGCCTGCTGCTGCGCGAGACCGCGGAACTGCTGGCGGGCTCCCTCCCGCGCGAGATCACCGTGATCTCGCACGTGACCCCCAACATGCCGCCCGTCGAGGGCGATCCCACGCAGTTGCAGCAGGTGATCCTCAACCTGTGCGTGAACGCGCGCGACGCGATGCCGCACGGCGGCACCTTGAACCTGCGCGCCGCGCCGGGCGAGGCCGGCTGGGTGCGGCTCGAGATCGCCGATTCGGGCACCGGCATGACCGAGGACGTGAAGGCGCATCTCTTCGAGCCCTTCTTCACCACCAAGGAAAAGGGCAAGGGCACCGGCCTGGGCCTCGCCGTCGTCTTCGGCATCGTGCGCAGCCACCGCGGGCGCATCGAAGTGGACAGCACGGTCGGAAAAGGCACCTGCTTCCTGCTGCACTTCCCCTTCATGACCGCCAAGCCCGCGCCGCCGCCGGCGGCCCCCGCCGGCCTTGCCGAGCCCGACGCCATCACCGGCACCGAAGAACTGCTGCTCATCGACGACGAAGCGATCATGCGCGAGACCACCCAGAAGCTGCTCGAAAGCCTCGGCTACCGCGTGCACGTGGCCTCGGGCGGCGAGGAAGGCCTGAACCTGATCGACGTCCAGGGCGTGCAGCCGCGCGTCATCGTGCTCGACGTGATGATGCCCGGGCTCGCCGGCGTCCCGCTCTTTCACGAACTGCGCAAGCGCCTGCCGCGCGTGCCCGTGATCCTGATCAGCGGGTTCAGCCGCGAACGCGAGGTCCAGAACATGCTCCAGGCGGGCGCGCAGGAACTGATCCAGAAGCCCTTCCGCCTGGAAGAACTGGCCACCGCCATCCGCCGCGCCCTGCAAGTGGCCGTACGCTGAGGCCTTGCATCTTCGGCACCTTTGGAAAAGCCTCTAAGAAAACAGGCCGCGCCACCCTCTTAAGAGGTAGCGGAGGAGACCCTGCGATGCGATGGATCGTGTGTGCTTGCGCGGTGCTGGCGTGGCGTGCGTGCGCGGCCGACGCGCCGGCTCCGAAGGTGGAGAAAGCGGATGCCGCCGACGCGGCGCAAACCGAGAACCTCGTGATCGCGCCGAAATCGGCCCTCGTGCTGCGCTCGGGCGTCGTGACGCCCGGTGGCGAAACGGCCGCGAAGCCGGTGATCGTGTACGAGCGAAACCCGCTGACCATCGGCCCGGTCGTCGCGAAGACCGAACCCGATGCGAAGCCCGCCGCCGGCCAGCCCGCGCAGGCGCCGAAGAAAGAAACGAAGCAGGAACCGAAGCCCACGCCCGAGGATGGCGCGCAGGCCGAGGCCTACCGCATGCCCATCCTGCGCCTGCCGATCCAGTTCCCGTCCACGTCGATCGCCTCGGCGGGCGGGCCGAACATGCGCTTCCAGACGACCGGCGACGCGAAGCTCGAGACGCGCGAGATCGTCGCGCCGCTCCCGCTGGGCGCCTCGTACGGGCCGCCGGCCTACTCCACGCGCATCCCGTTCGCCTACGGCCAGGGCAGCGCGTACGAGAAAGCTAAGCAGGCCGAGCCCAAGAAGTAGCGCGCGCGGTCAGGCGTTTTCGACGTACAGTTCCCAGATGCGGCGGTAGCACTTCATCACGAAGACGGGATCGCTGCTGCCCGGGCCTTCGTAGCTCGTCCAGCCCGTGTACCCGATGCCCTTCAAGAGCGTGAAGACTTCCTGCCACGGGTAGCGCTTGGTATCCCAGAGTTCCTGGATGTGCACGCAGCCGATGGCGTGCTTGAGCAGGTCGAAGTTGGCCTTCACGCTGCCGTTCGCGTCGGCCTCGCCGCCGTTGCAGTTCCAGGTGACGAAGGCGTTCGAGTGGTCGGCGTGGTCGAGAATCTTGCGCATGCGGTCGGGGCGGCAGGTGTCCTTACCGTGCACTTCCATCCACACCTTCAGGCCCAGGTCCTTGCCCGCCGCGGCGACTTCGCGCAGGCTGTGGCCAATCTGTTCCAGCGTCTTCGCCTCGGGCACTTCGGGCGGCAGCGCGTTGGGGCGGATCTTGATGCCTTCGCAGCCGATGTCCTTCGCAAGTTCCAGGTAGCGCTTGCTGGCCTCGATGTCGGCGCGCAGCTTGCCTGCGTCGGGCGTGTGGTAGTCGAAGGCCGTTCCTAGACCGTAGGGCACGATGCCGCCGTCCTCGAACTTTTTGCGCACCGCCGCGCGTTCGGCCTTGGTGAGGTTCTCCTCGACCTTGTGCGCGTGGGTCGTGCGCAGTTCGACGCCCTGAAAGCCGCCTTCGCGGCAGTTCTTGACGATCGTCTCCACGTCCCACTGCGCGGCCATCTGGTACGTCACGAGTCCCAGCTTCATCGTCGTTCTCCTGAGGAATGGGTCGGCCTGTGAATTTCTGCTGCGCTACGCGGTAAAGGCGCGGTGAAGGCGCATCTTGCCCGCGGCCAGCGCGTCGAAGACCTCGTCCACCTGCGCGGGGTCCAGCGGCAGGCGCATCGGCTTTTCGAGGAAATGGCTGAGCACCAGCGCGTTGAAGAAGTGCACGGCCTCGCGGGCGCCTTCGGCATCGACCAACGGCGCGCGGCCGTCGCGAACGGCCTGCGCGAAGTCGCGCACCAAGCTGCCGGGCGCGAAGGGTTCTTCCGCCGGCAGATCCTGCCACTGGGTCTCGGGTTTCTTCGCGAACATCGGCGCGTCGTCGCCGGCGTCGTAGAAGTCGTACGCGCCGCCGCCCGGCAGGCGCCCCAGGCGGCTGGTCTTGCCGCAGACGAGCACCGCGCGGTCGCCTTCGAACTCGCAGACGTTGCTGGGCGAAAAGCTGGAGATGTTGACGGCGAACGTGCCGGTCGCGCCGTTGGGGTATTCCAGCGCGGCGGTGCAACTGTCCTCCACTTCGTGGTCGTGGAAAAGGTTCGCGAGCTTGGCGCGCACTTCGGCCACCTGCCCGCCGGTGTGCACGAACGCGTCGATGTCGTGAATGCACTGATTCACCAGCACGCCGCCGCCCTCGTACTTCCAGGTGCCGCGCCACTTGCCGGTGCGGTAATACTTGTTGTTGCGCACGCCGTTTTGCAGATAGGTCGCGCGGACGAGTTTGCCGATGCCGCCTTCGCGGACGAGCCGCCGGCGCCCGTCGATCCCGATACGGCGCTGGTGGTGGACGGTCAGAATCTTCCCGGCCTTGCGCGCCTCGGCGAGCATCGCGTCGCATTCGCCGATGCGGATCGCCATCGGCTTCTCGACGAGCACGTTCAGGCCCGCCTGCAGCGCGGCGACGGCGAAGGGCTTGTGGAGAAAGTGCGGGACGTTGAGCAGGACGGCCTCGCAGAGGCCGCTGGCGAAGAGCTTCTCCGCGTCGGAAAAGGTCTTCGCGTTCGGAGCTTTTTCGGCGCCGGCCTTCAGGTTGGCCTCGCTGGCATCGCAGATCGCGGCGACCTCGGCCTCCGGCGCGGCCAGCGCTTCGTCCAGCCGCCCGGCGCCCACGCCGCCGACGCCCACCAGTCCCAGCCGAATCTTTCTCTGCTCCGTGCCCATGCCGTTCCGCCCTCCGGTTCCGCGCGTGTCCTGCACGGTCCTTATTTGACCGGATGCGCCGGGTGCATGAAATGGGCGGGGGTGTTGAAGGGATGTGTTTTTCTGCTGAATCCGGCCGCTTTCAGAGCTTTTCCACCGTGCGGCGGTAGTCGCTGGGCGCGATCTTCACGTGACGCTTGAACTGCGCGGAGAAGTGGTACGGATCGCTGAAGCCGCAGGCGGCCGCGATCTCCTTGATCGGCAGCGCCTCGTTGCCCACCAGCAGCGCGCAGGCGCGTTCCATGCGCTTGCGCATCAGCAGCTTCATCGGCGGGAGCCCGAAGTAGCGCCGGAACTGATGCGCGAACTGCGAGGGCGAGAGGTGCGCGGCGCGGGCGAGGTGCGGGACGTCCAGGTCCGGCTGCGCCATGCGCCGGTCCATCTCGGCCAGCACCTGCCACAGCCACGGCGGGCCGACGCGGCGCGGATCGAACTGCAGCTTGCGCTTCTGCATCGCGGCTTCCAGCAGCATCGCGAGCAGTTCCAGCAGTTCGGCTTTGCCGTGCAGCATCGACCAGGGATCGCCTTCGCGGACGGCGTGCGAATGCGCCGAGAGCCGCCGCCACAGCGCCTCGGCGGCGATCGGGTCGATCGCGCGGACTTTCACCGGCAGGTCGAGCGTCTGGAGCGGGTCGGGCCCGTCGCCCAGCGGCATGAAGTGCGCGAAGAAGAGCGCCACGCCGGCGTTGACCCCGCGGGCCTCGCGCTGCACGAACGGCTTGCCCGGCGGGAGCAGGACGAAGTGCTTCTCGTCCGCGCGGACGGCGCGGTCGTCGAAGACGTACTCCATCGCGCCCTTCTGGACGTAATGGATGTCGTAGTCGCGGAAGATGCGCGGCTTGGTCTCGTGCCCCGGCGCATGCGTGGCCAGGCCGGCCTGCGAGGTGAGTTCGATGCGCGAGCGCACGAGCTGTTCGCACAGCCAGCGCGCGGGATACGGCGGACGCCCGCCGGCCGGGGGCCGAAGATCGTCCGGCGCGGCTTGCGCCATGATCCTGCCCTCCCGCTCCGCTACTTGAGCGCCTTCGGGTCCAGCGCGTCGCGCAGGCTGTCGCCGAAGAGGTTGAAGGCCAGCACGGTGATCACGATGGCCGTGCCGGGAAAGACCGCCTGCCACCAGAACGTATCGACGTAGTTGCGCGCGTCGGCCAGCATCCCGCCCCAGCTCGGGAAAGGCGCCTGCACGCCCAGGCCGAGGAACGAGAGGCCGGCCTCGCCGAGGATGTTGCCGCCGATGGCCAGCGTCGCGACGACGATGATCGGCGAGACGCAGTTGGGCAGGACGTGGCGCAGGATGATGTGGCGGTCCTCCGCGCCCAGGGCCCGCGCGGCGTTCACGTAATCTTCGCCCTTGATCGTCAGCACCTGCGACCGCACCAGCCGCGCCATGCCGGTCCAGCCGACGATGCCGAGCGCGAAGATCAGCACCGCGATGCGTTCGGCCATCGTCTGGTGCGGCCGGTCGTAGACGGCGGTGATCGCCATCGCCAGGAGCAGGCTCGGAAAGGCCGCGATCGTGTCGGTGAAGCGCATCAGCACCGAATCGGCCCAGCCGCCGAAGTACCCGCTCAGCAGCCCGACCGCCACGCCGATCAGCATCGAGACGAGGGTGGCGCAGAGCCCTACTGCGAGCGAGACCTGCGCGCCGTACATCATGCGCGAGAGGATGTCGCGGCCCAGGTCGTCGGTGCCCAGCAGGTACGCGCCCGGCGCGAGGTTCTCTTCGCCGCGGTACTGGTCCTTGTAGCCGTGCGGCGCGAGCCACGGGGCGCAGAGCGCCATGGCGAGCGTGAGCAGGATCACCGCCAGCGCCGCGATCGTGCGCGGGTTGCGCAGGGCCTTGGCCCAGCGCGGCGCGGGGCGCGGCGCGAGCCGTTCGGCGGCGGTGAGGATCGCGGCGTCAGTCGCCATAGCGGATCCGCGGGTCCAGGAAGGAGTACGAAAGGTCCACGAGCAGGTTCGCCACGACGAAGATGAGCGAGAGCACCACGCACGCGCCCATCACCACCGGCAGGTCGTGCGAGAAGATCGCGCGGCTGAGCTTCAAGCCGATGCCCGGCAGGCCGAAGACCGTCTCCGTCAGCACCGCGCCGGTGAGCAGGCTCGCGAAGTCGTTGCCGATGACGGTGATGACCGGCACGAGCGCGTTGGTCAGCGCGTGATGCAGCACCGCCGACCACTCGCTCACGCCCTTGGCGCGCGCCAGCCGCACGAAATCCTTCGAGAGCGCCTCGATCATGCAGTTGCGCGTCAGCCGCGCGATCGAGGCCGTGCTGATCAGCCCCAGGCTTACGCAGGGCAGAATCAGGTACTTCACCTGGCCTTCCTCGTAGCCGCCGATGGGCAGCAGCTTCAGGCGCACGGAAAAGACCATGATCAGCAGAATGCCCAGAAAGAAGGCCGGGAACGAGACGCCCACCGACGCGAAGATGCTCGCGCCGTAGTCGATCAGCGAGTTCGGACGCCGCGCCGCCAGGATGCCCAGCGAGACTCCCAGCACGATGGCGATGAAGATCGCGCCCAGCGCCAGCTTGGCCGTCACCGCCAGCCCGCCCAGCAGCAGCTTGGTGACGGGTTCGCCGTTCTGGACGATCGAGACGCCCAGGTCGCCTTTGCTCAGCCGCTGCATATAGTTGAGAAATCGTTCGGGGCGCGACTTGTCGAAGCCGTAGTAGGCCTCGACCTTCCGGCGGATGTCCTCGCTGGTGCTCTGCCCCAGCAGCCCGCGGATGGGGCTACCGGCCAACTCGGAGAAGACGAAGGCGATCAGGGCGACGCCGACCAGCACCGGCAGCGTCTGGAGAATGCGGCGCAGAAGGTACGTATGCATGCTACGGGTGCAAGGTAACCGTTTTCACCCAGAGACAACGGCAAAAAGCCCGCTATTCGATATCGACCAGGTGGAAGTCGATCTGCGGGAATTCCGTGCCCGTGTCGAAGGGCGTGATGTGCTCGCGGATGCCTTTGACCTCCTTGCGCAGCAGCACCACGTTGCGCACGTGGTACGTCGGCACCCAGGGCATCTCGTCGAGGATGATGCTCTCGGCTTCGTGGTACAGCGGCGCGCGGTCCGTCATCGCCGCCAGGCCGCGGGCCTTTTCGACCAGTTCGTCCACCTTGGGATTCGAGAAGCGCGTGTTGTTGCCGGCTTCGCCCCACTGCTTGGTGTGGAAGAGCACGAACAGGAAGTTGTCGGGATCGCCGTAGTCCGCGACCCAGCCGAGCACGTACATCGGCTGCGGGTTGTCGTCCACCTGCGAGAGGAAGGCGTTCCAGTCGCGCGCCTGGAGTTCGACGGGGACGCCGATCTTTTCCATGTCCTGCTGCAGGGCCTGGACGATCATCTTGGTGTTCTCGTCGTTGCGGTGGAGCAGCGTGATCTTGGGCAGGCCCTTGCCTTCGGGATAGCCGGCCTCGGCGAGCAGCGCCTTGGCCTTTTCCAGGTCGTGCGGCCAGCCAGGGCGGCCTTCCTTGAACGCCGGCATGCCCGGCGGGAGGATGCCCTTTGCGGGCACGCCGCGGCCTTCCAGGACTTTCGTGCAGAGGTACTCGCGGTCGATGGCGTACGAGATCGCCTGGCGCAGGAGCTTGTTGCTGCCGTAGGGCTGAAGTTCCTTGTGGTCGGCGTACTTCCCGTTGGGCATGCCGAAGCCGATGTAATTGGTGCGCCAGGTCGTGTATTCGAGCACATTTTCCGGGCCGGCCTTGGCGGTGGCTTCCTTCACCTTGCCGTTGGGGATGTCGGTCGCGTGCAGTTCGCCGTTCTCGTACTTGCGCAGGCGCGTGATCGGTTCCTTGACGATCAGGAAGGCCACGCCGTCCAGCTTCGGGCGGCCCTTGAAGTAGTCGTCGAAGCGCCGCAGCACGACGCGCTCGCTGTCTTTCCATTCGGAGAACTTGAACGGTCCCGTGCCCACCGGGTTGCGCGCGAACGGCTTGCTCTTGTCATCGGCGCACTCTTTCGGCACGACGCTCAGGTTGACCGTGCAGAGGTGCTGGATGAACGGCGCGAAGGGCTTTTCGAGTTCGATCTCGAGCGTGTAGTCGTCCACGGCCTTGACGCCCAGCGGCGCGGTGGGGTCTTTGAAGAAGGCCTCGCTGCCTTTCACGAAGGGTTTGACCCAGTCGGCGCGCGTGCTGCCGGGGCCGAGCAACCGGCCGATGCTGTAGACGAAGTCGGAGGCCTTCACCTCGCGCCCGTTGTGGAACTTCACGCCCTTGCGCAGCCAGAAGGTGTAGCGCGTGCCGTCGGGGGAGATCTCGAACTTTTCGGCCAGGTCGCCGGTGGGAACGTAGGCGTCGCCGTCCTTCTTCAGCTTCACCAGCCCGTTAAAAACCTTGCGCGCGAGCCCGTCGCTGATGGTGTCGGTGATGGAGATCGGATCGAGGGTCTTCGGGTCGGTGTCGATGGCCAGGCGCAGGAACTTCCCGTCCAGCGAATCGGACGAGAACCCCGTGATCGCCAGATACAGGAAAAGCCCGGCCACGCCGAGCACGATCGCCGCCAGCACGCCAATGCGATTCATCGAGGAACCTCCAAGCCAGGCCATGCCACCCCGGGCCGCGCCTGGCGCATGCTACCCGCGGCGAACGGCCACGACTTCGATCTCGACCCGCGCGCCCGCGGGCAGTTTGGCCACCTGCACGGTGGATCGCGCCGGTTTGTGCGCACCGAAAAATTCGCTGAAGACCCCGTTCATCCCCTGGAAGTCGTTCAGGTCGATCAGGAAGACCGTGGCCTTGATCACGTCGGGAAAGCCGCAGCCCGCCGCCGCCAGCACCGCGCGGACGTTGCAGAGCACCTGCCGCGTGGCGGCCTCGATGCTCTCGCTGACCAGGTCCTTGGTGCCGGGCACGAGCGGAATCTGCCCCGAGCAGAAGACCAGGTTGCCGTAGGCCAGCGCCTGCTGGTACGGACCGATGGCTTCCGGGGCCTGCGGCGAACGGATGATCTCGAAATCGGCCATGAACAGGCTCCTCGTGGGCGCGGCGCGCGTGTGTGGGTTCGTAAGCGGGCGACGCGCATAACCTACGTTGTCGCGGGAAGTACGTAAACGCCATTTCCGCAGATCACGCGCCGGCCGCGGCGGCCGCCGGCGGATGCTTGCTTTACGACTACGCGCGCTTAGCGCTTCTCGTACTTCGCCTCGGGCGAGGCCGACGGGGACATCGTGGAGAGGTCGTTCGTGATCTTGGGGTTGTCCTCGTTGGTGCGCGTGAGCACCAGCAGGTTGCCCTGGACGGAGACCTTGAAGCTGCGTTCGACCTCGCCGGCCTTCAGGTGCAGGACGCCGCGGTCCAGCGCCGCCGTGCCGCTCACCTTGGCTCCGTTGCTGTCGCTGTAATCGAACGTGCCGCCGGCCTTCAGGACCCAGGTCTCGGTCACCAGCGGGTTGGGGCGGAAGACGTAGGACCCGGCCATGGCCTCGAGCGACGCGGGCGCGTTGGCGGCGGGTTCGGGCGGCTTGGGCTTTTCGGCTTCGGGCACCTTGCCGACGGCTTCCGGCGGCTTGGGCGCGGGTTTCTCTTCCGGCTGGACGACCGGCAGCGGAGCCGGCGGGATGGGCTTGACCTCTGTGGTCACCGGGTCGGGCACGGGCGCGACGACGGGCGGCGGCGCGGCGTTTTCGCGCTTCCGGTAGGTCAGGCTCACGCGTTCCTGCGGCGGCATCTCGCCCAGCGGGTCGCCGGGCTTGAGGACATCGGTGTCGCGGCGCGTCATCAGCACGCCGCCGGGGGTCTCGGCCAGGTCGAAGTGCCTGCGGTGGAAGCCCGAATCGAGGGTGATCTCGCCGTTCAGGTAGACATACGTTCCGTTGGCCTTGCGCCCGTCCGGGCCCTGGTATTCGAAGGTGCCGCCTTCGGTCAGGCTGAGGCGGTGTTCGCGCTGCTGCGGGTCGGCGTAGGCGTAGCCGCCGGCGACCTTCGCGGCCGCGACGGGGCGCGCCTGGACCTGCGCGGCGATGACGGGGTTTTCAGGCAGCGGCGCGGGCGGCTGCGGCTGGCGTTCGGGTTCCTTGGGCGGCTCGGCAACAACCTTGGGCGGCGTGGCGTCGCGCCCCATCTTCTGCCACGACTGCGCCGAATAGAACTTGGCTTTCTGGCTGCGGTCGCGCGGCGGCAACTCGCTTAAGATCCCGGCGCCGGCGCCGTCTTTTTCGGTGGGCGTAAAGGTGACGTCGGAACTCTGGAACTTGTACTGAAAGTGCCGCCCCGCGATGTAAATCTCCTTGTCGCTGGCGACGAACTGGCCGGTGGCCTTGCGGCCGTCCGGCGAGATGATCTCGAAGCTGCGGTCGGCGCGGAAGACCAGGTACCAGGTGACCGAGTCGCCTTCCAGGAAGAAGGTGTTGAAGAGGCGCGCCTTGTCTTTGTCCTCGGCGAACGCGCCGGCGCTGAGGCCAAGCAAAAGCGCGGCAAGCGCGCCCAGGCGGCAACCCCGAACCATGGCATCCTCCCTTCCTGCGTGGCAATGGTAATCTATCATCTAGGACGCAGGTGCACCAACCCGAATTCAAGCGTTCGCGGACGCGTAATTTCCGCACATTGCGCGCAAAGTTCTTGAGCTTAACCGCGTTTGGGGGTATCAAGGAGTTCTCGGAAGCACTCATGTTATAAGGAGGACCGCGATGCCTTTCGTACGACGCTCGGCCCGGCTCTCCAACGGCCAGAAAGCCCCCGCCACCGAAGCCCCCGACCGCGAAATTCGCCAGAAGATTCTCGCGCATATCCCTTCCAGTTCCTCGAACGGGCACGGGCAGGCGCTCGGCGTCGAAGTGAAGGACGGCCTGGTCAAGATCGAAGGCACCGTGCGCACCTTCCACGAAAAAGAACGCCTGCACCGCTTCGTGATGGGCCTGCGCGGCGTCCGCGCCCTGAAGGACCTGGTCCGCGTGGACCCGCTGGAATCGCTCGCCGACCGCCAGGTCGCGCTGCTCGTCCGCCAGGCGCTCGACGCGCGTTCGGAACTGCCGCCGGGCACCGTGAGCGTGCACTGCCGCTCCGGGGTCTGCTCGCTGGTGGGCCACGTGCGCACGGCCGAAGAGAGCATGATCGCGGAAAAGGTCGCGCGCCACACCCGCGGCGTGAAGGAATGCGTCAACGAACTGACCGTGGACCCGCTCGACGAGGTCAGCGACGAGGCCACCGCGAAGGCGGTCAAGAGCGCGCTCTCGTACTGCACCGACTTCGACATCGATTCGATCGCGGTCTCCTGCGCCGACGGCAAGGTGGTCCTGCGCGGAGTCGTGCCTTCGATCCTGGACCGCTCCCTGGCCGAAGAAGTGACGCGCATCCAGAACGGCGTCCGCGCCGTCGAAAACCACATCCAGGTCGCGACCCACGCGAAGCTCGATCCGATCACCGTCTGCGACAACAGCCGCCGCAACACCCGCCGCATCGCGCGGGCCTCGGTGCGCCGCAGCCAGCGCAGGTAAGCGCGACGCGCCACGCATGGCCACGACCAAGAAACGCGCCAAGTCCTCCCGTCCCGTTGCTTCGGAACTGCTGAAGGCCGCGGGCAGCGCCCTGCCCGACCCGGCCAACACGCCCTTCTCCACGATCCCCGAAGCGATCGAGGAACTGCAGGCCGGGCGCATGATCATTCTCGTGGACGACAAGGACCGCGAGAACGAAGGCGACCTGGTCTTCGCCGCCGAAAAAGTCACCAAGGAAGCGATCGCCTTCATGGCCGTCAAGGGCCGCGGGCTCGTCTGCCTGGCCATGACCGAAGGCGACTGCGACCGCCTTCAGCTCCCGCTCCAGTCCCAGGCGAACTCTTCCAAGTTCGGCACGGCCTTTACCGTCTCCATCGAAGCGCGCGATGGCGTCACCACCGGCATCAGCGCCGCCGACCGCGCCCACACCATCCGCACCGCCATCGACCCGAAGAGCCGCCCCGAGGACCTCGCGCGGCCGGGGCACGTCTTTCCCCTGCGCGCGCGCGCCGGCGGCGTGCTCGTGCGCGCCGGGCAGACCGAAGGCAGCGTGGACCTGTGCCGCCTGGCCGGCCTGCGCCCGAGCGCCGTGATCTGCGAGATCATGAACGACGACGGCACGATGTCGCGCCTCAGCCAGCTCGAACTCTTCGCCGCCGAACACAAGCTCAAGATCGTCAGCGTCGCCGACCTGATCGAATACCGCCGCGACCACGAAAAGCTCGTCGAGCACGTCGTGGACGTCGCGATGCCGACCAAGTTCGGCGAGTTCCGCCTGCACGTCTACCAGTCGAAGGTCGGCGACGAGCACCACCTTGCGCTGGTCAAAGGCGACATCCATCCCGGCAAGACGCAGCGCGACGCGGTGCTCGTGCGCGTGCACAGCGAATGCCTGACGGGCGACGCCTTCGCCAGCCTGCGCTGCGACTGCGGCGCGCAGTTGCACGCCGCGATGGCGCAGATCGCCGAGGCCGGCCGCGGCGTGGTGCTGTACATGCGCCAGGAAGGCCGCGGCATCGGGCTGGTGAACAAACTCAAGGCGTACAAGCTGCAGGAGGAAGGCAAGGACACCGTCGAGGCCAACCAGGCGCTGGGCTTCAAGCCCGACCTGCGCAAGTACGGCATCGGCGCGCAGATCCTCTTCGACCTCGGCCTGCGCAAGCTGAAACTGCTCACCAACAACCCGCGCAAGATCGTAGGCCTGAGTTCCTTCGGCCTTGAGGTCGTGGACCGCGTGCCGCTGCAATCGAAGGCCGTGAAGCAGAACAAGAATTATCTGAAGGCGAAGAAGGAAAAGCTGGGGCACTTCCTGCACGACATCTAGGCGCGGCGCGTATTCACCACAGAGATCGCAGAGCACGCAGAGAACTGCCTACAACATTTTGGATTTTCGATTGGGGATTTTCAATTTTAGATTCACGCTGCGCGCTATCTTTTCCTACCGCACCACAATGCCCAACCACTTCAATGCCCAACCACTTCGTTCCACTCTCCGCGCCTCCGCTGCGAATTGCCCTCATAATCGGAAATCCGAAATCGAAATCGAAAATCAAAAATGCCGTTCGTAGTTCTCCGTGTCCTCTGTGCTCTCTGTGGTGAATAATGGCAGTCACGCCCGCGGCGCCCCCATCTTGCGGTACACCTGCTTGCCCCAATCCAGATCGTCCACCATGTAGATCGACGCGCCCATCAGCCAGTCCTTGCCGCGCTTCATGTGTTCCACGATCGCGCGCTGGACGCTGGACTTCTGCGGGTTTGCGGCGAGGTTCTCGCGGTCGAACTTCTCGTCGAAGACGCGCTGGATGTGCTGGAAGTCGCTCGCGCCCCGGTGCGGATAGAGGAACCATTCGCGCAGCCACTGGACGATGTTCGCGTCCGGCTTCAGGTAGTCCTCGAACTGCGCGTCCAGCAGCCACGACGAACAGACGAAGGCTTTGAATGGCCGTTCGGGGAAATGCTTGGGGAAAAATTCCGCCGCGCGCCGGAACGACGCGCCGCATTCCTCGAAGGTCATCGGCCCCGTCGCGGCGATGTGCACGCCCAGCGTCGGATCGAACTGCGCGAGCACGCAAGTCCATTCGGCGGCGGGCAGTTCGAGCAACTCCTTCTTCAACACGCCGCGCACGGGATCGACGGGGTTGCCGCGGATCGTCTTCGTGTCGCAGGTGAACGTGCTCTCCCAGGCGTTGGGATCGTGGCGGCCGTTGGCGCCGTCGAAGTAGCCGTCGCTCCGGAAGCGCAGCCCGGGGCTCGCGAACATCGCCACGCGGCGGTCGCGCTTGTTGCGGAAGACGTAAAAGCGCCCGCTGAACGGGTGCGTCTCGAACTGCAGCCGCCCGAGCTTGAAGAGTTTTCCGCCGAAGTGGTTGGAGAGCCAGCCGCGGTGCTCGCAGCCCCACTTGCCGTTCAGGCGCTTGTATTCGTTCGTCCAGAGTTCCAGGTCGCTGAGCGTATCGAGCGAGACGTCGTCGGGGATGCCGCGTTCGGCGTGGAACTTCCGGATCGCGGGGACGCAGGTGAGCAGCACCGCCGCGTAAAAGAGCCGCCCGGGTTCGCCGAGCGCCTCCGGCAGGTTCGGCCAGTGGCTCACTTCGCACGCGCCGCCCCACGGGCTGGACGACATCTGCGCGTGGCAGTGCCACGCCAGGCGCATCAGCGCAGGGTTCTTCCGCAATTCGGGCAGAACGCCCGTAATGGCCGCCCCGGCCTCGCTCTTGAAAAGCCCCAGGCGTACCGCGGCGCTGATGTCCGCGAGCTGTTCGGCGCCAAAGGCTGAACGGTAACTCCTCTGCGTCTCCGCCCACTCCTTCTTGAAGGAGTCGGTAGGCGCGGGCAACCCCAGCGAGGCAAACGCCAGCACCGGATCGGCCATCGTCGTGTCGTGTTCGCTCATGCCGAACGTGTTACCGCAAATCGCCGTGGGCGCAACGCGCGAGGCCCTTTACGCCGGCCGCGCACGGAGCCTTCGTTATGGAAAGCGAACGGGGGCAACAGGGAACAGTGGACAGAGAACTGCGGACGGCGGAGGACATGCCGTAGCATGCGTGGCTGGTTCCGGAATTCTTCAGGATCGACAGATGGACGAGCCGCGGAGCGGCGGAAGAGGTTAGCCCACGGCGTAAGCCGTGGGAGCGAGGCACCCCCCGTGGTCGAGCCCCGGAGGGGCGAAAGATCGCGCCGCTGTCGCCCCTCCGGGGCTGGCACCTGAATAATCGCCTGGTTCCCACGGCTTACGCCGTGGGCTAAATACTTTCGCCCGCTCCGCGGGCTCGTCCACGGATTCCTCGTCCGCCCACCAAGAGTTGGCTCGGCGAGCGGCAGCAGCGGCTTCGCCGCCATTCTTTAAAAGAAAAGAGCAGCGCTTGCGCGCTGCTCCTTCCCTGACCCCTGAATCCTGATCCCTGATCCCTGCCGTTCGCCGCCGCGAACATCAATCGTCCAGCGCCATCGGCCCCAGCCCGGCGGGAAGCGGCTCGGGGCGCCTGTAGGGCGCGGCGATCTTCACGAAGGCGCCCTTCTTGCCGCTGCCGAGGAAGGCGTGCATGATCTCGAGGACGTGGAGCGCGTTTTCGCCCGTCGCGCGGTGCGGGCGGCCGCTGCGAATCGCGTAGGCCATGTCCACGACGCCGATGCCCCACTTGCCGCCGCCGTCGTGGCCATGGGTGAGCTTCACCTCCTGCCACTCCTTCTCGCCGGCCTTGCGCAGCTTTACCGGGCCGCCCAGGCTGTTCGGGTCGGGCATGCTCAGCGTGCCTTCGGTGCCGTACACTTCGATGCGCGGCAGGTTGGCGTGCCAGACGGCGAAGCTCGTCACCATCGTCGCCACCGCGCCGCTCTTGAATTCCACGATGCCGGTCACGTGATCGGGCGTCTCGACCTTGATCGTCGTGCCCTTCTTCGGTTCGCTGGTGATGGTGCGTTCTGGGCGCTGGATCGTGGCCGAACCCGCGACGCGCCTGGCCGGCCCGAGCATGTTCAGCAGCGCGGTCAGGTAGTACGGCCCCATGTCGAACATCGGCCCGCCGCCAACCTTGTAGTAGAACTCCGGATCGGGATGCCAGCTCTCGTGCCCGGGGCTCATCATGAACGCGGTGGCGCTGAGCGGCTGGCCGATGGCGCCTTCGTCGATCAGCTTGCGGCAGGTCTGCAGGCCGCCGCCGAGGAACGTGCCCGGCGCGCAGCCGGTGCGGACCTTGGCCTTCTTCGCTTCGGCGACCATCTTCTGGCCGTCGGCGAGCTTCACCGCGAAGGGCTTTTCGTTGAAGAAGTGCTTCTTGGCCTTGATCGCCTGGAGCGCGACTTCGGCGTGCGCGGCCGGAATCGTCAGGTTCACGACGATCTCGATCTCGGGATCGGCGAGCAGGTCCTTCACCGTGCAGGCCTTGGGGACGAAGTATTCGTCGGCGCGGGCCTGGGCGCGCTTGAGGTCGATGTCCGCGACGGCGGCGACTTCGAGGATGGGAAAGGACTGCGCGGTCATGAGGTACGCGCGGCTGATGTTGCCGCACCCGACGATGCCGATCTTGACGCGTTGCTTGCCCATGATGAAGGGTTTCTCCTGGGGTCTGGTTGGAAGGGGAAAAGCCTAGCGCAATTCGGTCGGTGGAAAACGGAAGAATCCGGGGCGCGCCCGGATAGCATGACGACTGGATGTACACGGATGTACGCCGGTATCGAGGCGCGAAACGGTGGCCATGCCGCGGTATCAGTTCACGCTCACGACGGCCCTGATCGTCCTGGTCGGGACGGCCGCCGGCATCGGCGCGCTCGCGCTCTACTACGAACAGTTCACGCCGCAGCCGAAGAACATCGTACTGACGCTGACGGTAGGCGCGCTGGTCCTGGGCTTGAGCGAGTACCTCCGCGCGCGCCGTAGGCCGCCCTCCAACGACCACGACAAGCCCCCCGCCCCTCGGTAACATGCAGCAATTGGCGTCCGTTTGGGCTCAAGGATAGCGTGCACACGATGGCTGCCGAGGCCCATCGCGAGGACCCCGCCACCGCCCGCACGCCCGCGGCCGCGGACGGTTCCGCACGCCCCGACGCGCCCGCCCTGCCCTACTCCTACGAAGCCGACGCCGCCTGCGTGCTGGCCGTCCGCGCCGGGCAGCAGGAACGCTTCGAAGAACTCGTCGAACGCTACCAGAAGGCCGTCTACGCGGTGACGCTCTCCTATATAAAGGATGCGCAGCGCGCCGAGGACCTCGCGCAGGAAGTCTTCGTCAACGCCTTCACCAACCTGGCGCAGCTCCGCGAACCGAACCGCTTCTTCCCGTGGCTCCTGCAGATCGCGCGCAACCGCAGCTACCGCGAAGCGCAGCGTTCGTCGGCGCGCCCCGAACAGCCGCTGGGCGAAGGCTTCGATCCGCCCGCGCCCGGCGCGGACCCCGACGCGCAGCGCGTGGCATGCGTCTTCGCGCTGGTGGAAGAACTGGAAGAGCCCTACCGCACGACGCTGCTCTGCAAGTACCAGCAGGGGCTGAGCTGCAAGGAGATCGCGGAGCGCGAAGGCGTGCCGATCGGGACGATCACCAGCCGCCTGACGCGCGCGCTGGCGGTCCTGCGCACGGCTCTGGGACAATCCTCATGAACACGTGCATCTCAGCCCCCGGGAACCGCTTGGAAGAACGCGCCGAGCCGCGATTCTTCCCAATTTCGTGCAGCAAAGGCCTCCGCCGGGGCTCTAGTTGACCAAGAGGACGGACATGAGCATTCGCGACCAAAACCCGAACCTGACGCCCGCCGAAGCGCGCTTGGCCGAGTTGCATCTGCGCAGAAAATGGGGCGAGGCGCTCAGCGAAGCCGAAGCCGCCGAACTTTCTGCGGCCGCGCCGGAAACCCTGCGTCTCCTCGAGGAACTCGACCGCGCCTCTGTGGCGCTCGAAACGGCCGCGAGCACGGCGAAGCCGTCCGCGAACTTTGCCAAGAAGGTGATGTCGGCGCTTCCGGCCAAGGCCGTGCCGGTGGGCGACGGAGCCCTTTTCGTGGCCCGGAAGTCCGGAGGCGGACACTTCTGGATGGCGACGGCCATCGCGGCGATGGTGGCGCTCGCGGTCACGGTCGCGCTGACGCTGTGGCGGACGCCCAGCGGCGGCGTCACGGCGAAGAACGACGCGGGCCCGGTGCTGGTGAAGGGCCAGTTGACCGACGCCGGCGGCCGGGCGGTGACGCAGATCGCGGCCGGGCAGACGTACCGCACGGGCGCCAACGACGTGGTGCTGAAGGTGAGCGACCAGTCGCTGCTGCGGATCACGCCGCATACCGAATTCGAAGCGCTGCCGACGGAGAATCAGAGCGTCAAGCGCGGGCTGCATCTGCGCAAGGGCGCGCTGTACGCGAAGGAATCGGGCCCGCAGCCGCTGCTGGTGCGCGCGCCGGCCTTCGACACCGAAGTGGAAGACGGCGTGGCCTGGGTGATGCAGGACGAACTCGAAGGGGAAAGCACGCTGCCGGCGCAGAGCGTGGTGCTGGTCTTCAAGGGCACGGCGCTGGTCCACGTCGCGGGCGAAGTCCTGACCGTCGGCGAGGGCGAACTGTACGTCGCGGGCGCGCCGGTCGAACCGCTGCACGTCTTCCTTGAAAACGCGCCGCAGGCCGCGGCGGCCGAAGAAGGCACGCCCGAGTCGATGCAGCAGCGCCGCAAGCGCTACCGCGAAGTGATCGACGGGTACCGCGCGGACTTGAAGCTGCTGGACAGCGAACTGGAAAACGTCACCGATCCGGGCCGGCTGAAGGAGATCAAGGCGCGCCGCGAGCGCGTCCACGCGCTCCTGAAGGCCCACCGCGACCGGCTGGACACGATGACCAGCGCCGGAGACGAGGAACGTCCCGCGAAGCAGCGTTCGCTGCGGCGCACGATCGAGAAAGTCAGGGAAGGCCAGCAGGGATTCACCGACCCGGCCACGTGGATGTGACCGCGGGCGGGCGGAACCGGGAGCCTTTTTTCAGGAAACCATAAGGGAGGTGTGCGATGGGTTGGAAGCCGTGGGTTGGCGCCGGGCTGTGCGCGGCACTGGCGTTCGGGTATTCGGGGCTGCGCGCCGAAGAAGGCAAGGAAGCCAAGGAAGGGAACAAGGACGGCGCCAAACGCGAGCGCCCGCAGCGCGGCGGCGACAACAACGGCGGCGGCCGGCGCGGCGGTCCCGGCGGGCAGGGCGGATTCGGCGGCTTTGGCGGATTCGGCGGCGGCCCGGGTGGGTTCGGCGGGCGCGGCGGACTGGAACGCATGCTCGACGGTGCGCTGGGCATCGAGTCCGGCGTCAAGGTGGACCAGCTTTCGTACGGCGAATCGCGCCGCCTGGTCACGCGCGTGCCCGTCGGCGGCATCGACAGCCTGAACGACTTCGCCGACGGCTGGAAGGTCGAAGACATCTACACCGTCACCGACGAACAGTCGAAGGCCTTGACCGGCCTGCGCGACGAGTACAAGACGGAACTCGAGAAGCTCCAGAAGCAGCTCGACGAGGCCAACGCCGCGATCGCGACCCAGGTGAAGGCGCTGCGCGAGAAGTACGAACTGCGCGCCAACGACGTCCTGACCGGCGAAGCCAAGGGCGAGAAGGAAAAGCTCGACGCGCTGGCCAAGGAATACACCGGCAAGCACAAGGAACAGTCGGACGCGAAGAAGACCGAAGCCGAGGACCTGGTCAAGGAAGGCCAGAAGGCCATGACCGAGGCCCGCGAGCAGAACAACTGGAACCTGATCCAGGAATCGATGCGCAAGGGCGGCGAGTTCATGCGCGCGGTGCGCGAGAAGGCCGACGAGATCAACAAGGAGTACGCCGAGAAGATGAAGGCGATTCCGACCGGCGATGCCAAGACGAAGCTGGAAGCCGAACTCCAGAAGCTTGAAAAGCGCGGCCAGCGCGGCGGCCCGGGCGGTCCCGGCGGCAACCAGGATCGCGGCGGCCAGGGTAACGGCGGCGGCAACGGAGGCGGCGGCCAGCCGCAGAAGCCCGACGCTCCGCCCGACAACTTCTAACCGTCCGTAAGCCGAGAAATAAAAACGGCGGCTGGGGAAACCCAGCCGCCGTTTTAGTTGGCATCGAAAGAAGCGCGGGACGAACTACTTCGCGGCCTTGCGCTTCGCTTCCTTGTCGAGGCGGACCTTTTCCTTCAGCGAGGTGCGGACGACGACGAACGAACCGTTCGCGCCCGGCACGGCGCCCTTGACCAGGAGCACGTTGTTTTCGGGGTCGATCTTGACCAGGCGCAGGCCCAGCACCGTCTGGTTGTCGGTGCCCAGGTGGCCGGCCATCTTCTTGCCCTTCGGCACGCCCTTGTTGATCGACATGTGACGGCCCAGGCCGCCCGGCGCGCGGTGGCGCTTCGAACAGCCGTGGCTGGCGGGCAGGCCGCGGAAGTTCCAGCGCTTGACCACGCCGGTAAAGCCCTTGCCCTTGGTCACGCCCGAGACATCGACCTTCTGGACGCCTTCCAGGACCTTGACCGTCACGTCGTCGCCCGGCTTGTCGCTGGGGGCGGCGCCGAGGCGGATTTCGCGCACGAAGCGCTTGGGGCCCGAACCGGCCTTCTCGAAGTGCCCGATCAGGGGCAGCGAAGTATTCTTTTCGCGCTTGTCGCCGAAGCCGAGCTGCACGGCCGCGTAGCCGTCCTTTTCGGGGGTCTTGACCTGAAGGACCTTGCAGGGTCCGGCCTCGATCACGGTAACGCCGATGCGGAGACCCTTTTCGTCGAAAACCTGGGTCATGCCGACCTTTCGGCCCAAAATGCCCGTCGCGGAAGACATGGAGCAACTCCTTACGGATCAAGGCCTTCGGTCACGGGTGATTTGCCGGGCACTCACTTGGAGGGCCTCGGCAGGACGTGCGTCGCGCGCACGAAAACCCGCAACTTCCCGGCTGGTCTGGGGCAGCGGTCCCGGCACGGCACGCACTCGGCCGACCCGGACATGCCCGGAACAAGGGGACAAAAGATACCGTGCAGCCCGGCGGAGTCAACTCGCGATCCACGCCGCCGCCCTGGAATTCCCGGGAAGGCAGGAACGCCCTTTGCACGCTGCAACCGGCTTTGGTAGAAGAAGTAATGCCAACGGAGAGACTCTTTTTTTCGCGCCGGAAGTCTGCGCCGACCGTCCTATCATTCAGCATCGCGTAAAGCATGCACGGA
This sequence comes from Planctomycetota bacterium, assembly GCA_026184295.1. Classification (GTDB taxonomy): domain Bacteria; phylum Planctomycetota; class SZUA-567; order H5-PLA8; family H5-PLA8; genus JACQFI01. The sequence goes on from JAHCJK010000004.1 coordinate 62,630, forward strand.
GAACGAATACATGGGCGAACGGAACCTGTTACGCGACGTGGCCATCGGGTTTCTCCTGGTCGTCCTGGTCGTCGAACTGTACGTCCTGATCCGGCAGAACGAACACGATGTCGCCGGGCGGATGCAGGAGATCGTGAAGGCGCAGGGCAGCCAGGAAGCGTCCATCCGCGGGGTGCGCGAGACCGTCGGCGAACAGAACCGCGTCCTGAAGGACATCCTCGAGGAACTCAAGAAGGGCCAGCGCGTCGTCGTCACCGAGACCAAGACGACCGACCCGGTCGCGCCCGACGTTCCGCACGCGGCGGAGACCGGCCTGAAGCCGCCCCGGCTGCCGGAGGTTTCGCGCGCAGCGTTCAACAAGAAGTACGCCGACCCCAAGGCCGAAGAAGGCGGCACCTTCTTCGACGTGCTCATTTCCGATCCCGGCACGCTGAACCCGCTGACCGAGAACGACGCGACCGTCAGCGACGTACACCAGCACATCAGCGAAGGCCTGGCCACCCGCGACTACGCGAACCCCGACCAGTGGGTGCCCGAACTCGCGACCCACTGGGAAGAGACTCAGACGTCCTGGGGCTATCCCGTCAAGGCCAACGCGAAGGACCTGGCCGACCGCATCAACGCCGCGCGCTCCGACGACGCCAAGAAGTGGATGAAGGCCTCGGCCGAAGCCGACGGGCGCCTGCGCATCGAAAGCATCAAGCTCGGCGCCGGCTACATGAAGGAAGTCTTCAAGGCCGTAAAGCCCGAGGAACTCCAGCCGATCCAATGGGTCGGCACCCGTTTCAACCCCGCCGCGGGCGACAAGGACCTGCCCGAGCCCGCGAAGGTGATGGAACGCTTCCAGGCGCTGGTGAATGCCGCTCCGGCCTTGCAGTTGAAGCAGACGCAGGTCTGGCAGAACGACAGCGGCGGGTTCATCTTCTGCCTGCCGGGATCGAAGGAAGACGCGGAAGCCAAGGTCGCCGCGTTCCTGAAGGCCAAGGAGCAGCAGGGCCCGAACGGCCAGGTCTGGGACCTGGAGAAGACCGAGCCGTTCCAGTTCTGGGACACGCTCTACTTCACCTTCCACCTGCGCCAGGGCGTGCGCTGGCACGACGGAACGCCGCTGACGCCCCAGGATTACCTCTTCTCCTTCAAGACGCTCAAGGATCCGGGCATCGACTGCCAGCCCAGCCGCAATTACTTCCAGGACTGCGAAAAGCTCGAGGCGCTGGACGCCGCGACCATCCGCTTCACCTGGCGCAAGCTCTTTGCCGGGGCCTTTACCGCGTCGGCCGGCCTGACGCTGGTGCCCGAACACATCTACCGCTACGAGACGGCCAACCAGTTCAACACCCACCCGCGCAATAAGGAAGCCTTCGGCACCGGGCCGTACAAGTTCAAGGAATGGCTGCCGAAGCAGCGCATCGTGCTGGAACGCAACGAGGATTACTGGGGCTACAAGCCGCCCTTCAAGCAGATCTACTACCGCATCGTTTCCGAGAGCGCCGTGCGCTTCCAGATGCTCAAGGACAAGAAGCTCGACACGATCGGCCTGACGCCTTCGCAGTGGGTCAACGACGTCCCCAAGCCGCCCTTCGGCCAGCCGCACGGGCTGGCGGCGGTGAAGCAGTACGCGACGTATTACAACTACATCGGCTGGAACGGCCGGCTGCCCAAGTTCGCCGACAAGCACGTGCGCCAGGCGCTGACGATGTCCATCGACCGCGACAAGATCCTGCAGAACATTCTGGGCGGCATGGGCATGGTGGTCAGCGGGACGTTTTTCAGCAAGGGCCCGTACAACGATCCCAAGATCAATCCCTGGCCCTTCGACCCCAAGCGCGCCGGGGAACTCTTCGCCGAAGCGGGCTGGAAGGACACCGACGGCGACGGCTTCCTGGACAAGGACGGGGCCAAGTTCGAGATCAAGATCAAGTTCCCCGCGGCCTCCGAGACCGGCAAGAAGGTCCTGATCGCGGTGCAGGGCGACCTGAAGAAGGCGGGCATCGACTGCCAGCTCGACCCGATCGAATGGTCGGTCTTCCTCGACAAGATCAAGAAGCGCGATTTCGACGCGATCATGCTCGGCTGGTCGCTGGGCTGGGACCCCGACCCCTACCAGCTCTGGCATTCCTCGCAGACGGCCGGCGAAGGCAGCAACCACTGCTACTTCGTGAACAAGGAAGCCGACGGCATCATCGAGCAGCTCCGCAAGACCTTCGATTTCGACGAACGCGTGGCGCTCTGCCACCGCTTCCACGCGATCCTGCACGACGAACAGCCGTACACGTTCATGTTCAACAGCATGGCCCTGACGGCGCACAACGCCGACCTGCGCAACGTGTACCTGCCCGTCGAACCGGGGAAGGAACGGGATTTGTACTTCCCGCTCACGGGCAGCGGCTGGTCCCATTTCTGGTACATGCCCAAAGCGGATCAGCGTTCGAGCGAGTAGCGCGAGCCGACCTCAGGCGACGGAGCCTGCACGTACGTGTGGACTTATATCGTAAAACGGTTGCTGCTGATGATCCCGACGCTCTTCGGGATCACCTTCCTCACGTACGTCATCATCCGATCCGCGCCGGGCACGCCCACGTCGATGAAGGGCGACCTGGAGCGCGGGCCGCAGCGCAACGTGCTGACCGCCGGCGACCAGGGCGATTACCAGAAGCTGCTGCATCTGGATAAGAACCCCTTCGTGGCCTATTTCTACTGGGCGAAAGACTTCTTCAATCCGGACGTGAACGTCTCGGCCAAGTTCAAGACCTCGGTCTTTACCGTCATCCTGGAACGGATGCCGAACACGCTCATCCTGAACCTCTGGTCGATCCTGATCCTGTACCTGATCGGCCTGCCGCTGGGCATCGACAGCGCGGTGAACGCCGGGCGCGCGCGCGAACGTGTATTCACCGTCGTGCTCTTCCTGCTGTATTCGCTGCCGAGCTTCTGGGTGGCGCTGATCCTGATCGTCTCGGTCGGCCGCGCGGGGCACCTGCGCGACTGGCTGCCCGACGGGCTCGTGTACTGGCGGCTCCTGGGGGTGTATGTCGCGATCGCGCTGGTGGCGGCCTGGGCGATTCGCAAAAAGCTCGCCGCGGAGAAGGACGCGCCGGACCCGACGCTCTCGTGGGTGCGCGCCGCGCTCGAAGCCTCCGCATGGGTGGGCGTCGTGGTCTTCGCCCTCGGCCTGCTGCTGCTGGGCTGGCTTTGGGTGGGCAACGGCCTGAGCGTCGCGGAGGTGGCGCGGCTGGTGCTCACGGGCGACCTGCCCGGCGCGCTCGTCGGGCTGCCGATCGCGGGCGTCGAACCCGACAACGCCAAGCGCCTCTCGTACCTCGTGCTGCTGCGCGAATCGATGCCCTACTTCCTGATGCCGCTCTTCTGCTGGACCTACTCCGGATTCGCGGGCGAGAGCCGCTTCATGCGCGTGGGGATGATGGAAATCCTGCGCCAGGATTACGTCCGCACCGCCCGCGCCAAGGGCCTGCAGGAACATCAGGTGATCATGCGCCACGTCCTGCCCAACGCGCTGACGCCCATCATCGTCGGCGTCGCGGGCATTCTGCCCGGCATGATGGGCGGCTCGGTGCTGCTGGAGACCGTCTTCAGCATTCCCGGCCTGGGGATGCTCTTTTACGAAGGCGTGCTCGCGCGCGACTACAACCTGATCATGGCCAATGCCTTCATCGGCGCGCTGCTGGTGCTGGTCGGCATGCTGGTCTCCGACCTGCTGCTCCCGCTCTCCGACCCGCGCGTCAGCTTCGAAGGGATGCAGGCATGAGCGCCCCCGCGGCCCCGCCCGCTCCCGCCGCCGCGCCCGGCGTCTCGAAGGGCTACTGGCAGCTCACGTGGATTCAGTTCCGCAAGCGCAAGGACGCCTACGCGGGCCTCTTCCTGCTGCTGCTGCTGTTCTCGATGGCATTAACCGCGCCGCTGCTGGCCAACAACCTGCCGTGGTACGCGAGCGGGCCCGAGGGCGTTTCCTTCCCGCTCGTGCGCGACTTCTTCTTCCCGCTCGACCACCTGGACCGCTTCTACAACCTGCTCTTCGTGACGCTGGTGCTGCTGGGCGGCGCGGCCGGGCTCGGAACGGCCGTCCGCGCGAAGCCGCCGCTCGGCGCAGCCTGGCTGCTGGCGGGACTGTTCGCGGCGGTCCTCGTGGACCAGCTCGCGGAAATGCTCATCTTCCTGGCCTACATGGTCCGGCTCTCGCCCGGCGCCTTCCCGGGGCTGCTCGGTTGGATCACGGGCCTCGTGCAGGGCGGACAAGGGCCCGAACCCGCCGGCATCTGGGCGGTGCGCCTCGCCGAACTCGGCGCGATCGGCTTTGCCCTCCGGAAAATCTTCCAACTGTACCGGCAGGCCCAGGCGCTCGGAACCCGGACCCTGTGGGTCTTCGCGGGCGTGACGCTCTTCCTGCTGCTCTTCTTCGTCTCGCGCACCGTCGGCGGGCGCAACGTGATGCCCGACCGGTACCGCGAACTGAAGGCCTCGGGCCAGGGCACGGTGCTGATGCCCCTGATTCCCTACGGCGCCAAGGAACCCGACTCCGCGCGCACGGACCACCCGCCTACCGCCGGGCACCCGCTGGGCTGCGACAACAACGGCTTCGACGTGCTGACGCGCATCATCCACGGCTCGCGCATCTCGCTGGCGGTCGGCTTCCTGGCGGTGGGCCTGGCGCTCTGCATCGGGATTCTGGTGGGCAGCATGAGCGGCTACTTCGGCGGCTGGTTCGACCTGCTCTCCGGGCGCCTGATCGAGGTCTTCGTCTGTTTCCCGTCCTTCTTCCTGATCCTCACCATCATCGCGGTGGCGCCGCGGCGCAGCATCTTCTGGGTGATGTTCGCCATCGGGCTGACCGGCTGGACGGGCATTGCGCGGCTGATCCGCGGCGAGGTGCTCAAGGTCCGCCAGCTCGATTACATCCAGGCCGCGAAGGCCATCGGCATGAAGAACTCGCGCATCATCGTGCGGCACATCCTGCCCAACGCGCTCGCGCCGGTGCTGGTGGCGGCCACGTTCGGCGTCGCGGGTGCGATCCTTTCGGAGACGGGCCTGGGCTTTCTGGGCCTGGGCGTGGAGCCGCCGACGCCGAGCTGGGGCGAACTGCTGAACCAGGCGCGCCAGGACCCCGTCCGCCTGTGGTGGCTGATGCTGTACCCGGGCCTGATGATCTTCATGAGCGTGACGCTGATGAACCTGGTGGGCGAAGGCCTGCGCGACGCGATGGACCCGAGGCTGAGGAAGTAACGGCATGGCGGAAGGCGAAAAGGCGCTGCTGGAGGTCCGCGACCTGCGGACCCATTTCGACACCGACGCGGGCACGGCGCGCGCGGTGGACGGCATCTCGTTCGCCATCGCGCCCGGCGAATGCGTGGCCCTGGTCGGCGAGTCCGGCTGCGGCAAGTCGGTCAGCAGCATGTCGGTGATGCGCCTGCTGCCGTCGCCCCCCGCGCGCGTCGCGTCGGGCCAGATCCTTTTCGAAGGCCGGGATCTGCTGGGGCTGTCCAACGCGGAGATGTGCGCCGTCCGCGGCAAGGACATCGCCATGATTTTCCAGGAGCCGCAGAGCGCGCTCAATCCGGTCTTCACCATCGGCGACCAGGTGGCCGAGGCCTACCAGATCCACCACGCGGGTTCGCGCCCGCGCGAAGCCTGGGAGAAGGCCGTCGCGGCGCTGCGCTCGGTCGGCATCCCCGATCCGGAATCGCGCGCGAAGGACTACCCGCACCAGCTCTCGGGCGGGATGAAGCAGCGCGTCTGCATCGCCATGGCGCTGATCTGTTCGCCCAAGCTGATCATCGCCGACGAACCGACCACGGCGCTCGACGTGACCATCCAGGCGCAGATCCTGGACCTGCTCCGCACGCTGCGCAAGGAACACAACCTTTCGCTGCTGCTGATCACGCACGACCTGGGCGTCGTCGCCGAGATGGCCGACCGCGTCTGCGTCATGTACGCGGGCAAGATCGTGGAGACCGCGCCCACGCGCGAACTCTTCGCCAAGCCGCTGCATCCGTACACGCAGGGCCTGATGCGCGCGCGCCCCGAACCGGGTTCCAGCCGCCACGGGCGCAAGCGCCTGGCGGTGATCCCCGGCCTGGTGCCCGCGGCGACGCAGTTCAAGGACGACTGCCGCTTCCGCACCCGCTGCCCGCTGGCGGACGAAAAGTGCGGCAGCGAGCCCGCGCTGCAGGCCTACGACGGCGAACACTGCGCGGCCTGCTGGCATACCTCAGCCGCCGGCGTGCAGGCCTGGGACGCGCGCGACGCGAAGGGAGGCCCGGCATGAGCGAACCGAACGCCGTTTCTCAGGCGCAGGCCGCCCCCGCCGGCCAGGGCGGGCCCCTGGTGGAAGTGAAGGACCTGCGCAAGCATTTCCCGATCCGCCGCGGGCTGCTCTCCAGCGTCGTCGGCCACGTGAAGGCGGTCACCGACGTCAGCTTTCACGTCGGCGAGGCCGAGACTTTGGGCCTGGTGGGCGAATCGGGCTGCGGCAAGACCACCGTGGGCCGCTCGCTCCTGCGCCTGGTCGAACCGTCCTCGGGCACGATCCTCTTCCGCGGGAAGGACATCACGCAGCTCAGCAACGCCGAACTGCGCCCCTTCCGCCGGCACATGCAGATCATCTTCCAGGACCCGTACAGCTCGCTGAATCCGCGCATGACGGTGGAACAGATCATCGCCGAGGGCCCGCTGATCCACGAACCCGGCGTCTCGTCGGCGCAGCGGCGCGAGCACGTCATGGAACTGCTGCGGCGCGTGGGCCTGCCGCCCGAATCCGCGGACCGCTACCCGCACGAATTCTCCGGCGGGCAGCGCCAGCGCATCGGCATCGCGCGCGCCCTGGCGGTGAACCCCAGCTTCATCGTCTGCGACGAACCCGTCAGCGCCCTCGACGTCTCCGTGCAGGCGCAGATCATCAACCTGCTGATGGACCTGCAGGCCGAACGCAAGCTCTCGTACCTGTTCATCGCCCACGACCTCTCGGTCGTCGAGCACATCAGCCAGCGCGTGGCGGTGATGTACCTCGGGCACATCGTCGAATACGCGAACACCACCGACCTGTACGCCGACCCGCGCCATCCGTACACCAAGGCGCTGCTCTCGGCGGTGCCCAAGCGCTCGCCCGACGACGTGAAGGAACGCCAGATTCTGGGAGGCGAACCGCCCTCCCCCATCTCGCCGCCGCCGGGGTGCCCGTTCGCGCCGCGCTGCCCGATCGCGCAGCCGGAGTGTTCGAAGAAGTTGCCGGAATTGGAACAGATGGGCGCGCCGTCGCATTTCGTGCGCTGCCCGCTGGTGAAGTAACCCGCCTAGGCGCGCCGCACGATCGAGTCGCGGTGCCAGTTCAGCAGGTCGCGCAGGGTCTTTTCGAGGGGCACCTCGGGCTTCCAGCCGCAGCGCTGGTGGATGCGGTCGTAGGAGCCGCGCACGTCCATCACCTGCGTCTGGCGCACGCGTTTCGGGTCGGTCTTCACTTCCACTTTCACGCGCGACATCTGCACCAGCGTGTCGAGCACTTCCTTCACCGAGACGCTGTGCCCCGAGGCGAGGTTGTAGGCGACGCCGGTCTCCCCGTGCATGGCCAGCAGGCGGTAGCCGCGCACGATGTCGCGCACGTCGGAGAAGTCGCGCTTGGGCGACAGGTCGCCCACGTGGATCACCTTCTCGCCGCCGGCCTCGATCTTCGCCACCTGCTGCGCGAACGTGGAGCAGACGAAATCGGTGCGCTGCCTCGGGCCGGTGTGGTTGAACGGGCGCGCGATCGTCACGTTCATCCCGTAGGACGTGACGAAGGGGTGCGCGGCGAGTTCCAGCGCGGCCTTGCCGGAGGCGTAGATGTTCACCGGCGCGATCGGCTGCGTCTCTTTGATCGGCATCTCCTCGGGGCGCACGTGCCCGTAGACTTCCGCCGAACTGGCCAGCACCACCTTGGCGTGCTTGTGTTCGGTGCGCACGGCCTCCAGCGTGTGAATCCCGGCCAGCACGTTGATCTCGTACGCGCGCGCCGGGCCGCGCTCCGAATCGGGCACGAACGAGACCGCCGCGAGGTGGTAGATCACGTCGAAGCGCGTCTCGTTGAGCACGCCGTGGATGAAGTTGTGCGTGGACAGGTCGCCGACGCGCACGGTGATCTGGTCGAGCAGGTGCGAGAGGTTGGTCGCGCGCGCGCCCGGGGCGCACGTGCCCCAGACCTCGTCGCCTTCCGCCAGGCAGTGTTCGACCAGATGGGAACCGGCGAAGCCTTCGCTGCCCGTGATCAAGACGCGCATGCGTGAAATCTCGCCGCCATCGCGGCCACTGTCAAATCAGACTGCGGGGCCGGCGGCGGATTCCGGCTTCTTGGCCCGGGCCATGCGGTCCACCATCAGGACCAGGACGAAGCCCACGATGGGCAGCACGCAGGCGAGGACGCCCTCCCAGCGGGCCAGTTCCTCGCCGGAAGGCAGCCGCGGGACCGTCCCGATCAATTTTTCCTTGCCGCGGTGCATTTCGTACTTCGCGTCCTGCCAGGGGAAGATCGCGTACAGCGAGACGATCAGCAGCCCGTTCATCGCCATCATGGTCAGGTTCTGGTAGCGCGCCAGCACCCACGAAAGCAGGCGCGAAAAGAGCGAGATGCCCGCGAGCGCTCCGAGCGCGAACGGGAGCAGAATCTTGAGCGCTTCCCCCAGGCCCGCGAAGTCGCCCTTGCCCAGCGCGCCCAGCGCCGCGCCGATGGAGCCCCAGATGTAGTCGTATTTCTTCAGCAGCAGCAGCGTGTAGGACCCGGAGATGCCCGGCAGAATCCACGCGCAGATCGCGATGATCCCGCACAGAAAGATGAACCAGAGGTCCGTGGGCGTCTCGGCCGGCACGCCCGTGACCACCACCCACCCGACCGCGCCGCCCACCAGGTACGCGACGATCCCCAGCCCGCCCGGCCGCCCCGCGTCCCGCCCCAGCAGCAGAATGCTGCCCACGATCAGCCCGAAAAAGAGCCCCAGCACCGGCGCCGGATGCGAACGCAGCAGGTCGGGCAGCGGAATGATTTTCGTGCAGAGCACGATGCCCAGCCCCTGCCCCGAAAAGACGAGCAGCAGGAAGATCCAGTGCACCTGCCGGAAGACCTCGCCCAACCGGAAGCGCAGCAGGCTCTTCAGGGCCGGCAGGTTCGCGGACTTGATCGCGTCCACCAGCCGGCCGTATATCCCCGAGATCAAGGCCAGCGTCCCGCCCGAGACGCCGGGGATCACCTCCGCGATGCCCATCATGACGCCGCGGGAGATCAACGGCAGGGCCTCGTTCCAGCGCGCGCCGCCGGGAGGTGTCGTCTTTTCGTCAGGTTGTTCGGGCGATGCGGCCGGGTTCAGGACGGAATCTCCTAGGTGGCCCCGCGGGGCGTACGAACTTCGCGAGCGTGGCTGCGCGGCAGAGGCCGCCAGTGTTAGCAAAGTCGGTTAGCACGTCAACGCCTTCTCCGTCAGGCTTCTTTCTGCGCCAGCCATTTGCCCAGGACCAGCGCGGGCAGGATCAGCAGGGCCACGCCGAGCGCGTACGGCCAGGCGGCCGTCCCGTAGTGCCCCAGAATCTGCCCCGCGTCGAGCACGCAGATGCCCAGCACGCCGGTCTTGACCAGGTTGCGCGCGGCGACGGGCGTGCCGGCCTTGGCCAGCGCGGCCGTCCGCCAGGCCAGCACCGCGGCCAGCGCGCCCAGCGGCGCCCAGCCCCACGGACTGGGCATGCAGTACCCCGCCAGCGCCAGGGCCCCGCCGACGAAGCACCAGCCGAGCACGATCGCGCGGATGCGCTTGCCGGTTTCCTCCTGCGCCGAAAACGCCGTCATCCCCGCGGCGTAGATGCCCACCGCCGCCGCCGGGCCGTAGACCACGCGCCACTGCGACGGCAGCGCCAGCCACGGCGCGAAGTTCAGGTCGTAGCTCATGCCCAGTTGCAGGTTGAAGAAGCGGCAGAAGCCCAGCGCCAGCGGGCCCGCCAGTTCGACGTGCTTGGCCGCGAAGTCGTAGAGCAGGATCGAGACGGCCAGGAAGAGCGCCAGAAAAAGCGAGGTCGTGCCCGCGGCCATCGCCGCGACCACGCCCAGCGCCATCAGGCCCACGCCGCACAGCACCGCGCCCTTCAGCGAGACCGCGCCCGAGGGAATCGGCCGGTTCGGCCGGAACTTCGCGTCTTCCTCGCGGTCGGCCAGGTCGTTCAAGGCCATGCCGGAGAGGTACAGGCAGGCGGAGGCCAGCGCGAGCGGCACGACGGCCTCCCACACCGACGCGCCGCAGGCCGCGCGCATGATCAGAAAGCCCGCCGCGATGTCCGCCAGCGAAGTAAAAACATTGGGAAAGCGCACGAGACGCAGGTAAGCGATCACGCGCAGTTACATAGCCGATTTTACGGAATTTGACCAGCGGGCGAACGCTCAGCCGCCGCGGGTGCGCCCGCCGCCGCCGGGGCGCGGCCCGTTGTTGCGCGGAGTCTGGGGGGTCTGGGGGGTCTGGGTCTTCGGCTGCTGGGGCTGCTGCGGCTGTTTTTTGGGCTGGGTGAAGCTGGGCCCCGAGCCGCCCGTGGAACCGCCGCCGATGTCTTCGAAGCGACCATCCTTGAGGATGTAGGGCCGGCCTTCGGCGTCGCTGATGTAGATGGCCTGCTTGTCGATCTTGGTGATGGTGTAGTTCAGGCCGTCGAGCACGTCGCCTTCCTTCACGCGGCGCGGCGGGGAACCGTCCTTGCTGCTCAGCAGCGCGTAGCTCTTGCCGTTCAACTGCACGATGCCCATGAAGCCGACCTCCAGGTCCTTCTCGGTCGGGGTCATGGCCGAGGGCGTCTTGGGGGTCGTCTTGGGCTGCGCGGGGGGCGGCGGAGGCGGCGGCGGCACGTTCTTGCTCGGGGCCGGATTGGGCTTGTTGACCACGGTCGTGCGCCAGTTCAGGTCCGGCGTGAAGGGCGACTTGCGTTCGCGGTCGGCGGCGAGCGCCTTGGCGACGCGGATCGAAGGGGCCTTGACGTCGAAGGCCTCGGGCTTGCCCTTGTGGGTGATCGGGTCGTCGTCCTGGAGCGGCTTGGTGCGCGGCCCGAAGAGGAACAGGTAGCCGCTCACCATCAGCAGCACAAGGCACAGGTAGAAGACGAGCTTCTCCTTGTTCATGCCCTGGGTCTTCTGAAAGGCCATGTCCCGCTCTCCGTTCCGCCGCCATTATAGCGCGCGCGTCCGCCCGGCTCAATGCCCCGAAGGTTCGACCTGCTGCCCCTTGGCGGGCCGCCGGAACATCTCCGGCACGTCCTCGTCGCCGCCAACCGCGGCCGTGCCGCCCTTGGCCTCGGACGGTTCGAAAAAGTCCATGCCCGCCGCCGAGATGCGCGCCCAGATGTGCTCGTCCTTGTAGTTCAGCGCGTTCTGCATCGGATTGTCGCCAAGAATCTTCACCAGGTCGCTCTTGTCGCGCTGGCTGTCGGCCATGAAGGGCGAGACGATCTCCAGCTTGCGGATGACCAGGAACTGCCCCGGCGTGCGCACCGATTGCAGGAACTTCATGAAGCTGTTCACGTCGCACTGCAGCAGAATCTCGACCGGGTACTGCCGGATGAAGTGCGGGTACTGGCGCGTGATGTACTTCTTGAAGCGTTCGTCGCGCGGGTCCTTGACTGTGGGGTCGAAGCGCGGGTTCTGCGTGAAGACCACCGGCCCGCTGGTGTCCGAATCCTGCGGCGTGACCTCGCGGATGCGCATGAACGCCTCCGGCTTCAGGCTCTTCTTGCGCTCCTCCTGTTCCTGGTCGGACTTGGCCTTGATGGCCAGCCGGATGATCGTCTCGGTGATGTACAGTTCGCGCAGCAGTTCGTCCGCGCGCGGGCGCGACATGGTATGGACGTCGGACTTCACGAAGCGCGTGAAGCCGATGTCCTGGTCCATGATCTCGACGCCGGCGTTGCGCGCGGCCTTGTCCAGTTCGAGGCGCAGCTTGTCCCACTTGTAGGTGAAGTAGTGGCCGGGGTTGGGTTCCTCGGCGGGCACGTCGGTCCAGCCGATGAACTTCATGCGGCTGGATTCCTGCAGGTCGTTGATGGTCTTGCGCAGCTTGGCGATCGCGGCCTCGAATTCCACCTTGCGGGTGGCCATCGTCTCCTTCGAGTCCATCGGCAGGATGTCCATCTCGGGCGCCTCGGGATCCCAGACGCGGGACGACTGCGGCCCGAAGTACAGCCCGTGATCCTTCTTGGTCTGCGCGATCTGCTGGCGGGTCTGGTCGAGGTGCTCGATCTGGTCCTTGTAGCTCTCCAGCGGCCACGAGAAGGGATAGTAATAGATCACCAGGCCGAGGACGGCGAAGGCGACCATCCCTTTCAGCAGCTTGGAGTCGGTGGCGTCCATCGGCATGACCGGTCGCGCATCCTTTCCTAGAGCTTGGCCTGGGTCTTGGGGTCGGCGCTCTTGCCGGCCTCGGGCGCGGCGGGCGCGGGCGCCGCGGGCGGCTTGGGTTCGGCCTCCGGCTTCGCCACCGGCGTGGGCTTGGGCTTGCCCGACGCGTCTTTCTTCGCGTCGCGGGTGCCTTCGACGAACGCCTCCAGCACGAATTCCTTCAGGTAGAACGGCCCCTGCTGGTGGTCCTTGCCGTCGGTCCAGATGGGGCGGATGTCCTTAAAGAGGTTCTCGGGGTCGTCCGGATTCTTGGGATCGCGCACCAGCAGGTCGCCGAAGCCGCGCTTGAAGGCATTGCTGTCGGCCGCCGAGGTCCACATGATCCGCAGCGGCAGGTCGTCCTTCTGCCCGCTGCGCACGAACCCGCGCAGGTACACCCGCGCCTGCGCCTGGAACGTGTCGGGGTCTTCGGGCGCTTTGGCCTTGCCGGCGGGCGCCTTGACGGGCTTCGCCCCGGGCTCGCTCTTGACCGGCTTCGGCCCGCCGCCCTCGGCCTCCTCGAACTCCGTGCGGATGAAGCCCGGCAGGCTGGTCGAGATCGAGGTGAGGTACACGTCCGGCGGGTTGCGGTCCTTGTCCTTCAGTTCCGCCAGGATGCCCAGGAAGTAGTCGCCCGAGTTGGCGTTCTTCTCGATCTGGAGTTTGCGCTCGTACAGTTCCTCGTACTTGTCGCGCAGGCGTTCCAGTTCGCTGTTCTGCGCCTTGGCGGCGGCGACGGCCTGTTCGGCTTTTTCCTTGTTGGCCTGGAGCACGTCCACGTTGTGCTTGGGCGTGAACCAGAAGAGCATCATGGCCAGGAAGAGCGCCGCGGCGGCGTAGTGCAGGAAGGCCCCGCGCGCCCAGAATTCCTTGCGTTCCTTCAGGCTCGCGGGCCAGAAGAGGAACGAGAAGGCGCCCTTGCAGATGCCGGCCAGGGAGAGCCCCACGGCCACGGCCATCAGGTCCTGTTCCTTCTTCAGCGCCTCGCCGGCCTCGGCCGGCAGGCGTTCGAGCGAGATCGTGCGGAAGACTTCCAGCGGTTCGACGGCCACGCGCATGCGCCGCGCCATGAACTCGCGCAGGCCCTTCACGCGGCTGCCCGCGCCGGCCAGGTAAATCTTGTCGAGCTTCAGGTCGCGCATCTTGATCTGCTGGCGCGTCGAGGTAAGCGCGTTCTCGAAGGCCGCGCAGAGCGCCGCGGCTTCCTTGACCAGCGCCGACGAGATCTGGCGGCGGCGGCGTTCGGCGGAGGTCTCGGGCGGCCGGGACGGGTCGGGGGCCGCGGACGCGTCCGGCGCGGCGGGCGCGCCGGATTCCAGGTCGTCGCGCAGGCCCGCGGCTTCGCCTTCGGGGGCGGCGTCGGGCTTGGGCGCGGAGGCTTCGCCCTTCAGGTTGGGCAGGTCGCCGGGGCCGGCGGTGATGCGCCGCGCCTGCCCGCCCAGGATCGAGGTGCGGCCGGTGCGCAGGATGCGGCTGGTGCCGGGCGCGGCGACGAGGTCGAAGACGATCTCGCCTTCGCGCTTCTTCACGTCCTCGGCTTCGAGCACGTCGATCTTCAGTTCGTCGGCCAGCGTCTGCGAGAAGCGCCGCCCGCCGCCCAGGAAGGTCTTGGCGAGGTACAGGCCGCCGTTGCGGATCAGCAGCGCGGTCACTTCCTCGGCGCCGATGTCCACCACCAGCACCGTCTTGTCCGGGTCGTAGCCGTGCCCGTGGTAGTAGGCGTTGTAGAGCGCCAGGGCCTCGAGGTCGATCTCGACTTCGCCCAGGCGCGAGGAACGCCCGATGTTCAGCAGCCACTGGGCCATCGATTCCTGCACGGTGCCGAGCATGACCGTGTACTGCCCGCCGATGTCCGGCAGGTCCAGGATGCGGTAGTCGTACGTCTTCTCGCTCTTGTCCGCGCTGCGTTCCTCGACCTCGTACTTGACGAGCATCTCGAGACGCCACGGCGGCACGGGCGGGACCATCAGGTAGCGGATGTCGGTGGTCTTGCCGGAGACGGCGACGCGGCGGATGGGGGCCTTCAGGTTCGCGCCGCGGACGAGGTCCTTCAGCTTCTCGGCGACGGCGAGGCGCTTGTCTTCGCTGTCTTCCAGGTTGGCCAGTTCGCCCAGCGGGAGCGTGCCGGCGGAGACGAGTTGCAGCTTGCCCTTGGCGTTTTCGATGCAAACGCCGCGCAGCGCTTCGGCTCCCAGATCGACGCCAACGGCTCGGCTCATTGCGTGGTCCCGGCCCCTGCCCCTGGTACTATGAACCGCTCGACGGCCCTTCCGGTCATCCCCCCTAAGGGGTTAGACGGCTACTTCGGCCCCGCGGTTTCCTCTTCTTCGGAAGTGCTCCAGCCTTTCTGCCCGCTGAACTGCACGGGCTTGCGCACCGGCGCGGGGGCTTCCTCGTCGCCGGGGGACTTGATCGCCTTGACGCTCTCGCCTTCCACCGGCAGGCCCAGGGCGCGGTTGACGGCCTCGGGGCGCTGCACCTGCGTGGTCTGCCCCGGCGCGCGGATCGTCCCGCCTTCGCGGATGTCCGTGTCGTCCGGCGCCTTGTCGGTCTTGTAGGTGCGCCCGCGCGGCGTGATGATCTGCGCTTCGACGATGATCATCAGGTTGCTGGTGGTGCGCTGTTCGCCCTTGGACTTGAAGAGGTTCCCCAGGCCCGGGATGCGCGAGAGGCCGGGAATCTTGCGTTCCACGGTGTCGTTGCGGTTGCGGATCAGGCCGCCGATGATCACGTAGCCGTTGTCCTCCAGCACCACGTCGGTCTCCAGGCTGGTCTGGTCGATGGTCGGGCGCTGGATCACCGGCGGAACGAACGTGCCGTTGTTGGTCTGCTGGCCGGTCTCGAACTGCTGGAACTGGCTGATGCTCTGCCCCTGCGCCAGCGAGTCGATGACCGGGCGGATGTGCAGGTTGATCGTCTTCAGGTCGCGCCCGACGGAGGGCGTGACGTTGAGCGAGAAGCCCACGTTTTCGGTGTCGAACTCGGGCACGAACGCCACCACGTTGCTCGTCGCCGTGCCGTTGCCGCCGAACTGCGTGGCGGTGACTTCGCGCAGGTCGGTGATGTAGCTGAACTGCGTGGTGATGTCGATCGCCGACTCCTTGTTGTTGATGGCGATGATCTGCGGTTCCGACAGGATCTTGGTGTGGCGGTTGTTCAGCAGCGCGTTCACCACCACCTGGAACTGCGGATCGCTGCGGATGCCGGTGACGGTCAGCAGCGTGCCGGTGCCGAGGTTGCCGAAGAGTTCGGTGGGGGTGCCGGGGCGGTCGCCGCCGCTGTTCAGCCCCAGCCCGATCTGGTCCACGCGCCCGCTGAGCTGCTGGATGTTCACGCCCAGCGACTTCACGTTGTCCATCGCCACTTCCAGGAAGCGCGCCTTGATCAGCACCTGGATCGCCGGCTGGTCGAACGCGTCGAGGAACTTCTGCATGTGCTCGTGGCCCGAAGGCGTCGTGAAGAGGATGAGCTGGTTCGACTGCTTGTCGATGTAGTAGCGCGAGCCGTCGGGGAAGACCTGCGCGTCGGCCTGCGAGGTCAGTTCGCTCAGCACGTCTTCGATGTAGCTGGTGAAGGTCTGCTGCTGCTGGCCCTGCTGACCCTGCTGCCCTTGCTGGCCCTGCTGCCCGCCGCGGTTGGCGCGGCCGGTGGTGTTGCTGCGCTGGCCGGCCTGCGTGTTGGCGTTGGGGCGCGTCGTCACCAGCCCGTGATGCAGGGGATACACGCGCGGGACCATGATCTTTTTCAGGTCGCTGGAACTCGTCGCCGTGATCCAGATCGCGTACTCGGTGGCCGAATACTGGATGCCGTCGTTGTTGCGGACGATGAAGTCGAGCACTTCCTTGAGCGGAATCTGGTCCACGTGCAGGGTCAGCTTCTTGCCTTCGATCGCGGCCGGATCGGCGATGATGTTCACGCCCGTCAGCACGAACAGCGTGTTGAAGACCCAGTCGAGGTCGGCCTTCATGAAGTCCACGGAGACGCGCTGCTCGAGCATCGAGCCCATCTTCTTGACCTTGGGGACCATCGGGTCGTCCTGGCGGCGCGGCCATTCGGGGCGGATCTCGGGCGAACGCACCGGCGGGCGCACGGCGTGCTCCGCGCTTTCCAGAATCGCGTCGCGGTCCTTGCGCTCGGCGGCCTTCTCGGTGATCAACTGGTCCAGGTTGGCGAGCTTGTTGTGCGCCTTGCTCATGATCTCCACGGCGCGGGCGTTGCGCGGGTCCGCGGTCAGCACGTTGCGGCAGATCTGGACGGCGCGGGCGTAATCCTTGTGGTCGTGCGCGGCCTCGGCCTCGTCGAGCATGCGCTTGAACTGCGCATCGATGCTCCGGCGGCGGCCGGCGGCGGTGCTCAAGTCCGCCTCTTCCGCGGGC
The DNA here is from genome assembly GCA_026184295.1 of Planctomycetota bacterium. Taxonomy (GTDB): domain Bacteria; phylum Planctomycetota; class SZUA-567; order H5-PLA8; family H5-PLA8; genus JACQFI01. The sequence continues at coordinate 79,385 of JAHCJK010000004.1, forward strand.
TCGGCGGCCGGCGCGGGCTCGGCCTTGGGTTCGCCGGCCGGCGCGGGCTGCGCGGGATCGTTGAGCCAGTAGCGGACGCGCGGGCGCTCTTCGGCGGGCTTGACGTCCTTGGCCACGGGCTTCGGCTCCGCGGGCTGGTCTTCGGCCGCGGCCGTTCCGCCCAGCGCGCAAGCGGCCAGCGCCGCCGCGCCCATGCCGGCGCTCGCGAACCTTTCCAAGGATTCGTAGAAGCGTTTCATCGAGTTCCCCCCATCGCGCGCCCTGCGGCGCGGTCCTGCCCACGGATCACGGCGAAGCGATCGGCACGATCACCTTCCCCACGATCTGTTCCGGCTTCAGCGGGCCGTATTCCCGGCCGTCCTTCACGCCGCTCGCGCGGTCGTCGTTCAGCACGTACAGGCCGCCGGGCGGCACTTCCACCGGCGCTCCGGGCCGGCATGCGCCCACGCTCGCGCGGCGCAAATACGACTCTTCCATCACCTGCCCGCCGATCAGGAGCATGCCCTCGGCGACCGCGGCCGTCTCGCCCGGCCAGCCGACCGCGCGCCCGATCATGCGGATCGTGCGCCCCTGCTCCTGCACTTCATAGATCACGCAGTCCCCGCGATGCAGCCGCTCGGGCGTGCGGTAGGACGTGTTCACCAGCACCGTCATCCCCGCCGGATATTCAGGAGACATGTGCGCCGCGCCTTGCGGCACGGAATACGTCGTATACGGCCGGAGACCCCACCCAATGCTGAGCGCCACCAGCGCGTAACCGAACCACATCAGGCGGCGTCGCCAGCGGATTTGCCAGAAGGTATCGGCGTTCGCGGCCTCGGATTCCTTGGAATTCTTGTCCAAGGGCTCCTTTACGTCGGAGACCATGCCTGCGCCGCCCTCGCCACCCCGAGGGTTCGCCGCGTCTGCCGACTTCCTGGCAAAACGCGCGCAACTTCAAACCGGGATTGAACTAACGAACGTCTGGAGACCTGAACCGTCCACCCAAGGCCGGGGTCACCTTGGACGGAGGATGTGACCGGATTCAGCCCCGGTCGGTTGGCCTCCCCCCACTTCTTTCATGCAGTTGCACATGAGCATAGGCGTTCGGTAGGGGGCTACAAGTCTAATCCCCGCGAGAAATGCGCGTTTATCGGCCTAGGTAGTTGCATTGTGCAGAGGCTATCATTAACTAGAAGATGCAGGTTGTATGAGGCAAAACGGATGGCCTTCTCCTTGAACTCCTCGTGCGGGCGTGCGCCCTTCTTCCTGGCTCTGCTCTTCGCGTTCGCATCGGCGCTGGCGCTGGCCGACACCGTTCATCTTAAAAACGGCAAGCAGATGCGCGGGGAGATCATCGAGGAGACCGAGGACTACATCGTCATCCGCGTGCCCTTCGGGCAGGTGAAGGTCAAGCAGGAAGAGATCGACTACGTCGAACGCCAGACCGCGCAGGAATACAAAGTCGAACTCGGCCGCGAACTCGTCACGCAGCAGCGCTACGGCCTGGCCATCGACGAACTCGAGAAGGGCCTCAAAGCCGATCCCAAGTCGCGCGAAATCTCCGACGAACTCGCGCGCGCCCTGAACGCCTACGGCCGGCAGCTCATCCAGGTGCGGCGCCTCGAGGAAGCCCAGGCCGTCTACGAGAAGCTGAAAGCCCTCGACCCGGGCTCCCGCGAAAGCGCCGCGGGCCTCGAACTGCTCGCCAAGGAAAACCGCGGGCTCGACCGGTTGATCTCCGAAGCCCGCAAGCAGGCGGCCTCGGCCGATCTGGACGGCGCGATCGCGGGCTACGAGCAGGTGCTGGCGTACACGGCCCAGGCGCGCGAGCGCGTCGGGGCGGAGTTCGCGCGCTGCCTGGCGCGGCGCGCCGAAGGGAGCTACCGCGACCAGAAGTTCGACGCGAGCATGGCCGACCTGGAGCGCGCCTTCGGGCTCGACCCGAAGCTGACCGGCCCGCTGGAACCGCTGTACGCCGCGAGCGCGCTCTCGCGCATCGTCGCGCTGCTGAACCAGGGGCAGATCGCCTCGGCGCAGAAGTACCTCGTCCGCGTGCTGGCCTTCGCGCCCACGAACCCGAACGTGCTCTACATCGCCGGGCGCGTGCAGGAAGCCCTGAGCGACGTCGCGGGCGCGGCCGACTTCTACGCGCGCGGCCTGCGCACGCGCGTCAACCATCCCAACGCCGAACTCGTCGCCGACCTGCGCGGCAAGCTCGAAAAGGCCCTCAACATCTCCAACGGCCAGGGCGCGCGCCTGGAGACCAAGCCGGTGGACGAGGCCGCCTTCGCCGACGCGAAGCCGGGCGCGTTCGAATCGTACGAGACCGACCACTTCACCATCCTGCACCACAACGAGGAACTCGCGAAGGAGGTCGGGCGCGTCGCGGAGGCGCACTTCGAACGCATCCTGGCGACCTCGGGGCTGAAGGCCGCCTGGAAGGAACGCCCCAAGATCTACCTGCACCGCTCGCAAACCGAGTACACGCTCGCGACCGCCCAGCCCGAATGGACCGGCGGCGTCTCGCGCTTCACCCACACCGCGCGCGGGATCGCCAACATGCAGGTGCATTCGTGGCAGACCTCGCCGCGGCTCTTCAAGTCCGTCCTCCCGCACGAACTGACGCACCTGATCGTCAACGAGAACCTGCCCAGCTACGAGTCCCTGCCGCGCGCGATGCACGAAGGCTTTTCGGTGCTGATGGAACCCGACTACCGCCACAACTACTACCTGAACTTCCTGCGCCTGCGCTTCAAGAGCCAGGATTTCATCCCGCTCGCCGACCTGCTGAAGACGAAGGATTACCCGCGCGACCCCGAGTTCTACTACGCCGAAGGCTTCGCCCTCGTCGCGTTCGTTGCCCGGACCAAAGGCTTCGACGCCTGCATGAAGCTGGTCAAGGAACCCGCCGAGCCCGGCATGATCGAAGAAAAAATCCTGGCCATCACCGGCTTCGATTCCATGGCCAAGCTGGAAGCCGACTGGAAGGAATGGATTTTGAAGGGGCAGTAAGCCGGCCGTCGTCCCGTTCGATTTGTCCCGTTTGATTTCCGAGGATCGCTTGCGTTGCGCGAGGCGCGTTTCTCGCGCACAGCGCCGACGCCCAGCCTCCTAATTCACCTCACCACCGATGCTCATTTTTCCGAATATTGGTTGCCTCCCCGATCGCCCCGAAGGGGCGCCAGGAAATTAGCCGGTGGCAAGCGAAGCGCGGCCACCGGACCAAGCGGCATTGGGCGCCGCACCCTGGAAAGGGTGCCGGAGCTTCCGTCGCCCCTCCCGGGGCGCACCCGCAGGCGGCCCTTTTCCGGTGGCTCCGCTTCGCGGGCCACCGGCTAATTTCCGGCCGGCCTTCCAGGCCGGTTCGGCGCTCGTGTTTTGCATCCAATCGAATTTTTGAAAATCGCAAATCCAAAATCAAAAATCGAAAATCGCCTTCTTCACACTTTCGACGGCGCAATCCCGATCTCTCTCCGGAAGAGCCGCGTAAAATAGTTCGCGTCCGGGATGCCCACGGCCTGCGCGACTTCCTTCACGTTCAGCGCGGAGGTCCGCAGGAGCCGCTCGGCGTGGCGCAGGCGCACGGCGTTCAGGTACGACGTGGGCGTCTCGCCCAGCGTCGTGCGGAAGGCGTGGCAGAGGTACGCGCGCGAGAGCCCCGTCTCGCGGGTGAACTCGCGGTAGCCGACCGGTTCCGCGTACTTCGCGTCGATGAAATCCTTCAGGCGTTCCACGGCGCGCGCGGTCTTGCCCAGGGCCTTCGCGTCGCGCGGCGCGCCTTCGGCCACGGCCAGCAGGTGCCGCAGCACCGGCCAGAGCAGGTACACGCCCACGCGCGCGTTCTTGCGCAACGCGGCGACGGCTTCCTCCATCACCGGCGCGACGGCCGCGCCGTCCGCGGCGCTCACGATCAGCGGCAGCAGCGCGCGGATCGGCGCGGGAACTTCGTGGACCAGCGACTTGTCGAAGGGCTGATGCGTGTAGGCCTGGATCGGCGCGAAGCGCTGGACGATCGCGCGGTTCCAGTCCAGATGGACGCAGTGGCGCATCCCTTCGCCGCCGGGCTCCACCCAGCTTTCGTGCCAGACGCCCGGCGGAATCAGCGCGAACATGCCGCGCTCCAGGCGCAGCACGCGGCCGTCCAGTTCCAGCATCACCGCGCCGCGCGAGAGGTAGACCAGTTCGGTGTCGTAGACGCGGCGGCGGTGGTCGTGCCACTGCCCGGGCCGGCAGAGACCTTCCCAGTAGCGCCGCAGCGCCGGCTCGAAAAAGAACTCGTTCATGCGAGGCCCCGGAGGCCGCGCCCACGGCAGCAGGCGCCGACCGGATCGACCATAAACCGGACTTTTGTGCTAACAATAGAAAAAGCGTCTTCTTGCTTACAGATATTTACAAGGTACTTTTTCCTACATACAAGCGCGCCGGGCTGTTCGGGGTGGCGCGCCTTGGTCCCGCACCCAAAAATCGTGCTTGCGCCCGCGCGCCGGAGGCCCGACCGGAACGCTGCGCGCCCGTGTGCCACAAGGAGACGCCATGGATCTCGCCCAGGTCGGTTTTATCGGATGCGGCGCGCACTCGACGAAGAACCTCTTCCCCGCCCTGCATCACGCGCGCTGCCGCCTGCGCGCCGTCTGCGACCTCAACCGCGACTTCGCCGAACGCAATGCGCGGCTCTTCGGCGCGCAGGCCGTCTACACCGACGCAGATGAGATGCTCGCGAAGGAGGAACTCGACGGCGTCTTCGTCGTCGGTCCCGCGGAACTGCACTACCAGATGGGCCTGAAGGTCCTGCGCCGCGGCCTGCCGCTCTTCGTCGAGAAGCCGCCCGCGCCCGACCTGGCCTCCGCGCGCGAACTGGTCGAAGCCGCGCGCGAGCACAAGACGTTCATCATGACCGGATTCATGAAGCGCCACGGCCTGGCCTACGCCAAAGTGCGCGAGTTCATCCTCGAAAAGCGCTTCGTGCCCGCCACCGGCTTCTTCAAGTACCTGCACTGGCCCGCCAAGAACCTGCGTTCGATGCTGATGACGATGTCCATCCATCCCATCGATCTGGCGATCTCGTTCTTCGGCGAGCCGACGGAGGTCACGTCGCACCTGCACGAACACCCCGACGCGCTCTCGCTTGCCCTGACGCTGCGCTTCGACGGCGGGCGCTGGGCGCAGTTGATGCTGGGCGGCTTCGGTCCGCGCATCCAGGAGCACGCCGAATGGACCGGGCGCTTCGACGGCAAGGACGCGCTGCTGGTGGCCGACAACATTCAGCACCTGGAACTGCACACCCACGGGCGCAACGGTATCGACCGCGCGCCCAAAGGCCGCGCGACCGACCTGCACGACGTCTCGACGGGCTTCGACCTTCAGGACATCCAGGTCTGGCGCCCGGACTACGGGCTGCAGAACCTGACCCAGAGTTCGCTCTTTTCGATGGGGTACGCGGGGGAGATTCGCGAGTTCGCGAATGCGATCGTGGAGAAGCGCGAGCCCAACCCCGGCACCGGCGACGTGCTGAAGGCGATGCGCGTGGCCGAGGCCGTTTTCGCGAAACCCATCGGGACGACGGTGCTGGAGGCTTAGTGCTGCGAAACGGAAAACAGCAAACGGCAAACGTCAAACAAACGGAAAACGGCAAACAGAAAAGAGATTAGCCCCCGCGTGCGGCTTGCGCGCGCGGTGGCCCTCTTTTGATGTTTTCGGTTTTCGGTTTGTTGGGCGTTTTGAGTTTGCCGTTTTCAGTTTCTGCGTTGGATAAAAAAAGGTCGCCCGCGGCTTCCCCCTCTTCAGGGGTCCGCCGCGGGCGTGCGTGGTTCCGGAAATCTATCTATTCAACGTCCGGTCCGGCCTTAGGGCAGACGGCGGTTTCCCGCGGTCCGGCGCGTCAGCCGTTCACAGCATGCGGCGCGTGGGCGCGCCGCTGGGGCTTGTTCTTGCGGTTCTTCCAGAACGGCACGTGACCCGGCCGGCCCTGCTGCTCGGCGGCCGGCTTCCGGTCGCCTTCGGGGCGGGCCCACGGGCGGGTCTCGCCGGTGGCCGCTTCGGGGCGGCGGTGCCGTTCGTGGAGTTCCACGTGTTCGTTGCGCTGCGCGGGCTCGGCGCGTTCGAAGCGCCGGCGCGCGTGGCCTTCGTTCGGAGCCTGCGCGGGCCATTCGACCCGGCGCGGGCGTTCGTCGTGCTGGTGGCGCGGGCGCCCGTCGTGGCGGTGCTCGCGGCGGGGTTCGTCGCGGCGCGGGGCATGCCCGTGCGCGAGGTGTCCGTGCGCCTGCGGCCCGCGGGGATGATCGCGGCGTTCCGGCGCGGCCTGCCGGTAATCGAAGCCTTCCAGGGTCAGCCGGGGGAGCTTGGCGCCGATGGCGCGTTCGATCGCCCGAAGGCCCTGTTCTTCGTCGGGGGAGACGAACGTGAGCGCGTCGCCCTTGGCCTGCGCGCGGGCCGTGCGGCCGACGCGGTGGATGTAGTCCTCGGGTTCGCGCGGCATGTCCACGTTCACCACGAGTTCCAGTTCGTCCACGTCGATGCCGCGGGCGGCCACGTCGGTGGCCACGAGCACGCGGTAGCGGCCCTTCTTGAAGCCTTCCAGCGCCTGGGTGCGCTGCGCCTGCGTGCGGTCGCCGTGAATGCGCGCGCTCGCGATGCCCTGGCGTTCGAGGAACTGGGCGAGCCGGTCGGCGCGGTGCTTGGTGCGGGTGAAGGCCAGGACGCTGCGCGCCTTGCCTTCGCGCACGAGCGCCGTAAGCAGCGAGGACTTGAGGTGGTGCGGGACGGCGTACACCGCCTGCGTCAGCCCCGTGGCCGGCATGGCCTTGCGTTCGATGTTCACGTTGGCGGGTTCGCGCAGGAGTTCCTTGGCGAGCGCCTTGATCGGGCCCGGAAGCGTCGCCGAGAAGAGCAGCGTCTGGCGCTGCCTAGGCAGGCGTTCCATGATGCGGCGGATGTCGGGCAGGAAGCCCATGTCCAGCATCCGGTCGGCCTCGTCGAGCACCAGGATTTCGACCTTATCGAGCTTCGCGTAGGGCATGCGCATATGGTCGAGCAGGCGGCCGGGCGTCGCGACGATGATTTCCAGGCCGCGCTTCAGCGCCTGTTCCTGCGGAAACATCCCCACGCCGCCGTAGACGGCCTTGGCGCGGAGCTTGGTGAACTGGGCGAGCTGCCCGAGGTGTTCCTCGATCTGCGCGGCCAGTTCGCGCGTGGGCGTAAGAATCAGGGCGCGCGTCGCATGGCGCGAGCCGGACATCAGGCGGTGCAGGATCGGCAGGCCGAAGGCCGCCGTCTTGCCGCTGCCCGTCATCGAACAGGCAAGGACGTCGCGGCCCTGCAGGGCCGGCGGAATCGCGTCCTTTTGAATGGAGGTCGGCTCGTTGAACCCGAGCGCTTCGATGCCACGCAGGATATCCGCATGGAGACCTAACGGCACAAACGACATGAATACTCCGAAATACTAAGGCGCACTCTTGTCTCTCAGGGGAAGTGGGCCGCTTGAAGTGCCAGCGGGAGGATACATCGACCAGCCGGGAGAGTGAAAACACCTTACTCGATCCATCGGACAAAGCAATCCTTTAATCAGACAATGTTTAGGACCCCTAAAATAATAGCCCTGGAGGCCTTTCAGCCACTTGCGCAAGGAAAGGATTGCGCTATGGTTAGGGGGCTTTCACCCAAAGGGTTTTCGAGCGGTCTGTCAGGAGGATGCCATGAGCGTTCCGGTCAAGGCTACGTGCAGCGAGTGCCTCACCACGCATCTCACGAAGCTTGAGTTCGGCCAGGAAGACATCCGCTGCCCCGCCTGCGGCCACGCGATGAAGAACCTCCCCGAGGGCGAACTGAACGAACTCGACATCGCCTGTAAGAAGCAGAAGATGAACGGTATCATCTCCCTCGTCTGCTTCGCCATCTCCGTCGTCGGCATGTTCCAGTGGTCCTTCACCATGGTGAAGGACGACACGACGGTCTGGATGATCGTGACGATCCTCTTCTTCCTGGTCGCGCTGGTCTTCGGCGTGCTGGGATCGACCAAGCGCTTCATCGTCGAATTCTAAAGAGCCGCGAGGCTCAATTAAAAAGGCGGGCTTCGGCCCGCCTTTTTTTGTGCCCGCGCAAAACCAATCCTCTTACAGCTCCGCGGCCGAACCCCAGGTTCCGCGAAACGCGATCTCGCCCAGCGGCTTGCGCGTGCGCGGGCCGGTCTCCGTCGCGCGGCGGTTCTCGGGCAGGTCCGCGGGATTCCCGTAGTAGCCCACCGCGAGGACGCTCACCGGCTCGAAGTCCGCGGGCACGCCGAACTCCGCGCGCGCCTTCTCGGCCGAGAACCCCGCCATCTGATGCACCCACAGGTCCATGCTCAGCGCCTGCATCGTCAGGTGCGCGACGGCCAGGCCGCAGTCGTGGAAGGCGTGCCGCGCCAGGCCCCCGTCGGGCGAACGCTGCGCGCAGACGAGGATCAGCAGGGGAGCTTTTCGCGCCCAGGCCTGGTTCGCGTCCATCAGCGTGCCGGCCAGCTTCTCGAAGGCTTCGGCGTCGGAGGCTTCCACGAGCAGAAAGCGCCAGGGCTGCAGGTTGCGCGAGGACGCCGCCCAGCGCGCGGCCTCCAGCAGGCTCCCGAGCTTCTCGCGTTCGATGGGCGTGGACGAGAACGCGCGCGGGCTCCAGCGCCGGCGCAGCAGGTCGTGCAGCGGGTAGGCCGTCTCCGCGGGTTTCTCGGTCATGCAGGCTCCTCTTGGGTGGAACTTGGTTCCTTGCGTTCGGATTATTCGCGCAAGCGCGGGCGATCCGCACGCCGCTTCGCAGCATGGCACCTACGGACGGCTCGAATCTACAAGCACCGCTCCTGCATCCTTCGGCGCGGACAGGCGGGACGCCTGTCCCACATACCCCCAACGGCGCGCGCTCGCGCGCCGCGGCTGTTCCCTGTCCCCTGACCCCTGACCCCTGACCCCTGACCAACCACTGACCACTGTTCACTGTTCACTGTTCTGTTCACTGTTCACTGTTCACTGTTCACTGTTCACTGTTCACTGTCCACTGTTCACTGTTCACTGTCCACTGTTCACTGTTCACTGTCCACTGTTCACTGTCCACTGTTCACTGTTCACTGACCACTGTCCACTGTCCACTGTCCACTGTCCACTGACCACTCTTCTCTTAGTCCCTAGCCGACCAGCTTGGCGAGCACCTGCGCCACGCGCGCGCCGACGCGCTCGGCGCTTTCGCGCTGGCGGGCGTCCTTCAGCGCGCCGTCGGGCCCGAAGGCCTCGTTGGCCTTGGGCACCGCGAACTGGTCCGGAACGACCATCACCTGGATGTTCTGCAGGATCGCGCGGACGTGCACGAGCCCGCGCAGGCCGCCCAGCGCGCCGGGCGACGCCGCGAGCAGCCCCGCGACCTTGCCCGTGTAGCAGGCCAGCGGCGCCTCGCCCTTCTCGCCCGGGCGCGAGACCCAGTCGATGGTGTTCTTGAGCAGCGGCGTGACGGAACTGTTGTACTCGGGCGCGGCGATCAGCAGGCCCTGGTGGGCGAGGAAGAGCTGCTTCAGCTTCTTCGCGTTATCGGGCAGGCCGCCCTTGGCTTCGTCGTCGCCGTCGTAGAGCGGCATGGGGAAATCGCGCAGGTCGATGACGTTCGCCTCCGCGCCGGCCTTGCGCGCGCCTTCGGCCGCGGCACGGATGAGCAGTTTGTTGTACGAGCCTTCGCGCGCGCTGCCGGCGAAGGCGAGGATTTTCGGCTGAGCCATGGCGTGACTCCTGTTCGCAGAGTGAGGTTGGAAAAGGCGTCCTCACTATATGTCAGGGTCCCGCGCCGAAAAGTCCTATACGTCCGGATTCTCGCCCAGGAATTGCAACGAGGCCGGCGTGGTCAGCAGTTGTCCGGTTTCGAGCAGCGTCTTGAGGCCCGACAATACCATCGGCCAGCCGCCGTAGAGTTCGGAACGCGCGCCGTCGCGCAGGCGGTCGTGGATGACGGTCAGGCGGCAGGAATCGCCCACGCGCTCGATCTCCCAGGTCACGCGCGAGGCCTCCTCGCCCTTCACGGCCTCGTTCCAGAGCGCGCGGTAGGTCTGCACGAGGCGGCGCGGCGGATCCACTTCCACGTTCTCGCCTTCGAAGATCTTCGTGCCGAGCTGAACGGGCACGCCTTCGTAGTGCGAGCCATTCTTCCAATCCGACCGGACCTCCACGCCGAAGTGGTACTTCCGCCGAAGTTCCGGATCGACGATCGCCTGCCAGAGGCGCTCCGGCGTGGTCTTGATGTAGATCTCGAACACTTTTTCCATGGTCTTCTCCAGGTCTTGTTTGAGGCCCGTCAGTCCGGACGCCCAGCGTTCGGCATACTTGTCGATCCAACGGTCGTGCATCACCTGAATCGGAACCACATTCAGGTAATGCAGCTTCGTGCGCCCCGAACGCCGCGTCACGACCAGGCGCGCGGCTTCCAGCACGCGCAGATGCTTCATGACGCCGAAGCGCGTCATCTCCAGTTCGCCCTCAAGCTCGGACAGCGTGCGTCCGTCGCGCTTGAAAAGCAGGTCGAGCAAGAAGCGGCGCGTCGGGTCCGCCAGGGCCTTGAACACGGGATCATCGTTTCGCACAGAGGCATTATACGTGACCAAATTGTCACATGTCAAGGGGAGGCTGGTCGCCTCCGCGATCTTGACGTTTCTCGTTTCAAATCAAGAGGTTAGGTCGCTACGCATCCGCGCCGGCCAGGTATTCGCCGCGCGAAAGCTTCAACGCGAACTGCGTGCTCATCAGGACCTCGCGCTGCATCCGCTGCGCCGCGAACATCCGCACGATGCCGACCAGCGCCAGGTGGCGGTCGGGATCGCCGGCCAGCGCCTGATACTGGTTCACGCACGCGCGGATCGTCTGGAAGGTGTGGAAGTCGCCGTTCTCGCGGAACATCGCGGCGAGCATGCCGGAGATGAGCTTCTTTTCCGGGTGGCCCGCCCAGAGGTAGTGCGCGACGAGCGCCGCGGCGCGGTCGGGCTGGCGGATCTCCAGGCAGGCCGCGACCTCCTGCACGATCGCGTCGGCGTCGTCCTTTGCGAGCGTCAGCTTGTCGCCCTTCTGCGGCAGGCGCACGCGCGGGATGTTCAGGCTCTGCGTCAGGTACAACCGCACCGCGCTGTCGTAGACGCACGCGACCAGCGCCGGGCTGGCGCCGAAGCGCCGGATCGCCTGGTCGATGCTGTCCGCCGCGATCACGCCGTGAAAGACCTGCTCCCAGTCGGTCTCGTTGACGAGCGAGAAGCGCGCGAGCCGCAGCATCCAGCCGACGTTCAGCGCGCGCGAAAGTTCCGCGGCCGAGGCGCCCTGCGCGAGCGCCGCGTCCAGCAGGTCCAGGACCTCCTGGCGCTGGGCCTCGGCGAGCTTGCGGCCGAGCGCGTTCGCGTCGATGGCGTGGGCGCCGTTCTTCCCGAACGCGAGCGTCCCGTCGGCGAGGCGCTTGCGCGTCTCGAACAGGCGTTCGACGTAGGGCGTCCACGGATCGCTGTCTTCGGCCCAGCCCCCGGAGGCCAGGCGGTCGCCCAGGCGCCCAAGCACCGTCGGGGCCAGGTCCCAGCCGACCTGGTCGAGCAGGTCGAAGGCGCGGAAGAGGAAATCGTGCGGGTGCCCCGCGCCGGGATAGAGATGCTGCGCGATGGCCTCGAAGGCCGCGTGGGCGATCTCGGCCGGCGGCACTTCCAGCGCGGCGAGCGTGGCCATGCAGCGTTCGGCGCCGATGGCGGTCTGCTTGTCGCTGAAGTAATTCAGGAGTTTCTTCAGGCGCGCGACGTCGTTGCTTTCCAGCGGCTCGAGCGCACGCACCGGCCGGCGCGGCGCGGCGCCTTCGATCACGCCGGAAACTTCCACCATCGCCTGCACCAGCGCGAGGATGCGCGCTTCGCCTTCCAGGTAGTGCGCCAGAAACGCCGCGTTCGCCAGCGAGGTCAGCCCGCCCCACACGCCGCCGGGGCCGCCGCCGTTCAGTTCCAGGGCGCGTTCGGCCGCGAAGCGCACGAGCCGCCGTTCTTCGCCGCCCGCGCGGAGAAACTGCGCGACCGCCTTCGCGATCTGGAACGGATCGCCGGACTTCAGCCCTTCGCGCAGCGCGCCCTCGTGGCGCTGGAAGACCCGGTCGCCGCCGCCGGCCTGCGGGCCGCCCAGCAGGACCTCGCCGTGCTCCTCTTTCACCTGGTAGGAGGTGACGTCGTATTCGCCGGCGCTGAAGCAGCCGCCCGTGGCGAGGTCGAACTTCCAGTGGTGCCAGGGGCAGACGACGATGCCCTCGTGAATCTCGCCCTTGCAGAGGGGGAAGCCCATGTGCGGGCAGCGGTTGTCGATGGCGAAGAGCTTGCCGTTCTGGCGGAAGATCGCGACCGGCGTGTGTTCGAAATGGACGAGCTTGTACGAGCCTTCCTTCACGTCCGCGGCGGCGCAGACCCGCCTCGGTTCCATCCCGGCCTTCGTCCCTGGCGCACCCATCGCTCCCCTCCCTTTTTATTCATTCGGCTTTCATTGAATACCGGCCCGGCCCGCCGGACCTACTGCGTGTAATCGTTCCGCTCGGCGAGGTTCTCCGAGTAGTATTGCACAAACTCCCACTCAAACCCATCGGAATCGAAGAGGTACACGCGGCGGCGGTGCGGGTGTTCCGGCGGCACGAAGCCTTCTTTGAAGCCCGCCTTGAGCAGCCGTTGCTTCACGGCTTCCGCGTCGTCCACGACGTACCCGAGATGATTGATCCCGGAGGTCTCGTACGCGTCCGACTTGGCGCGCTGCGCGCCTTCGTTCAAGGCGATGTAGGTCTCGTGCGTGCCGACGTGCACCCAGCGGTTGCCGTTGTGGACGCCGCCG
>JAHCJK010000040.1 GCA_026184295.1 Planctomycetota bacterium
CCTCGCGCTTGGCGATGTCCGCCGTCCGGATCGTCTTGCCGCTCGCGGCCTGGCGGGCCAGATCGATCATCGCTCGCAGTGCATAATCGGCTTTTTGGCTGAGTTTCATCCCTATTCCTACTAATCCGATAGGAAATTAACACGATCCATGCCCCTGTCAAGAGGCCGGGTCCCAGACGGTTCCGAAGGAGTCGGCCTAACCCGCATAGGCGTCATTGATTAGGGGACGTTGAGAACGGCGCGATCTTTCGCCTTTTTCCGTGCGACTCGTTCCCTTTTTCGGACGATGACGATAACACGAAGCGGACCCGAGGCCACGCCATGTTCATTCATACCCTGGAAGCGATCGCCCAGGCCACGCAGGGGACCATTCTGCGCGGCAGTCCCGACGTGCAGATTCGCGGCGTCTACACCGACACGCGCGCGACCCTGCCGGGCGGGCTCTTCGTGGCCATCGTGGGCGCGAACTTCGACGGCAACCGCTTTGCGTTCAAGGCCCTGGAAGACGGCGCGGCGGCCGTGCTGGTCTCCGACGCCCAGCCCCTGGCGCTCGAGCAGCGCCCCGAAAGCCGCGGCGTGATCCGCGTGGACGACACGCGCGAAGCCTACCTGCGCCTGGCGGAACTCCATCGCCGCAGCTTCGACGAGACCGTCTGGTGCGCGGTGACGGGTTCGGCCGGCAAGAGCACCACCAAGGACATGCTCGCGGCCATCCTGGAAACCGGCGCGCGCCTGAAGATCCACCGCGCGCTCAAGAGCTTCAACAACGAGATCGGCGTGCCCGCGACGGTGCTGGGCGTCGGCCCCGAACATCAGGCCGCGGTGCTCGAGATGGGCATGAACCATCCCGGCGAGATCGTGCGGCTGGCGCGCGCGGCGCGCCCGCAGGTGGCGGCCATCACCAACGCCGGCCCCGTGCATCTGGAAGCGCTGGGTTCGGTGGAAGGCGTGGCCGAAGAGAAGTCGCACATCCTGGATTTCATGGGCCCGCGCGGCGTCGCGGTGCTCAACGCCGACGACCCGTTCTTCGACTACTGGGCCCGGCGCGCGCCCGGGCGCGTGGTCTCGTTCGGCACGTCCGAACAGGCCGACGTGCGCGGCGTGGAGATCGAACAGCGTCCGGGCTCCGGCGCGCACTTCTTCCTCTGCGCGGGCGACGAAGCCGCCGAAGTGCAGTTGAAAGTGCCCGGCCGGCACAACGTCCTCAACGCGCTGGCCGCCGCCGCGGCCGCGTGGAGCACCGGCGTCGTGGCGGGGCGCTCGGTGAACCTGCGCCACATCGTCGCGGGGCTCTGCCAGTACATGGGTACCGGGCGGCGCTTCCAGACGATCCTCGTGGACGGCGTGACTGTGATCGACGACGCCTACAACGCGAGCCCGCTCAGCTTCCGCGCGGCGCTCGACGCGCTTAAAGACTTTGCCGGCCGCCGCTGGTTCGTGATCGCCGCCGACATGCTGGAACTCGGCTCCCAGGCCGAGGCCTTCCACGTCGAACTCGGCCGCGCCTTCGCGCACGCCGCGCCGCAACTGCTGCTCACCGTCGGCCCTCTGGCTCAGGTGGCCGGCTCGACCGCCGTGCGCCACGGCCTGCCCGCGCACGCGTGGTCGGCCTGCGGTTCGCCCGAGGAAGCCGCCGAACGCCTGCGCCCGCAGCTCCAGCCCGGCGACGTCGTGCTGGTCAAAGGCTCGAACGGCATGCACCTGAACCGCTGCGTCGCGCGCCTGACCGAACGCGTGGCCGCGGCGGCGGCGGGAGAATGAAGCTCACCGCGGAGATCGCAGAACGCGCGGAGAACGGCACGAAAAGCATTTTCGATTTTCAATTTTGGATTTTGGATTTGGATTTCCGATTGAGTCTGCCGCAGGCGCCTCGTTGGCCACGCTTCAGCGTGGCCGAAGGGCTCATAAAATCGACCCGGGCATGGAACAAAGCGGCGATTTTCAAAGTACGATGGACGACACCCGCGATCTCAAGGGCCACGGGTGCTTGTGGATTCGAGCCGTTTTCCGGTGCCATGCTGCGAAGCCGCAGGCGGAGCGGCGTGCGGTCGATGTGTTTGCCGCGCTTGTCTTGGTCGCGGAGAGATTTGTGTCGCCCCTTCGGGGCTGCTCTCTTTCGTGCGTTCACTCCCAGGGCTCACGCCCTGGGCTACATTCTTGCGCCGCTCCGCGGCTGACGGCGCTCGGGTTCCGCGCACGCGTCGATGCGAAGCGTGGACGTGCACGGCGCCGGCGCAACTTCAAACCCGTTGGGGCGGCGCACGCCGCTTCGCCTTCGACTTCGCAGCATGGCACCTACGCCGGGTCGAATGTACAAGCACCGCAGGTCGATCGGCCTTGAGCAACTAGGCGGGCGGGCCGTGATCGGGCGCGCTGCGTTCGGAGGCGGTGCGGGCGCGCGCGCAAGCAACAGATGAACATCACGTGGCGTCCGCACGGAAGTGCGGACAACGTTGCGCGCCACTCGCGCGTTTCACCAGAGCAGGAATTCGCATTTCGAATTAGGTCCGACGCGCGCGCCATTTGCAATCCGCAATCCAAAATCCAAAATGGATTCCGTCGTGCCGTTCTCCGCGTGCTCAGCGATCTCTGCGGTGAGAAAAAACTCAGGCGGGACCCAGGAACTTCAGCACTTCCTGGATGTTCACGAACTTCTCGCGAATCTTGCCGTTGGCTTTGCCGCGGCGCACTTCTTCCTCGTCGATGCGCTTCCAGTCTTCGAAGCTGACCCAGCGCACGCCGCGCGAAGTCAGCAGCTCGGGCATGGCTTCGGCGCGCGCGTCTTTGGCCACGGCGGGCGGGGTCTGGCCGGGCTGGAAGTCGGCGGCGAGCGATTCGATGGTGGCGATGGAGTCGGTCTTGTTCGTGCCGATCAGGCCCGACGGACCGCGCTTGGCCCAGCCGACCACGTAGGCGCCGGGGACGAGCTTCCTGGTCTCGGGGTCTTCGACGACGCGGCCTTCGACGCTGGGGATCGTGCCCCGGCGTTCGTCGTAGGGCACGCCCGGCAGCGGCACGCCGCGGTAGCCGATGGCCTTGAACGCGATGCCGGCCTCGATCGTCTCGAACGTGCCGGTGCCTTTGGCCTTCATGCCGCCCTTCCCGTCGGGGACCAGTTCGTTCTTCTCGAGCTTGATCGCGCCCAGGCGTCCGTCGGGGCCGGCCAGGAATTCCACGGGCGAGACCAGGAAGCGCACCACGATCCTGCGCGGCTTGCCCGCCGGTTTCTCGGCCGCCTTCCTGACGAGGAACTCGACGTTCTGTTTCGTCTCGATGTCCCAGCCTTCGGCCGCGGCGTCCTTCCCGGCCAGGCCCGCGACCTGTTCGTCGCCGACGATCAGATCGGCGTTCTTCAGCGCGCCGATTTCCTTGATCTCCTTGGGGGAGAAGGCCGCCTGCGCCGCGCCGCGCCGTCCGATGATGTAGATCGTCTTGAGCTTCGTCACTTTGGCGAGCTGGTCCACGGCGTAGCGGGCCATGTCGGTGACGGCCAGTTCGCCGCTGTCGCGGGCCAAAATGCGCGCGACGTCCATGGCCACGTTGCCGACGCCGATCACCGCGGCGGTCTCGACGTCGGGATCGAAGGCCAGGTGCGTGAAGTCCGGGTGACCGTTGTACCAGCCGACGAATTCCGTGGCGCTGTGGCAGCCGGGCAGGTCCTCCCCCGGCAGGCGCATGCGCTGGTCGCTCTCGTTGCCGACGGCGTAGATCACGGCGTCGTAGCAGGCGTGCAGGTCGGCCACCTGGAGGTCGCGTCCGATCTTTACGTTGCCGAAGAAGCGCACGCGCGGGCCGGAGATGATCCGTTCGTAGATGCGGATCACGCCCTTGATGTTCTGGTGGTCGGGGGCCACGCCGCCGCGCACCAGGCCGTAGGGCGTGGGCAGGCGGTCGAAGATGTCGATGGAAGCGGCGAGGCCCGCGCGCGAAAGCAGGGCTTCGGCGGCGTAAAAGCCGCTCGGGCCCGAGCCCACGATGGCGGCGCGGAGCGGGCGTTCGGCGGTACCGGGATGGGCGGACTGGCTCATACGCGGTTCAAAGCCGGACGGCCGCGCCGAGCGCGGCGCCGCCCGGCCATTCCATAGGTCCTACTTGGCCGGCGCGGAAGCGACGATGCCCTTCAGGTAATTCGCATACAGCGGCAGCGCCTCGTCGGGATCGATGTCGTCTCCACGGCGCAGCGGTTCGTAGGACAGGTAGCCGCGGAAGAGGCCGGCCTTCAGCAGATCGGCGATGCGCGGGATCGGCACGAAGCCTTCGCCCGGCGCGCAGAATTCCAGGCGCGTGCGGTCTTCGTTGTAGTCGCAGTCGTGCACGTGCACGTGGCGGATGTGGTCGCCCAGTTCGTCGTAGGTCGATTCGACGCTTTCCAGCACGCGCAGCGGGTGCAGGACGTCCCAGAGCACCCCCAGCTTGGGGCTGTACACCTGGCTCATGACTTCGAGCGTGTAGCGCGAGTGGCTGAAGCTGCCGCTGGTTTCCATCAGCACCATCGAGCGCGACTTTTCCTTCTCGGCGTGCTCGGCGATCTCGTTCAGCGTCTCGCTGACGTAGTCCACGACGCCGGCCACTTCCAGGCTCGGGTTGATCTCGCCGCCGAAGACGCGGACGTAGGGCGCGCCGAGCGCTTCGCTGACGCGCAGGGCCTGACGCAGGCCGTCCAGGCTCTTCTTGCGTTCGAGAATATCGGGGTTGGTGAAGGAGAAGGAGGTCGAGATGCAGGCGACGGCCATGTTGGCTTCGTCGAACTGCTTGCGGACATCGGCGAGATAATCGCCGGAACTGTCGAGTTCGACGCCGTGGAGGTGGCCTTTGCCGATGCGCAGTTCCACGCCCTGGTAGCCGTAGGTCTGCATGCCGTCGAGGATGGCCGCGACCGTCCATTCGGGGCAGACCCAGGAACTGAAGCACAGCTTGAGGTTGTACGTATTCGCAGCCAGCGTCGCCATGTCGTTCAGAACTCCCTTCCCAGTGCCAAAACGGACTTACCCACGGGGCATCGAGCACCGCGTTCCAACTCGACACCTACGACGTAGGGAACAGGCAAGATAGTACGGACCCCCAAGGGCCGCGTCAAGGCAAACGGGAAAGTAAAGGCCGCTCCAGCCCGTTTGACAGCGGCGGGGAAACGCAGCAAACTGCCGCGCCATGCCTGAGATTCTGGACATCGGCTGCGGCGGTTCCAAGACGCCCGGCGCCGTCGGCATCGACATCCTGCCCGCGCCGGGCGTGGACATCGTCCACGACCTGAACGCACTCCCCTGGCCCATCGACGAAAGCCGCTTCGACGAAGTGATCGCCTCACACGTGCTCGAACACATCAACGACCTGGTCGGGGTAATGAACGAGATCCACCGCGTGAGCAAAAACGGCGCGAAGGTGAAGATCATCACGCCGCACTTTTCGAGCCTCAATTCGTGGGAAGACCCGACGCACACGCGGCACTTCGCGCGGCGCAGCTTCAGCTTTTTCGATACCGAGAGCCGCCACCACTATACGAACCGGCGCATGAAGACCGTCAGCGTGGACCTCTCCTTTGGCGGCGGCCTGTGGGACCTGATGGGCAAGATTCACTACGCGCTCTGGCCCGATCTGTGGGAAAAGCACTTCTCCTTTATGTGGCGCGCCCGCAACCTTTCCGTCGTGCTGGAAGTCGTGAAGTAAACCAGTCGTTTCCAAAACCACAACCCGTTCGAAACGTTTCAGTTGCAACATTTCTGCAACCTCGAGCGCTTTTTTCGTCTAAAACAAGGCAACCCGCGGCGGTTCGGCTGCATTCCCAGGCCGAACCATGAGGATGCCCATGCACGCTACGATGGAGCTGACGACGGTGGAGGCCCTCGCGCGCCTGGCCCGGCAACGGGATCCGCAGGCGTGGGAGGAACTGCTGCGCCTGCACGGCGCGCAGATCCACCGCGTCTGCCTGCGTATCCTGGGCGACGAGGCGCTGGCCGAGGATGCCTGCCAGGAGACGCTGCTTCAGCTGCGTGACCGGGCGGGTCTCTTCAAGGCCGGCGCCGAGCACCCCGAGGCCGCCGCGAGGAGCTGGATCATGCGAGTGGCATGCAACGCCGCGCTGCAGATGCTGCGCCGGCGCAAAGCCGTCCGGCACCGCGAGGACAAGGCGGCGCGCGAGGAAACGCGCGAGGCGCCCGATGTTCTCGCCCAGGCCGAACGGGCCGAGCACCTGGACGCCATGCGGCGGGAGCTGGCCGCGATGCCCGAGCACGAGCGGATGCCGCTGGTGCTGCATTACCACGCGGGGCTGGGCTACGAGGGCGTCGCGCAGGCGCTGGGCTGTCCGGTCAACACGGCGAAGTCGCGCGTGCACCGCGGTCTGGAACGCCTGCGCAACCGGCTGGCTCTGCTGGGCATGATCCTGGCCTTCAACGGCCTGGAAGATTTGCTCCTGCGGGGCGACGCTTCTGGCGCGGGCGGGCTCGAAGAGGCCGCGGCGTATCCTCCCGGTTCCGAACGCTGGCAGGCCTGGCAGCGCCTGCTCACCAGTTCGCGCACTTCGGCGCTGCCGTTCTACCAACCGGAAGGAGCCTGGTCTACCATGGCAAAACTTGGCGTAGGCGCCGCGGCGTTGCTCGCGGTTTTTTCGATGTTTCTGGCTGCGGGGCCGCTGCGCGGCGCCGACCGGCCGCAGGATTCGGGGAATCCCAAGGAGTCTACCGTGGCGCTCCATAAGAAAGGTCCCGATGCGGACAAGATCGGGGAAAAGCGCGGAGGCGATGGCCTTCGCGCGCCCAAGGGCAACGACGGCCCCGCGACGCCCGACGAGAAGAAGGCCGTCGGCGAAGGCATCAACGCCTTCGCGACGGACTTTTACGCCCAGCTGAAAGGCGACGGGAAGAAGAACCTCTTCTTTTCGCCGTACAGCCTTTCCACGGCACTGGCGATGACCTACGCCGGCGCGCGCGGGAACACCGCCACCGAGATGGAAAAGGCCCTCTGCTTTAAGGTTGGTCAGGAGCGCCTGCACGCGGCCTGCGGCGGCGTGATCGCGGACCTGAACGCCGAAAAGAAGGACGGCAAGCCGCGCGGCTTCAAGCTCGCCGTCGCCAACCGGCTCTTCGGCTCCAAGACCTACGAGTTTCTGCCCGAGTTCCTCGCGCTGAACGAGAAGGCCTACGGCGCGCCGCTCGAACGCCTGGACTTCGCCGGGGCCACCGAGGCGTCGCGCCAGGCGATCAACACCTGGGTGGAAGGGAAGACGCAGGAGAAGATCAAGGAACTGATCAAGGCCGGGCAGCTCGACCGCGGCGCCAGCCTGGTCCTGGTGAACGCCATCTACTTCAAGGGCGATTGGCTCGATGCGTTCAACAAGGACCGCACCAAGGACGAACCGTTCCACGTCACGGCTGGAAATCAGGTCACCGTGCCCATGATGCATCAGACCGAGACCTTTAAATACTACGAAGAAGAGGGCAAGTTCCAGGCGCTGGAACTCCCGTACGTGAACCGCTTGCTTTCCATGCTCGTGTTCCTGCCGGCCCAGGTGGACGGGCTCTCCGGCTTCGAAGACATGCTCACCTCGGCCAACCTGAAGAAGTGGTCCGACGGGATGGCCAGGCAGGAGGTCGTCCTCTCCCTGCCGAAGTTCAAGATTACGTGGGGCACCGAGAACGTCTGCACGCAGCTTCAGGCGCTGGGCATGAAGGACGCCTTCGTTTATCCGGGCGCGGATTTCTCGGGAATGGACGGGACCAAGCTCCTGTACATCTCCCTGGTTCTCCACAAGGCCTTCGTGGACGTGAACGAAGAAGGCACCGAAGCGGCCGCTGCCACGGCCGTGGCGGTCATGCCCGGCTCCATGGCGCCGGCGAACCGCCCGAAGCCGAAGGTCTTCAAGGCCGACCGGCCGTTCGTCTTCGCGATCCGCGACAACGCCTCGGGCGCGATCCTGTTCATGGGGCGCGTGGCCGATCCGACGGTGAAGGAATAGCAGAGGTGTACGCCGGAACGAAAAAGGCCGCCTGAACAGGCGGCCTTTTTCATGCCCCGGGTTCGGGCGGGAGGTTAGTGCGCGTCGCGTTCGGCCGCGGCGGCGATGCGTTCCATCGCTTCCTTGAGCGCCTTCGCGCGACTGCCCACGATCGACTCATCGGCTTCGACGAAGAGGACGTTCTCTTCCTGGTAGAAGTCGTCGCGCAGGCGCTGCGAGACGCGCTTGGCCACGCGGGCGAGCGCTCCGGCGTCGCCGCCCGCCTGGTACGCGGACAGGGCCTGGCTCAGTTCGCCGATCTCGTCGTTGATGATGCGGTGTTCCTTGGCCATCACCGACATCGGCGAACCCCAGCTGATGAACGGGATCAGCGCCGGAAAGAGCACTTCGTCTTCCTGGCGCATGTGGGTCATCAGTTCGTTCTGGAGAAAATCGATCACGTCGCCGATGGTCTTGATGTGTTCGGGCTTGCCCTGGCCGCCGGCGATCGCTTCGACCGCGGACTCCAGCTGCGTGAGCATGCTCTCGGCCTTGCGGTGCATGTCGCGCAGGTTGGCGGTGACGGTCTGCGGAGCCGGCGCGGCGCCCACGGCCTGGCCCGTCGCGAAGGGGCTCGTGACCGGCGCATGCGACGAAGCCACCGGGTGCGTGTCCGGAGCCTGCACGATCTCGACGATCTCCGGGACGCGCTTGCGCAGATGGGTCTCGATGCCCTGGCGCAGGGTCACCTGCGAAGACGGGCAGCCGACGCAATGGCCGGTCATTTTGATGGTTACGATGCCGTCGTCGACGCCGACCAGTTCCACGTCGCCGCCGTCGGCCTGGATGTAGGGGCGAATCTCTTCGAGCGCCGACTGAACCTGTGCACGCATGACGAACCTCCTGGATACGGACCCGGCAAGGTCCAGTATCGCAGGTCGGCCCGCCCGATTCAACCTCACCCAACGGGCTTTTTGCGGGTCAGCGGCGTTTGAGCTTCTTGACCCAGGCGTAGACTTCCGTCTCGATCTGCGCGATCGTCTTCTGCCCGCCGAAGACCGTGATCAGGGAGGCCTCCGCGCTGGCGTCCTTGCCGTCCCGCACCCGCGCGTAGAACTCCTCCAGCTTCTCGTGGTCCTGGAGGTACTGCATCAGGTAGCGCGCGGAGGCGTAGTTCGACCCCGAGCGCCCGCCGTAAAACTCCTGGTCGCTCATCCGCAGCAGGTCGTGGTAGTGCACCTCGCTGCCGTCGGCCAGGTCGCGCTTGAGCCCGTCCAGCCGCCAGTTGGTGAAGCCCGCCACGCGCCCGTTGCGGTCCATGCTGGCCTCGAAGAGGCTCCCCAGGCCCTCGTTCAGCCACGCGGGAATCTCGGGGAAATCGGCCTCGGCCATCGCGTGCGTCATTTCGTGCAGCAGCGTTCCGCCGCCGGTGCCGATGTTCATCACCATCGCGCGCTTCTCGCGGCTGAAGTAGCCGTACGGCGTCGAAGGCCGGTCCTTGAAGAGCTTCACGTTCCAGGCGGTGTAGCTGTTCTCGTCCTTAAAGAGGAAGACCTTCACGGGTTCCTTGCGCGCGGCCTTGGTGAAGAGCTGCTTCTGGATGCGCGCGGCGTAGACCGCAATGGTCGAAGCCGCGAAGCTGCGCGCTTCGCTCTCGTCCAGGTCGGTGCCGATCACCCAGGGTCCGACCGTCAGGAAGATGAACTTGTCCGCGGGCAACTGCGCCCGCAGTTCCTTGGCCAGCGCTTCGGTCTTGGCCGCGTCGGGCTTGGGCCAAGGCAGAATCCGTCCGTCGTAGATCGAGAACTCGAGCGACGCGGGCTTGGGCGCCTCCGTTACGGGCTCCTTTTCCGCGACGACCGTTTCCGCGGCGGGCAGGCACAGCCCCGAAAGAAAGACCGCCGTTCCGAACCATAGTTGCACCTTGGTGCGCATCAATTCTGGCCTCCCATTCCAATCCTATGACCTTACCTTACCCGCTTTCGTTCCACAAAAGTCTTTCTAATTTAAGAAGTTACACTCGCGTTACGATCTGAAGTATTCTTGCTGCAAGATAATAATATTCTTGCAATATTGCCGCAATTTATCGCAACAGAGCGAACATTCCGTGGTATGTACTTCTTAGAGGAGCCCTGATGAGCAAGACGCTCGCCGATATCGCCCGCATGTCCGGGTACTCGACCGCGACGATCTCTCGCGTGATCAACAACCAGGGGCAGGTGAGCCTGGAGACGCGCGACGCGATTCTGCGGGCCTTGAAGGCGCACGCGTTTGTGCCGCGCAAGTACAAGCGCGCGCAGGCCGAACCGCCCGCGCAGCCGGCGGCGGGCCCGATCGAAGTGCTCCTCTATACGCAGACGCCCTCGGAACGCGTCAGCCGCGAAGGCGACGCGATCGTCTTCGAATCGCTAAAGCCGGTGGCGCCGTCCGAATTCTTCAGCCACGCAAACCGGCTCTCGAACTCCTTCTATCTGCGCATTCTCGACGGGATCGTGGAAGAGGCCCTGCGCTGGAAGCAGCGCACGGTGGTCACGCCCGTCAGCGATCTGCTCGACGCGGCCTTTCTCGCGGACCTGAACCAGCCCGGCAACGCCGGCGCGATCCTGCTGGGGACCTACGACGATTCGATGGCCGCTTTCGCGGCGCGCTGCGCGCGGCCGCTGGTCTTCGCCGACCTGGTGCTGGAGGACGGGCCGTTTGCGGTCACGTTCGACAACGCGCTGGGCATGGCGCAGGCGGTCGGGCACCTGTACGCGCTGGGGCACCGCCGCATGGGCATGGCCGCGGGGCCGATGCACATGACCGGCTTCCGCGAACGCCTGGCGGGCTTCCGCGCCGAGACCGCCGCGCACGGCTGCGTGGCCAGGCCCGAATGGATCTACACCGGCAGCAACCACGTCGAACACGTGGCCGCGTGGGCCGCGGAGTTCCTGCGCGGCGCGGACCGCCCGACGGCGCTCTGCTGCGGCAACGACTTTATCGCCCTGGGCGTCCTGCGCGCGGCGGCCCGGCTGGGCCTGCGCGTGCCGCGGGACCTCAGCCTGGTCGGCTACGACGACAGCGAACTCGCCGCCATCGCCGACACGCCGCTGACCACGGTGCAGGCGCCCACGGTGGAACTCGGGCGCTGCTGCGTCCGACAACTGATGCTGCAAGGCAAGGTCGGACGGGCGCACACGCCGTCCGGTTCGACGCTCCGGCTCAAGCCCATGCTGGTGGCGCGCGCCTCCACGGCCGCGCCGCCGGACGCTTAACGACGTCACGCAAAGGGGGAAGATCCATGCACGGCAAGATTCTGGCGGTCGCGCTTCTCGCGGCGGCCTTCGCGAACGGCGCGCGCGCCGCGACGCTCAAGCCCACCAACGACGGCGTGCACATCGACGCCGGCGGCATGGGCGGCTTCACGCTCACCTGGCCCGAACTCCAGACCAAGGACCGCAAGAAGTCCTTCAAGCCCATCGACAAGACGATCGCCGGCATGAAGGCGGTGCTGAAGTACGCCAACGGCGCGCAGGCCACCGTGGACGTGAAGGGCGGCGAGGTCGCGCTGCACTTCGACAAGGTGCCGGGCGAAGTGGACACGTACAAGGCGGAGATGTTCATCGGGCAGCAGTTCAACCAGGGCGGGTTCTTCAAGGCCGGGGGCGGCGAGAAGACGCCCTTCCCCGCCGAGCAGCCGAAGAAGGCGCAGATCTACCAGGGGCACGCGGACTCGCTGGAACTGACGTCCGTGGACGGCGCGGTCCTGACCATCGAGGTGCCCAAGTACACCTATCAGCAGGTGCAGGACAACCGCGAATGGGGCTGGAAGGTCAACGTCTGGCTGATGCACACGCCGCTGAATGGAAAGGATTTCACCTACCGCGTCACGGGCAGCGGCGAAGACAAGACCGTCGTGCTGATGGACCGCTTCGGCCAGAACGCCCGCGCCGAATGGCCCGGCAAAGTGCACAGCGAAGACGAACTGAAGAAGGACGCCGAAGACGAGAAGGCCTACTACGCGGGCTTCCGCCCGCCCGAGCGCGACGTCTACGGCGGCCTGCCCGGCAGCGGCGAGAAGCTGGGCCTGACCAAGACCGGCTTCTTTCACGTCGAACGGAAGAACGGGCGCTGGCACCTGGTCGATCCCGCGGGCAACGCCTTCTTCCACCTGGGCGTCTGCGCCTTCCAGTCCTACCAGGAAGCGACGTACTACAAGGGCCGCGAGAAGGCCTTCGAGTGGCTCCCGCCCAAGGAGGAACCCTGGAACAAGTGCTACCGCGGCTGGAACAACGAGGAAGTGACGTTCCTCTTCGCGAACTTCCAGCGCAAGTACGGCAAGATTCCGACGCCGAAGGAATTCACCCTCCAGTCGATCGACCGCGTGCGCCTGTGGGGCTTCAACTCGACCGGCGCGTTCGGTTCGGGCGACCGCGAGGCGCGCAACGAACGGAACTTTCCTTCGGTCGGCTCGCTGCCGTTCTCGAAGTGGGAAGGCGTGCCCGAAATCCCCGGCGTCCGCTGCACCTGGGACCCGTTCGACGAAAAAATGCAGAAGGCCTTCGACGCCAACTGCGCCAAGCACATCGCGCCGCACGCCGACGACCCGCTCATCATCGGCTACTTCCTGACCAACGAGCCGATCTACGAGGACATCCCGCGCGTGATCCCGACGCTGAAGGGCGAATGGGCCTGCAAGCGCCGCCTGGTCGCGGAACTGAAGAAGAAGTACGGCACGATCGAAGCCTTCAACCAGGCCTGGGACCTCAAGGCTGCCTCCTTCGATGCGCTGAACGACCAGGGCCTGGGCGTGAAGACCGACGCGGCCGCCGGCGACATCAAGGATTTCACCGCGCTCTTCCTCGACGAACTCTTCCGCACCGCCACCGAGACCTTCCGCAAGTACGACAAGAACCACATGCTGATCGGCAACCGCCTCCAGTTCGGGACGATCAACAACGAGACGCTCTGCAAGATCGGCGGCAAGTACATGGACGTCTGGTCCTTCAACTACTACACGTACGCGCTCGACACCGAATTCCTGAAGCGCGTGCACGGCTGGTCGGGCGGGAAGCCGATGATCCTCAGCGAGTTCTACTGGAACGCCGTCGATGAATCCGGGCTCCCCGGCGGCGTGAAGGACGTGAAGACGCAGGCCGAACGCGGGCTGGCCTACCGCCAGTACGTCGAACAGGCGGCGGCGCTGGATTTCATCGTCGGCGTCGAATGGTACACGCTCTACGACATGCCCTACACCGGCGTCGGCTACTCCAAGCTCGGCGGCGAAAACGCCAACGACGGCCTGCTGGCCATGACCGACCGCCCGTGGAAGGACATGCTCGCCCATATGGTCAAGACCAACTACGAGATCTACGACGTGATCGCGGGGACGCGCAAGCCGTTCGTCTTCGACGATCCGCGCTTCACGGTCAAAGGGCCGCGCAAGCAGACGGTGAAGGTCCACCGCGCCGAAGGGCCGATGGAGATCGACGGCACGTCCGCGGGCTGGCCCGGCATCCCGGCCGAACGCATCGGCGGCGACCGGCTCGTCAACGGCGCGGACGCCGGCGGCGTGGAAGCGACCTTCAAGCTCTGCTGGGACGACGCGAATCTGTACGTGCTCGCCGAGGTCACCGACCCGACGCCGCTGAAGAACGAGCAGGGCGAAAAGAGCCTCTGGTCGGCCGACTGCGTGGAACTCTTCTTCGGCGCGGACAAGCCCGGCGAAGGCGGCGAACTGCGCCGCGGCGACCGCCAGGTGCTGCTGCGCGCGGCGGTTCCGTCCGAGGGCAAGGCGTCCTCGTACGTGCCGCAGTTGGACGAACAGCCGGCGATCAAGTCGGCCGTGGTCGCGCGCGTGGACGGCAAGGGCTACGTGCTGGAAGCCGCGATTCCGTTCGCGCTGCTGGGCGTGGAAAAGCCCGACGGCGGCCGCGAACTGCTCTTCGACATCGCCATCGACGACAGCGCCGACGGCAAGATTCGCGCGCGCCAGCTCATGTGGAACGGCTCGCTGAACAATTCCAAGGACCGCGGCGCCTGGGGGCGCGCGGTGCTGGTGAAGTAAGCGGCTTCAGGCGTGCGCCGGCAAGGGGGCCTCTCCGGCCCCGTTGCCCGAACCTTCCGGCGCTCCGGGCTCGCGCGCGTCTTCCACGCTGCGCGATCGCTGGCTGTGGATCATCCCGAATTCGCTGGAGAGCAGCAGCGAGACGAGCGCCGCGAGCAGCGTCGTGGGCAGCAGGGTCAAGCCCGCCATGTGCGTGACGACCAGCGTCGAACCGAGCGGAGTCTTGGTGACGCCGGTGTTCAGCGCGACCATCATCGCCGCGATCAGAACTACTTCGTTGCTTTGCGGAAAGACCAGGTGCGCGGCGCGCGCCAAAGCCACGCCCATGAAAAAAAGCGGAATGATAAAGCCGCCGCGCCAGCCCGATGAGACCGTGATGGACGTGCAGACGAACTTCACCGCCGCCGCGAGGAGCAGGAACGCCAGCACCGGATGGCCGTTGACGAGGTCTTCGATCTGCGCTTCGCCAAAGGTGAGCGCGTAGGGCGAAATCATGGCGGCCAGGCCGAGCAACAGGCCGCCGAGCACCGGGCGCGAAAGCGGCGGCAGCTTGCCGAAGCACCAGCGCAGGAAGCGATTGAAGTATTCGAACGCCGCCGCCAGTGCCGCGCCGGCCGCGCCCGCTCCCAGCGCCCAGGCGAAATCGACCGGGTGCAACGGCGCGACCGCGGGAAAGTGCCAGATCGGCTCGAGCCCCGTGCCGGTGGCGAGCACGAAGACGGCGTAGCCGCACAGCGAGCCAAGCAGCGCGGGCAGAAGGGCCTCGTAGTATTCCATGCCGCGGCGGTGCAGGATTTCGAGCGAGAAGATCGCGGCGCCCAGCGGCGCGCCGAAGAGCGCGGTGAAGCCCGCGGCCATGCCGGTGATGGTGAGGATGCGCTTGTCGGCCAGGCTCAGCTTGCGCCATTCGGCCAGACGCGTGCCGAGCACGCCGGTGGTCTGCACCAGCGGTGCTTCGGGTCCGGCCGCGCCGCCGGAAGCGATGCAGACCAGGGAGATCGGCAGGAGCGAGCGCAATTCGCCGCGGCTGTTGCGCCCGCCGAGCACGTGGATGTTATCGACGAGCAGTTCGACGTCGCCGGGCGAACCCAGCCATCGCGCGATCAGCGCCACCACCAGCCCCGTGCCGCACAGGATGCCCAGATGCGCCCACGCCGACCAGTGTTCGGGACCGAGCAGTGCTTCGGCCCAGCGCAGCACCGCCAGGTAGGCGACGGCCGCGAGACTGCCCGCGACGCCGATGCCCAGCGCAAGCCAGAAGACGCGGCGCAAATCCTGGAAGGACGACGACGAAAGAAAGAGCGGCATGCGGGACGAAGCGGCCATGGCGCAGAAACCCTCGCGGAGTGGCGGGGCTCGCGGAGCCCCGGCGTCGTGCTATTAGGACTCGATGGTACGATTTAGCCCGACCCCCGCAAGCGCACGGCCTTGCGTGAACTTCAACTTGTTGTTCCAGCCGAGGGTTTGGCGTGCTTGAGAAAGAGGTCGTGCAATAGCGCCAACAGGAAAGCGGGATACACTAGGATGAACGAATAGACGCCCATCAAATCCCAAGCGAGCCCTGGCTCCTCCGGCAGCGCCGATCTTCGAGGCCAACCGCCGCTCCACGGCACCAACATGAAATGCACGGCCGCGACGATCACGAAGGCCAGGACGCCGCGCAGCACGCCCACGAGGTGGTCGCCCAACCGCTCCGTGCTTGGGACCAGCCCCATGCGGATCGCCATTCCCAAAGACGCACCCCATAATGCCAGCGGAATCAGCATCCCCGGCATGGGGCTGGATGAACCCGGATTCGGACGTTTGTAGGCAAAGGCAATCGGAAATAGATCGAGCGTTACCGGGTAATCCCATCGGCCATTCAAGATAAAGATCTCGCCAAGCAACACGCTGACGACCGCGTGAAGAAAGACAACGCCAGCCACCAGCGCCGCCAAGCCCTTCCAACCCGGCCCCCGCCAGCGCGCCACCAGGATTCCCCCGACGGCGCCCGTAGCGAGGAAGCACGCAATCATCATCCCGCCGTGGCCGCTGCGGTCTCCGAAGGCTCGAACAAGGGCTATCAACAGCGCCCATGCGGCCACTTCCATGCGCGATGGAGGGCGTGCCATCCCGGCCGGTTCCATGTCGATTGACCCCTGCCCCGATTGTGCTTAGATACTCGGTCGTCGGCCATTTTCGAAGACAACTTGTTTCATCCCGGGAGGTCCCCATGTCTGGCGAACTCAGCGGCAAAGTCGTGCTCGTCACCGGCGGCGGGACGGGCATCGGGCGCGGCATCGCCCAGGCCTTCGCGCGCGAAGGCGCCGCAGTGGCCGTCACCGGCCGCCGCACCGAGCCGCTTCAGGAACTCGTGAACGAGATCAAATCCGCCGAACGCAAGGCGCTCGCGGTCGCGGGCGACGTCTCCAAGCCCGCCGACGCCGCGCGCATGGTCGCCGAGACCGTCGCGGCCTTCGGCGCGCTGCATATTCTGGTGAACAACGCCGGCGTGGCCTCCTTCGGGACCGTGGACGGGACGCCCGACGACAAGATCGACGCGACCGTGGACATCAACTTCAAGGGCCCGATCCACATGGCCAAGGCCGCCGTCCCGCACCTGCGCAAGCACAAGGACGCGGGCGGCAGCGCGATTCTGAACATCTCGTCGTCGGTCACCAGCCTGGCGCTGAAGAACTTCGCGGTCTACTCCGCGTCCAAGGCGGGGCTCGACCACCTGACGCGCTGCATGGCGCTCGACTACGGCGGCGACCGCATCCGCGTGAACGCGATCAACCCCGGCGTCGTCGATACGCCGATCTTCGAGACCATGATGCCCAAGGCCGCGGTGACCAAGGCCATGGAAGCCTTCGTGGCCGCGCACCCGCTGGGGCGCGTGGGCCGGCCTGAAGATATCGCCGAGATGGCCGTCTTCCTGTGCGGACCCAAGGCCGGCTGGATCACCGGAGCGCTGGTGCCCGTGGACGGCGGGATCGGCCTGGGCAGCAACTCGTAACGACACTCAAGGAGGGAAGGACGATGATGCGCTACCTGTGCGCGGCCCTGCTGGCCGTAACCGTCGCCGGCGCCGTGCATGCCGAGGAGAAGAAGGCCGATCCCAAGGATCCGCTGAGCAAGTTCACCGACGAAGAGCTGGCCGATCCGGGCGCGGCCTGCCAGAAGTTCTTCGAAGCCATCGCGTCGGAAGACGCCGAGGTCGTCAAGGCGTTCCTCTCCGAGGTCCCCAAGAACCTGGCGGGCCTGGACCTGAAGAAGAAGGAAGACCGCGCGGCGTTTCTCAAGGCCTGGGCCGCGTACAAGGGCGCGACCGTGACCAAGTCGATGCGCATCGCCGCCGCGGGCCTGGCGCAGGTCACCTATGAGGTCAACGGGGCCGAAAAGACGCTGCGCTGGCAGAACGTAGGCGGGCGCTGGAAGTACGTCGGCGACTGACCCCGCCGCGATTGCCGCCGCAGGTATCAGGAGCCGCTCTTCGGAGCGGCTCTTTTTTATCCAATTCGAATAGGTTACCTATCCGCCACAGACTTCTTGTTATGGAATGGTTAAATAAGACGCAAGAAGATATTTATTTTTATAATTAATGATGGAAACTTCTTGCTCCTATTTATATGTCCATATAAATCACACTGAACAGTTCGAGCATTCAACTCGTGATTAGACAACATAGCGTGATTGCGTGATCACGTTTATTTGACTTGATATTTGAGTCTCCACTTTCATGAAAAGGAGCGGTTGATATGGCATCGACGCCTCGAAGGCGCAACAATGTACTCACTGGAGAGAATGACAACACCTCGCATGCGTTTGCCGACTATGTACCTAAGGAGTATCGCGATACTTCCCGCTTTTTAGATGTCCTCCAGTGGAATATTGAGTGGTTCGGCGCGGCAAAGTCCCAAAGCAAGGACCGCCAGCGTTTCGACCGTGTGGTGGACATCCTGGAAGCATTCAATTCAGATCTGTTCGTCCTTCAAGAAATCGCGGGACCATCTAAGGACGGCCGCTATCCTGGCGTATTGGATTCGGTCGCTGAGGAATTGAACCGCCGTGGTGCTGGTGACTACGTAGTCTTTTATACGGAAGCAGGCGGTGAACAACGCGTGGCCATGATGTGGGACCGAGATTGGATCAGGGCCAAGAGCGAAGTAGAGGACCTCTTTCCTCGTGGCAAGTATCAGGAGGATGGCGAGAAAGACCCCTTCGCCGGAAGAACCCCACTCTATGGTTATTTCAGCGCTAGAATTCCAGCCGGATCCTCCGCCGCCCTTCCGCCAGGCGCAGAGAAGTTCGACTTCCAGGTTTTGGGCGTACATTTAAAAGCCATGGCAGAAGGAGCTTCTCAACGGCGGGAGTCCGCGGAAATTCTGGCTGATTGGCTTCGGAATACCGCTCCACTCACCGACTCAGACACGATGATCCTCGGCGACTGGAATGCTTCTCCAGATGCTCCTGAGTGGGCGCCATTTCACAAACTGGAGAATGATCCCAAAGTCAACGCGCACTTTAGGGATATCAACGATCCTTCAGATTACTCGTACCTATGGCTGGCTAACCGGAGCAACAAATTCATGTCCCGAATCGACTTGAACGCCATCACACTCGCTTCTGATGACCAGATCGTAGATAAGAAAATTGCAAAGGTTGTGAAGTGGCTGCCCATTCAAGAAGCGTTGGAAAAGTCTGGCTCAATGACAAATAAGGAAGTCGTGGCTGTATTAAGAGAGGTAAAGGAGACCATAAGCGATCATTTGCCTACCTTGGCGAGATTCTACATTCGGCAAAAGTAGACTGGACTGAGAACATTGACGGGCGGCGGGCGCTCAGCGCTTGGCTTCGTCCAGGCGGCGCATGCTTTCCATCAGCAGGCCCATCGTTTCCTTCTGGATGGCCGACGCGGGGGGGACCTCGGTCTGGTCCTGCTCGAAGCAGAAGTCGCCTTCGGGCCAGGCGACCACGGCGTAAAAGGCCTCTTCGCCTTTCTGCTGGCCCATCGAAGCGCCGACCACCGCGCCGTTTTTAAAGATTACGTGCGCTTCGCCGGCGGAGCCCGTCAGCACCAGCGTGCCGGTGCGGCGGCTGGCGTTGAGCGTCTGCACCAGGTCGATCATCGAGATCATGGAGAGCTTGCCGAGGATGCCGCGCCCGAGTTCGCTCTCCAGGGTCATGTTCACCGTGCGCAGGCGCGCGGCGAGCAACTGCGAGAAGATGCGGTTGAGTTCGGGGATCTGAATGAGCAGTTCGTCGAGTTCCTTGCGGCCGAGGACGAAGATGCTGGCTTCGCCGCGCGCGCGCACGGCGGCGCTGGTCGGTTCGCCCGTGAGCAGCGACATCTCGCCGAAGCATTCGCCCGTGTTCAGCACGGCCAGGATGGTCTCGGTGCCGTCCTTGGCGGAGCGCTTGTGCACTTCCACCTTGCCGTCGCCGACGATGTAGAGCGAGTCGCCGCGCACGCCTTCGTCCAGGATCAACTGCCCGTTCTGGTAGACGACCTTGCGGGCGGCACCGACCACCTTCACCGCCGCGTGCGGCGGGATGCGCGAAAGGAACGTGCCCTGCTCCTGCAGCTTGCTCCCCGCGGCCAGCGCCCCGCGTTCGAGCCGGCGCGTCACGCCCATGTTCGACTGCGTGATCGCGGCGGGTTCGACTCCCGGGACGGGCGTGGCGATCGTCACCGGGGCCGGGCCCGCGGGCGGCGGAGGCGGCGCGGCGGGCTTCGCCGCCGCGGGCGGATGCGCCGGCTGCTTCGGCAGGCCCGCTTCGATGCGGAAGATGGTGGAACAGCCTTCGCCCTGGCAGCGCAGAAGCATCGGCGGCAGGGCCATGTCCTTGGGCGTGATCTGAAGCAGGTTCTTCAGGTGCGGATAGAAGGAGCAGAGCGCCTGCGCGCAGACTTTGCTTTCGCCCACCACGGCCACTTCGTGGGCGGCAACGACCCAGCGGTCGCCTTCCTTCAGGAGCGAGCAGCCATCGGCTTTGGAGACCACGAGGCTGATCGGTCGGGCGTTCATCCGCACTCCCCTTGCCTACGATGTGCGCGAGGCACTATATACGAACATGCCTGGGCGTTGTTGGTAAATTTGCGCGCTACTTCTTTCATATAATTCCTTGGAGAATATATAGGTGCGGCTACCTGTCGCGCGACAAGGTGAGACGCAGAAAACGTCGCGGCGTAGCAGTCAGCGTCCATATCCCGATGGCCTATAGTCGCCCCTTCGCTCACGAGTGCAGCAAACTGATATAGATTATGTCCGCTGCTCTGGATTCGACACCGCGCTTTCAGCTTGGCTTCTGTGCAATACACTAAGGATAAAAGGGTTGCGATATTAGCAAAAGCACCCGTCGAATCGAATGCGCTTTGTGGCACGGTCTATGCGTATGTCCTATCAGAATGCTGACGCACGCTGCGCCAGCCAGCATACGGAAGGGCAAACCTATGATCCGCCTCGAACCCAGCATGGTCATGAAATATGTCGAAGGGCTCGACGCCTTCGTGAAATTCCGCATCTATTCCCGCGATGCATTGCTGCACGTGCTGCGCGAGGCGCGCATTACCGACCGGCGCTCCTACGTGAACATGGTCATGGAGACCTGCGTCGCGCAACTGCCCGCGCACGCCAAGAACGCGCTGGAGGCCGGCGGCGACAACCGCGAGGTGCTGCGCGAGGTCCTCTTCGACATGTGCGTCGGCCTGAACCCGGAACTCGACATCCACCGCGTCACCCTGCCGGTGATGGAAGAACCCACCGAAGACATCCTGGCCGAAGCGAGCGAGACCGAACTGGCCTTCATCGAAGACCGCCGCACCAACAGCGAACTGGTGGAAGCCCTGCGCCGCAAGGTCATCGGCCAGGACGAAGCCGTCGAAGGCATCGCCGCGGCCGTCACGCGCGCCAACGCCGGCCTGCGCGACCCCGACCGCCCCGTGGGCGTCTTCATGTTCCTGGGCCAGACCGGCGTCGGCAAGACCGAACTCGCCAAGGCCCTCGCGGACGAACTCTCGCACCACGACCGCAAGTCCCTGGTGCGCATCGATTGTTCCGAATACAGCCTGCCGCACGAGTACGCGAAGCTGATCGGCGCGCCTCCGGGCTACGTCGGGCACGAACAGGGCGGCTTCCTGACCAGCGTGATGAGCGAGGCCAACGCCACCGTGGTGCTCTTCGACGAGATCGAGAAGGCCGACGAGAAGGTCCACAACCTGCTCCTGCAGATCATGGACGAAGGCTTCGTCACCGACGCGAAGGGCGTCAAGATCGACTTCACGCACTCGATCGTGATCCTGACCAGCAACGTGGGCGCGGGCGAGGCCGACGCGCTGCAGCGCCGCCTGGGCTTCGGGATGTCCGAACGCAAGCCCATCGGCCACGACGAACGCAAGGCCGCCGCGTACGAAGCCCTGCGCAAGAAGTTCAAGCCCGAGTTCCTCAACCGCATCGACGAGATCGTCTGCTTCCGCAGCCTCGCCAAGCCCGAAGCCACGCAGATCCTCGACAAGTTCGTCGAACGCCTGGCGGAACGCTCCCAGCGCCAGGGCTTCCGGCTCGAACTGACCGCCGAGGCCAAGGACTGGCTGCTGAAGAAGGGCTTCAGCGACGAGTTCGGCGCGCGCGAACTGCGCCGCTGCGTCCAGCGCCACCTCGAAGCGGCCCTCGCCGACCGCGTCGTGACCGGCAAGCTGAACGTCCGCGGAACGGTGACGGTGAGCGCCAACGAGTTCGGACTGACTTTCGAGAGTTCCACGGTCAAGGCCAAGGCCGCCCGCGCGCCCCGCGCCCGCAAGGCCCTGAAGTCCGCCTGAACCGCGAGGACCCTAAAGCTCCCGTAAAAGGCCTGGAACCCGGTTCCGGGCCTTTTGCTTGGAGGACGCCGGACAATCTTGTAAACGAAGGCAGGCTAAAGTTATGGATTTTGATCCGGAATGGGCTAGAGTGTCCTAAGCTGGTGTACGTAGCAGGGATACTTCCCGAATTCGAAGTAACCTTCGTGCAGCGCTCGCCGCGTCGGGCATGGAGCTTGGCAACGCATGGCCACGCCGCCTCAGCCTAATCCTCCGCGAAAGCCGGGACCCCCGGCCGGCGGCCCCGCGCGCCCGTCCAATCCGCAGGCCAAGCCCGCCGCCGCCACCAAAACGCCGCCGCCCACGCAGGCCATGAAGCGCAACCCCTCGTCCACGTCGCACACACCGGCCGTCTCGGGTTCTGCGTCGCCGGCGAGCCAGTCCGGGCTCCCGGCCATCCGGACCAGCCAGAGCAACATGGCGCCGCCGACCCGCGCGCTCCCCAAGGGCGGAGCGGGCAGCGGCCACAGCAGCACCATGGGCGCCGCGGCGTCCACGGGCCGCCTGAAGGCGCTCAACAGCGACAACATCGCCGCGAACCGCCGCGCCCTGGGGCTCTCGGAGGTCAAGCTCTCCGACCAGATCAAGGGGCTCGACAAGGCCGCGGAACGCGCCGAGAAGCTGGCCAACCGCGAAGAAGAAAAGCGCAAGGGCGGCGGCAAGGTGATGGTCAACCGCGCGCTGCTCAACGACGGCACGGGCTCGCGCTGGACCCGCAAGGTGATCCTGGGCATCGGCGGCCTGCTGCTGATCGGGGGCGTGGTCGGCGGCGGCATGCTCTGGTTCTCGAACCGCAAATCCGAGGACCCCAAGGTCGCGCAGCGCGAGACCAGCGACCGCCTGATGCGCTACGAGAAGCTCTACACGCCGCGGATGCCGCCGTTCGAGCCGGAAGACTCGGTCTCGGCCGAGATCTTCAAGGAACGCCTGGTGAAGTTCGTCGAGACGGAGTTCGCGAACGAGCAGAAGGTCGCCAAGCTCGAACAGGACACGCGCAAGTCCATCAGCCCCGACATCCGCGCCAACCTGAAGCGCCTCGAAGGGGACCTCACCTTCAAGGACGCCAAGGGCCACGACTTTTCCTTCAGCGCCGGGCCGGAGGACAGCATCGTCATCAAGACCAGCCAGGGTCCCGAAGACTCCGTGCAGGTGACCATCCCCCGCCGCCAGATCAAGGACACCAAAAAGAAGGCTCCGGCCCGCTGACGCGCGCCGAGGCCGTCCGTTCGCGATGAAGCGCCGTCCAGCACGCCCGTTCACGATAGCCTTCGCGATCGCCCTGCTCGCCGCGGGCCTGCACGCGCCCGCGTTCGCCGAAAACGCCCCCGCCGAACCGGACGCCCTGGACGTGCGCATGCTCGACGGCGCGCGCGTGGTCCTCAGCCGCGGCGGGCGGCTGCTCGCCGCCGCGCAGATCAGGCAGGTCCTCGCCGAACCCGCGCCGATCCTGGCCGAAGGCGAAAAGTGGGCCGAGTCCCCGGTTCTTAAAAAGGGTTCGCGCACGCCGCGCGAGATCGCCTTTCCCGCGCGGGAGCCCGGGCAGGCGCTCTCGATGCTCGTGCAGGTGCGCCGCGTGCTCGCCGGGGCGCGCGTGCTCGTCAGCCCCGTGCTGGCCGAGGCCGGCGCGGCGGCGAAAGATCCATACCGCGACCTGGAACTGGCCATCGAACTTTATCCCGATCCGGCGCGCGAGGCCGCCGAACGCATGCCGGGCCTCAGCGCCGTGGACACCGCGGGCACGGTCTCGGCGCTGACCTGGCAGGGCAAGATTCCCGAACCCGGCGGCCCGGCGTTTCGCGCCTCGCGCCTCTCGTTCGCCATGCCCAAGCATCCGCGCGTGGAAGTGGCGCGCTCGGGCCCGGCGCGCTGGGTGCTGACGCAGGACAAGCGCGCGCTGCTCCTGCGCCAGACGCTCCTGCCCGACGCGCGCGACCCGCGCGTGCCCGGCACCTTCGAATTCTTCGTCGGCGGCGAACGCGACGGCCTCGAGGCCGGGCTCTCGCCCCTGCGCCTGGAACGCCAGCAGACGCCCGCGTGGGATTTCCTCGAAGGCTCCGTCCGCATCTACGCCGGCGGCGCCGATCCCTACGGCTACGACGAACTGCTCGTCTTCGCCGAGATCGCCTTTCCCATCGACGAGGCCGAAGCGAAGGACGACGAGGAAGAACTGCCGCCCCGGGTCGTCCAGGTGCCGTGCTTCTACCGGGAAGGGCCGTCCAAGGCGCCGGCCGAAGGCGAGTTCCGCTTCCGCTTCGCCCCGCCCTTCCCCGGGCTCTACGCCGTGCGCATCTCGGCGCTCTCGCCCGGCGGGCTGGTGCGCGGCGAGGCCGTGCCGTTCCAGGCGGGCGCGCCGGCCAGCCGGGGCTTTCTGCGCGCGCGCCCGGGCGAACGCGTCTTCCGCTTCGACAACGGCGACGTGCACTTCCCCGTCGGGCTCAACCTCGCCTGGCCGGCCAAGCCCGCGGACGCCGACGGCTACCGCGCGCAGTTCCGCGAACTGGCCCGCAACGGCGGCAACGCGGCGCGCGTCTGGATTTCCTCGTGGGGCATGCCCCTGGAAGGCCCGCGCGCGGGCGAGTTCTCCGCCGACGCCGCGGAGGCGCTCGACGAGATCTTCCTGGCCGCGCAGGCCCGCGAGATCGGGCTGATTCTGGTCGCCGAGAACGCGCACGACCTGACCGCGAACGGCAAGCGCCATCCGTATTTTCGCGAGGCCGGCGGGCCGCTGGCGGCGCCGGCGGAGTTCTTCCGCAACACGGACGCGATCAAGCTCTTCAAACGCCGCCTGACGTACCTCGCGGCGCGCTACGGCGCGTACCGTTCGCTGTGGAGCTGGGAACTGCTCAACGAGGCCGACGAGGCCTGGCCGGCGCTGAAGGTCGAGGCCGACGACCCGCGCGTGCCGGTGGTCGAAGCCGATACCGCCCGCGCCGCGCGCCGCGACGTGCTCGCCTGGGCCGCGCTGCTCGCGCAGCACCTCAACGCGATGGACGGCGTGCGCCATCCGGTGATGCTCTCGGCCGCGCTGCCGCCCGAGCGCGCCTGGCTGGGCCTGCAGAAACTCGGCGCGCTCGACGCGATCCAGGAACACGCCTACGTGCCCGAAGCCGCCGACGCGCGCGACGACCGCGCCTTCGACGCCGGAGCGCTCTTCGATGCCTGGGCCTCCGCCGCGCGCGAACCCGGCCGCCCGCACAAGCCGTACTTCCTGGGCGAATTCGGCTACGCCGCGCTTCACGACCTGGAACGCCAGGAGGCCGGGCCCGAGGCCGTCGCCCGCGACCGCAACACGCGCGACCGCGAGGGCCTGCTGCTCCACAACGCCGGCTTCGCCGGACTGGCCTCGGGCATGGCCGCCGCGCCGATGAACTGGTGGTGGGACCGCCACGTCGAACACCACGGCCTCTGGCGCGTCTTCCAGGGCGCGGGCGTCTTCGCCGAAGCCCTGGGGCGCCTGGCGACGCGCGACGGACCCAACAACCTGCGCGAGATCACCAACGAGGCCGAAGCGGCGCAGGGTTCGGGCGTGCGCGTGATGGGCCGCGCCGGCCGCAGCGGCCAGTGCGTCTGGATTCAGGACCGCCGCTCCACCTGGGCGCGGCTGCTCGAAAAGAACGAGGCCGCGCCGCCCGAGGTCAAAGGCCTGGAAGCGCGCCTGCCCGCCCTCCCCGCGGGCGAGTACGCCGTCCGCTGGCTCGACACGTGGACCGGCGCGATCCTGCGGACGGACAAGCTGTCCCGCGCCGAAGGCGACGCGGCCAAGCCTGTCGTCCTGGCCTGCCCGGACTTCCGCCGCGACCTGGCCGTGCTGATCGAACCCGCCGGCGAATAAGCCCGCCTTTCGCTTGCCGAATTTTCCGGTAGCATCCCGCGCATGGCCGCCAGCGTGGAACTCCCCGCGGACCCGTGGGAAGGCGTCACCGCCGAACTCCGATTCGCCGATCTTTTTCCCTGCCCACCGCATTGGAAGATCGAACCGTACGCCATCGAGCACGCAGGGCTCTTTTACATCTGGAAGGGCCGCGGCTGGATCGAACACGACGGCGACCGCATGGACGCCCAGCCCGGCGACCTCTTTCTCAGCCGCGCCGGCATGCAAGTGGCCGCGGGCCACGATCCGCAACGGCCGGTCACCGTGCTTTCCACCGGCTTTATCCTGCGCGCGCGCGGAGGCATCGATCCGCTGCGGCGCATGACGCTCCCGCGCCGCCTGCGCC
The DNA here is from genome assembly GCA_026184295.1 of Planctomycetota bacterium. Lineage (GTDB taxonomy): Bacteria > Planctomycetota > SZUA-567 > H5-PLA8 > H5-PLA8 > JACQFI01. Next base: position 26,031 of record JAHCJK010000040.1, read on the forward strand.
TGCCCGCGCCCGAACGCCGCGCGTTCGTGCCGCGCTTCGTGGAGCTCGTCCACGCCTTCCACGATCCGGCTCCGCACGCCGCGCTGGCCGCGCGCGGCCTGACACTGCACCTGCTCGCGGAGGCCCTGCGGTTCGCCGAAGCGCTCCCGCCCGAATGCCGCGCGGGCGAACTGCGCGCGCGCCCCGGCGAGGCCGCGCGCATCTCGGCCGTGCTCGAACTCATCGACCGGCGCATCGCCGAGCCGCTGACGCTGCCGCAGTTGGCCAAAGCCGCGCATTTAAGCCCCGTCTATTTCGCGAACCTCTTCAGGCGCGAGACCGGCATGCCTCCGATGGAGTTCGTCCGGCGCCGGCGCATGGAACGCGCGCGCTCGCTGCTCGCCGCGGGAGACGCCTCCGTCGAAGAAGTGGCCGCCGCCGTGGGCTTCGACGACCCCTTTCACTTCAGCCGCGCCTTCCGCAAGGCCACCGGGCAGCCGCCCAGCGCCTACCGTGCGGCGTTGAAGAATCCATTCTCCAAGTAAGCCCGTCCATCCCGAGTCCGCTCGTGACCCGCAACCACATACGGCGCGGAGCCAGCCAGGCTCCGCGCGATGGCATCCCTTCGCGAAGGCCGTCCATTCCGCGCGCCCGAATCGCGGGGTATGGTTCCCGTGGACGTCACGAACGAACGATCCATAACGATCCATAAGGAGCGGCCATGGTGCGCGACTGGCGGGAAACGTGGGAACGAGAGGGCTACCTGGTGGTGCCCGGCATCTTCGAGGCCGCGCGCGTGGAGCGCCTGCGCGCGATCGCGGACGGGATTCACGAACAGTGGATCGCCTGCGATCCGCAGACGGGCCAGCCGCGTTCGAATCCCGACGAACACTGCATGCGGCACCTGAACCACGCGGCGTACTTCCACGACCGCCCGGCCGCGGACTTTTCGGAATTGATGGACGCCGTGGCCGACGACCTGATCCTGGGCATCGCGCGCGCGATCCTCCGCGAGACGCCGCTCTTCCGCTGCACGACCTACTGGTTCAACCCGCGCAAGACGAGCGTGGACGGCAACTGGCACCGCGACCTGCAATTCATGGCCAAGAGCGAAGAGGAGGAACGCCGCCGGATGGAGGCCGCGATCGCCGCGGGCGAGAGCGCCATCCAGATGCAGATTCCGCTCGTGGATTCCGACGACATCGAGTTCGTGCCGCGTTCGCACCTGCGCTGGGACACGCCCGCCGAATACGAGATTCGCTGCGCCCACGGCCGCGCGAACAACACGTCCAACCGCATGCCCGGCGCCCTGCGCCTTGCGCTCAAGGCCGGCGACGCGGCGCTCTTCAACCCCAACGGCCTGCATCGCGGCCGTTACCACGCCGACAAGCCACGCCGCACGCTGATGTTCACCTACACCAAGGCCTCACGGCCGCTCTTCGATTACTTCTCCGACCAGCCGTGGTTTCGGGAGCCGGGCTACCTGGACCGCCTGACTCCGCGCACGCGCGCGTTCTTCGAACCGTTCGTCGCCGAGTATCAGGACCGCTGGAAACAGGCGCAGGAACTCCAGCCGGCGTAGCCTCACTCGGCCCGAGCAGCGGGCGCGGCGGGCGCGCGCTCCGTGAAGGCGTAGGCGTGCTTGCGCGCGTAGCCGCGCGGGCTCAAGCCAAAGGCCGCGCGGAAGAGCCGCGTGAAGTGGCTCGCGTTGGGGAAGCCGACCTCGAGGGCGATCTCGCGCACCGGGCGCGCGGTGGAGACGAGCAGTTCGCGGGCGCGCAGCAGGCGCAGCCGCGTGCGGTACTCGACCGGCGTCATGTTCATCTCTTTGTGAAAGAGCGCGCCCAGGTGGTCGCCGCTCAGGCCGACGCGCTCCGCGATCTGCGCCAGCGACATCGACGGGTCCGATGCGTGCTGCTCGATCAGGTTGCGGTAGATGCGCACGGCGCGCTCGCCGCCGCCTTCGGCCGCGGAGACATCGGCCCAGAGTGCGATCAGGTCCACGACGCGCGCGCCCGCGCGCAGGCGCGAGGAGAGATCGGGCCGGCGGGCCATGGCCAGGATATCCTGGAAAAGTGCAATGACGTGCCGAACCTCCGCTTCGCTCAAGTGCCGGATGTGGCCGCGGCGGATGCGCTGGCCGTTCCAGTCGATGCCCACCGAACGGTCGCCGGGCTGGCGGCGGACGGCGTCCCAGTCGAACTTGACCCAGTACATGTCGTGCGGGCCGACGATGCCGTTGCGGTCCAGTTCGCCCGCGGCCAGCAGGCCCATATAGGGCGCGCGCACCTCGATCAGCTCGTTCCCCGACTGGTACCAGCCGGAACCCACCGCCTTGAACCCCACCACATGGTGCTGGTGGTAGTAATCGTGGAACTCGCCCGGTTTGTTGGGCGAGACGCTCTTGTAGTGGGCGGCCTGGTGGACCCAAGGAAGCATGGTGCATACGCTAACCGGAATCGTATCTAGGAAAAGTGCAAGTTTTCCGGTCTACGGACCGCTGCCGCGAGGCGCGCGCGGGGGTAGATTGCCAGGAAGCGAATCCTTTCCAACGCGCGAGGCCGCCGCATGAAGATCACCCGCATCGAACCGATCGTCTGCCATGCCCGCATGCGCAACTGGATCTTCGTGAAGGTCCACACCGACCAGCCCGGACTGTACGGCTGGGGCGAAGCGACGCTGGAATGGCACACGCGCGGCGTCGTCGGCAGCCTGGAGGACCTGGCGCAACTGCTCGTCGGCGAAGACCCCACGCGCGTCGAACACCTCTGGCAGATGATGTACCGCCAGCATTTCTGGCACGGCAACGGGATCGTGCGCGGCACGGCCATCAGCGGCATCGACCTGGCGCTGTGGGACATCCTGGGCAAGGTCCACGGGGTCCCCTGCCACCGTTTGTGGGGCGGGCCCGTGCGCGACTACGTGCGGACCTACTGCCACCTCGGCGGCGGCAAGATGGAAGACTTCTACGAGACGCGCCCGGCCGACGCGAAGCGCTTCGCCGAACTCGCGATCATGGCCGTCGAGGAAGGCTTCACCGCGTTCAAGTCGATGGCCGTGCCCGAGACGATGCCGCTCGAGGGCCTCCGCCCGATCCGCTACGCCGAGGCCTGCGTGCGCGCGATGCGCGAGGCCGCCGGCGACGGCGTGGACATCATGGTCGATTGCCACGCGCGCCCGAGCCCGCGGATGGGCCTGCAGTTCGCCAAGGCGCTGGAACCGTACGGGCTCTTCTTCTTCGAAGAACCCTGCTGGCCCGAGACGATCGACGACCTCGCGCTGATCCAGCGCGCGGTGAGCACGCCCATCGCGACCGGCGAACGCTTGGTCTCGCAGCATGCCTTCCGCGAACTCTTCGAGAAGCGCGCGTGCAGCGTCGTCCAGCCGGACATTACGCATTGCGGCGGGCTGAGCGAGGCGCGGCGCATCGCGGCGATGGCCGAGGCCTGCCGCGTGGCGCTCGCCCCGCACAACCCGCAGGGGCCGGTCAGCACCGCGGCCTCGCTGGAACTCGGCTTCGCCACGCCGTCGTACGTGATCTGCGAGACCGTGCATGCCGACGTGCCCTGGCGCCAGGACGTGGTAAAGGAGGGCTACCGCGTGGAAGCGAAAGGCCGAGTGGTCCGGCCCTCCACGCTGCCCGGCCTGGGCATCGAGATCAACGAGGCCGAAGTGCGCAAGCATCCGTTCCAGCAGGAAGTCCTGCAGCGGAGCTTCTCGCCCGACGGCGCTGTGACGGACTGGTAATTCGCACCTGGAGCCTGTCATGCTGCACGGTCAGACGGCGATCATCAGCGGAGGCATGGGCGACATCGGGCGCGCCATCGCCCGGGAACTCGCGCGGCAGGGCGCCCACGTGGCGCTCGGCGACCTGCGCGACCCCGCCGACGTCGGCGGTTTCCTGCGCGAACTCGAATCGCGCGAAGTCAAAGCGCGCTACGACAAGGTGGACGTGAGCGATGCGGCGGCGGTGAAGGACTGGGTCGCGGCGGTGGAAGCCTCCGTCGGCGCGCCCTCGCTGATCGTGCCCAACGCGGCCGTCGTGACGCCCGCGAACTTCCGCACCGTAACGCCCGAGGCCTGGACGCGCGAACTGCGCGTGAACCTGGACGGCGCGTTTTTTCTCGCGCAGGCCGCGACGCTGCGCCTGCTGGACCTGCACAAACCCGGGCGCGTCGTCTTTGTCGGGAGCTGGGCCGCGCACGCGCCGCATACGCACATCCCGGCGTACTGCGCGAGCAAGGCCGGGCTGCGCATGCTGATGAGGTGCATGGCCCTGGAACTCGCGCCGCACGGCATCCTCGTCAACGAGGTCGCGCCGGGCTACGTGGACGCGGGCCTGAGCGGGCGCTTTTACGAGCAGGACCCGAAGCTGCGCAAGCGCGCGCTCGAGACCGTCCCCGTCGGGCAGTTGATCCAGCCCGACGACGTCGCGGCCGAGGTCGCGCGCTACTGCGACGCGCGGCTGAAGCACGTCACCGGGCACGTGCAGCTCATGGACGGCGGACTCTCGCTGCTTTCGGCGGCCTTCCGCGGAGAGGACGCGTAGATGCCCGCGCAGCCGGCGCAACTCCTGATGCTGCGGCCTACGCTGGACGGGCTGCCGCCGCTGCAGTGGCCCGCCGGCTACGCGGTGCGCTCCTTTAAGGAGGGCGACCAGGCCGCGTGGAACGCGATGATGGACGCCGCCTTCGATCGCGCGCCGGGAACGACGGACTTCGACCAAGTCATGAAGGCCGACGCCGCCTTCCGCCCCGAGCGCGTCCTGATGGTGGAGAAGAATGGCGAAGCCGCCGCGACGGCCTCCGCATGGCACCGCCCGGCGTACGGGACCGCCTGCGGGTACGTCCACTGGGTCGGCACGCATCCCGCGCACCGCGGCAAGCGCCTCGGCTACTGGGCCAGCCTCGCGGCGCTGAACGTGATGAAATCCGAAGGGCGCGGCCGCGCGGTGCTCCACACCGACGACTTCCGGCTCCCCGCGCTGCGCATCTACCTCGAGATGGGCTTCGTGCCACTGATCGACGACGCGAGCCAGCCCCAGCGCTGGCGCGCGGTGCTTGAAGAACTCGCCTGGCCCGAACGCTTCGACGAACAACTCGCCGCGCCGCTCGCGCGCTTTGGAGACGCCTGACATGCCCGACACCCCACCGCCCGCGCCCGTGGCCCACGCGGCCTTTGCCGGATGGATCGGCGTCGCGCGCCGGCCCATCGACCCGCCGCAGGACATCTACGCGCGCAACTGGGGCGCGGCGAAGCACGACCAGGCCGAGGGCCGGCACCGTTCGCTCACGCTCACCGCGCTGACGCTGCAGGAGACGCCGGACGCGCCGCCGCTGGTGCTGATCGCCGCCGACCTGGGCTGGTGGCGCGGCGCCGAGACCGAATGGCTCGTGCGAGGCGCGGCGCTGAAGGCCCTGGAACTCGACCCCGCGCGCCTGATCTTCAATCTTTCGCACACACACGCCGGCCCGGCCCTCTGCCTCGACCTGCCGGACGCGCCCGGCGGCGGGCGCGTGCGCCCGTACCTGGAACAGGTCGCGGCGATGACCGTGGAAGCCGCGCGCGAAGCCCTGCGTTCCGCCGCGCCGGGGGAACTCGCGTGGACCACGGGTTCCTGCGACCTGGCCTGCAACCGCGACCTGCGCGATCCGGAGCGCGCGCGCATCGTGTGCGGGCTGAACCCCGCCGCGCCCGCCGACACGACGGTGCTGGTGGGCCGCGTGGCCGGCGCGGACGGGCGCGTGCGCGCGACGCTGGTCAACTACGCCTGCCACCCGGTCACGCTCGCGTGGCAGAACACGCGGCTCTCGCCCGACTACGTCGGCGCGATGCGCGAACTCGTCGAAACGCACACGCAGGCGCCGTGCCTGTTCCTGCAAGGCTGCTCGGGGGAACTCGCGCCCGCGCAGGAGTACACCGGCGATACCGCCGTGGCCGACGCGAACGGCCGGCGGCTCGGCTTCGCGGCGCTCGCGGCGCTGGAAGGCATGCTGCCCCCCGGTGAGGAACTCGCCTACGGCGGCGTGGTGGAAAGCGGCGCGCCGCTCGCGGTCTGGTCGCGGCGGCCGCGCGAAGTCTCGCGCACGCTGGCGGCCTGCGTCGTGGAGACGGACCTGCGCATCAAGGAAGAGTATCCGCCCGCGGCGGAGATCCGGCGGGCGTACGAGGCCTGCGAGGACCGCGTGCAGCGCGAACGCCTGCGGCGCAAGCTGGCCGTCCGCAAGAGCATGGGCGACGGGACCGCCGCGCGCATGCCGCTGTGGGTCTGGCGTGCAGGCGACGCGGTCTTCTGCGGCGTGCCGCACGAAGCCTACTCGCGTTTGCAGACCGAACTGCGCCGGCGCTTCGCGCCGCGCGCGGTGGTGGCGATGAACCTCGTCAACGGCGGGCTCGGGTATCTCGCGCCTGCCGAGCTGTACGGAGAAGACCTGTACCAAGTCTGGCAGTCGCCCTTCGCGGCGGGCGGCCTGGAACAGGTTCTGGAAGCCTGCGCGTCCGGCATCGGCGCGCTTACCCGCGCATAGGAGCGAACCAAGCACATGGGCATCAGCATCGGGATGGTGGGACTGGGCGCGTTCGGGAAGACGTTCGTCTCGTACTACAAGGCGCATCCGCTGGTCAGCCGCATCGGGCTGTGCGACCGCGAGCCCGAACGGATCGCGCAGTTCGTCAACGATCCGTTTTACGCCGACAAATTCAAGGAAGGCGACGCCTACGGGAGCCTGGACGAAATCCTGAAGGCCGACTTCGACGCGCTGGTCGTCATCACCCAGCCGTGGCTGCACGCCGAACAGTGCGTGCGCGCGCTGGAGCACGGCAAGCACGTGTACAGCGCGGTCCCGATCGTCAGCCTGCCTTGCGCCGACGAGATCCTCGACTGGTGCGACAAGCTGGTGAACACGTCGCGCCGCACGGGCAAAAAATACATGCTGGGCGAGACCTCCATCTTCCACCCCGAGACGATGTACTGCCGCCGCCAGGCGCGCGCGGGCGCCTTCGGGTCGTACGTCTTCGCCGAGGGGCAGTACTACCACGATGTGGACAGCCCGGGCTGCAACCTGCGCGACGTCCAGCGGCACCGCCTGGCCAGCACGGCGGGGCGCGAATGGGTGGAACTGAAGAAGAGCTACGACGCGCGCGGCATCCGCGGCGGGCCGATGCACTACCCTACGCATTCGACCGGCGGCCCGCTGAACGTGATGCAGACCTACGCGCTCAAGGCGAGCTGCATCGGGCAGGCCGCGCCGCCCGACGACGCGTTCTTTTCCGGAGAATTCGGCAACGAGACGGGCTTCTTCAAGCTCGCCAACGGCGCGACCATGCGCATCAACGAGTACCGCCGCATCGGGTTCTACGGAGAGGAGACCTTCAACCTGTACGGGACGGAAGGTTCCTTCCGCCACGACCACTGGGTCGATAAGCGCACGGGCAAGCACCTGACGCTGGACGAGATGCGCGATCCGCTGCCGCGGGAGGTCTACGACGCGTTCCTGGAGGCCGTGCGCGCGCGCCAGCGGGCGGCCGCGGGCCCGGGCTACCAGGACAAGGACTTCAGCCCCGAGGAGAACGACCGGCAGGTCTTCGGCGGGCACCGGGGCTCGCACGCGTTCCTGGTGCACGAATTCGTGAGCGCCGTCGCGGCCGACCGCCAGCCGATCACCAACGCGTGGGAGGCCGCGCGCTACATGGCCTGCGGCGCGGTGGCGCACAAATCGGCGCTGCGCGACGGTGAATGGCTGCCCGTGCCCGACTGGGGCGCGGCCCCCGGCGCCTGAACCGGAGCCGTTTTCGAACGCAATCGCGCGCCCGGCGCGCAGGAGGCAGCATGGCGGCCAGCGGATACCCGGCATCGGAAGAGATCGCGCGCGCGAGCGCGCGGCACATCGCGGGCGGCGTCGTCTCGCTCAACCGCAAGACCGATCCGCCCATCGCGTTCGTGCGCGCGCAGGGCAGCCGCCTGTACGACGCCGAAGGGCGCGCGTACATCGACTACCACGCCGCGTTCGCGCCGCACATCCTGGGGCACAACGACCCGGGGGTGAACGCCGCGGTGAAGGCCGCGATGGACGAAGGCCTTTCGCTGATGGGCAGCGGGCCGACGCCGTGGGAGGCGCGCCTCGCGGAACTCCTGCGCGCCTGCGTGCCTTCGCTGGACCTGGTGCAGATCACCAACACGGGCAGCGAAGCGACCGCGCACGCGATCCGGCTCAGCCGCGCGTACACCGGGCGCGAGGACATCGTGCTGATGCTCGGCGGGTACAACGGCTGGCACAACGACGTCGCGCGCGCGGTGATGCCGGACCTGGAGGCCACAGGCCCGCGCGTGAGCCCCGGGGAGTACCCGTTCCTGCCGTCGTCGGCGGGCATCCCCGAAGGCGTCGGGCGGCGCGTGCACCTGGTCAACTTCAACGACCTCGCTTCGGTGGAGTACGTCCTGCGCCGCCATCCGGTCGCGTGCGTGCTCACCGAGCCCGCGCTCCAGAACATCGGCGTCGTGCCGCCGAAACCCGGCTACCTGGAGGGCCTGAAGAAACTCTGCGCGGCGCACGGCGCGCTGCTCGTCTTCGACGAAGTGAAGACGGGCTTCCGCGCGGCGCTGGGCGGCTATCAGTCGCGCTGCGGCGTGGCGCCGGACCTGAGCGTCTTCGGGAAGGCCGTCGCGAACGGGTATCCGCTGGGCGTCATCGGCGGGCGGCGCGACGTGATGGAACGCTTCGCCGATCCCGATCCGAAAAAGCGCGTGCTGATCGCGGGGACGTACAACGCGCATCCGTTCACCGCCGCGGCCGCCATCGCGACCATCGAGCGCCTGCGCGCGAACGACGGCGAAGTTTACGCCGCGCTGGAAGCCAAAGGCGCGCGCCTGCAGCGCGGCCTGGAAGAACTCTTCGCGGAAAAAGGCCTGCCCGCGGCGGTCAGCCGCATCGGTTCGGCCTTCTGCGTGTATTTCATGGACCGCGTGCCGGCGGACTGGCACGAGCTGGCGGCGCATCACGATTTCGAGCAGGACCGGCGGCTGCGGCGCGCGCTGCTGGCGCGGGGGGTCTACCACTTTCCGCTGGCGGCGAAGCAGGGCTCGCTCAGCGCGGCGCACTCGGACGAGGACCTCGCGCGCACGCTCGAAGCCACCCGCGAGGCGCTCAAAGATCTGCGTCCGTCGGCCTGAAGGCCCGCGCGCGGGCTACTTGAGATCCTTCGCGCAGCGGAAGCCCCACTGGAAGTTGTGCGAGCGCGGCCCGGGGCGGATTTCGACCTGTTCCAGGTTCGGGCCGTCGCGGCCGGGCTGGGCGCCGCGGCACTGGCCCGGCTGGTCGCACCATTCGTACCAGTTCTGCTGCAGCATGTTCGCGCACGCGCCGGACGCGGAAGCCAGTTGCCATTCGCCGCTGCTCGGCAGGCGCTTGCCGGCCCACTGGGCATAGGCCAGCGCGCCGAGCCAGGTGACGTCCACCACCGGCTGGTCGTCGCCGCCCATGCGTTCGCCGATTTCCTTCATCTCCAGCATCTTGCGGGCGAACTTGTCGGAGGCTTCCTGGCCCCAGTCTTTCATCTTGGCCTGCATGTACTCGCGGTATTCCGGCAGGTAGCGCGGGATGTACTCCCACAGTTCGCGCGACGCGCCGTGGCGCTCGGCGATGCCGCCGATCAGCCGGGCCGCTTCCTCCTGATTCTTCTCGCTCAGCAGCCAGCGGACGAACTTGCGGTATTCCTTGTTGGTGACGCGGTCCTTGTCCATCGCGAAGGGCGCGAGGTTGCACGCTTCCTGCTCGTGGCCCACGCGCACGAGGCCGCCGGCGACCTTCACCATCTCCGCGCCGGAGCGCCCCAGCGCGCGGTCCTTGATCTGTTCGAAGTCCGCCGCGCGCGCCGCGTAGGCCTGCGTCTCCTTGTACAGTTTCATGCCGGCCTCGGCCTGCGCCCAGGCTTCCTTCGATTTGCCCTGCTTGTCCAGGTCCACGATCTGCTTCGCGGAGGCCTCCGCGTCGGCCTCGGTCTTCTGCTGCATCACCTCGGCGCGGCCCTTCTTCAGGACCTCGACGGCCTCCTGGTAGCGCGCGCGCTGCGCTTCGGGCACGTCCCGCGCGGCCGCTTCGGCGGGTTCCGCCTCCTGCAGCGCGACCCAGAAGGCCGCGCGCGCCCGGGCGGCCTCGGGCGGCGGCATGCCGGGGTGCTTGTCGAAGGACTTCACGATCTCGGCGGCCGGGAAGCGGTCGCGGAAGGGCACGGACGTCGCGCCCTGGTTCTTGCCGAGGTTCAGGTTCACGCGGCCGCGCTCGATGCCAGTGATGGTGCCGCGCATGTTCTCGCTCAGCGCCACCTCTTCGCCCTTGCGCAGATCGACGTTCTTTTCGGCCTGCGCGAAAAGAGCCTCGACGCGCTTCACGTCGGCGCGGTCTTCGTCCAGCGTGCCGCGCAGCGGCGCCAGTTCCTTGCGGCCGGCGGCCTGGCTGAGCAGCTTCGAGGCCGCCGCGGTGTCGCGGGACTTCAGCGCCTTGGCGACCTCTTCGTACATCTCGACGTAGGCCTTGCGCGCGGCGATCACGCCGCCGGACTCGGCCGCCTTGGGCGCGGGTTCCGAAGGAGAGGCCGCCGGATCGGGCACGGCGCGCGCGGGCGCCGGGGCCGCCGGGGCCGGAGCGGCCTCGCGCTCCAGCTTGCTCAGCTTCATGCGCATGCCGGCCAGGCCCATGGCGGCCACGGCGCCCTCGCGCGTGCCCGCGTGCTTCTCGGCGAAGGGTTCCAGCCGCGCGATGACGCCCTTCAGGTCGTCGGGATGTTCGCGCGCGTACGCGGTGATCTCGTTGAGTTCGCGCTGCGCGGGCGAGGCCTCGGGCGGCGGAGGCGGCGCGGGCCGCGCGGGTTCGGGGCGTTCGGAGCGTTCGGGCAGCGGAGCGCTCTGAGCCGGGCGCGGCGCGGCCTTGGGCGCTTCCGCCGGCGCGGGGCGCTCGGGCTCCGCGGCGGGGCGTTCGGCCTCGGCGGGACGATCGGGCTTCTCGGCCGGCC
>JAHCJK010000041.1 GCA_026184295.1 Planctomycetota bacterium
CGTACGTGGCCACGGGCGAAGCCGACGGCAAGGCCGGGGCCTACGCGGTGCAGGAGACGGGCGACCGCTTCGTCGAGCGCATCGACGGGAGCTTTCTCAACGTCGTGGGGTTCCCGCTCGAACGCTTCGAGACGCTCCTGCCGCAGGCGCTGAAACGCTGGGGAATTTCGTAGCGGCCGGGCCCGCCGGAACGTCTTACCGAGGTCCCGTCCACACATCAGGAGGTTGGAAGCCCACCCATGTCCGCTGAAACCCAGACCACCGGAGCGCCCAACGTGGAAGCGCCGGTCATCGCGGTGCGCAGGGCGGCCCTGGCCCTGTACCTGATCGTCACCGTTTCCGGGGCGATTCTGATGGGCATCGAGATCGCCGGGTCGCGCATCCTCGCGCCGAGCTTCGGGACCTCGATCTTCGTCTGGGGCAGCCTGATCGGGCTCTTCATGGGCGCGATGGCGGCGGGGTACTACCTCGGCGGCAAGATCGCGGACAAGAACCCGTCCTTTACCATGCTGGCGATGATCGTCAGCGGCGCGGGGCTGTACACCTTCATCCTGCTCCCGTACTTCGGCTCCACCATCTGCGAATTCGTCGCGCGCAGCGTCACGCACCGCATGGCCGGGCCGCTGCTGGCCTCGGCGGTGCTCTTTTTCGTGCCGATCTTCCTGATGGCGATGGTCTCGCCCTTCGGCGTCAAACTGCAGACGACCTCGCTCTCGGGCGTCGGCGGCGTGGCCGGCTGGCTGTACGCGCTCTCGACGGCGGGCTCGATCGTCGGGACGCTGGGCACGACCTTCGTGCTGATCCCGATGTTCCGCGTCAGCAACGTGCTGATGGGGCTGAGCGCCGCGCTGGTGATCGTGGCCGTGGTGAGCCTGGTGATCTTCAAGTCGGCCATCGGCGGGATGTCGAAGGAGGACCGCACCGGCGCCGCCATCCACACGCTGATCGCGCTCGCGCTGCTGGAAGCCTGGATCCTGTGGCCCGCGACGCACAAGCAGCCCGGCAACGAGCGCCTGCTGGAATACACCGAGTCCGAATACCACGACATCGGCGTCACCGAGTACGTCGTCGAAGACAACGGCCGCATGCTCGAACCGAAGGACACCCGCCGCCTGCTCAAGTTCAACGAAAACTGGGAGAGCGGCACGTACCCGTACGAGAACGCCTACCGCAATTCGGTCGGCTACACCGACCTGCTCCACCTGCCGCTGGTCTGGGTGAACAACCCCGAGAAGCTGCTGGTCGTCGGCGGCGGCGGCGCGATCGTTCCCACGCAGTACATCCTGCATTACCCGAGCATGAAGCAGGCCGACGTCCTGGAACTCGACCCGCACGTGCGCGAGATCTCCGAGCGCTACTTCCAGGTGCCCGCCGACCCGCGCATCCGCTTCCACGTCGGCGACGCGCGCCGCAACCTGCGCGACATCGACGACAAGTACGACGTGATCGTGCTCGACGCGTACTCCTCGGGCGGGCAGATTCCGTACCACCTGATGACCTGGGAATTCCTGAAGGACGTGCGCGACCACCTCAAGCCCGGCGGCGTGCTGGCCACCAACATCATCTCCGCGGTGCAGAACCCCGCGCGCGGGACCGAACGCCCCGCCGACCTGCTGCTCGTCGAATACCTGACCCTGCGCGCGTCCGAAGCCGAGATCAAGGGCCCTGGCCGCGACGCTTCGCCGCTCTTCAAGCAGGTCTACATCTTCCCGCGCATCCGCGAAGGCGAGGCGCTGCGCGGTTACGAGGACGTCTACCGCAACGTGATCGTGATCGCGACGCAGGAAGAAAAGCCGCTGCTGCGCACCGACGTCACCGCCGCCGCCAAGGCGCTCGCGACCGGCACGAACTCGAAGATCAAGATCAACAACGACGCGTTCGTCTGGCACGCCGACCACATGTTCGACCGCGATCCGCGCAAGGAAGAACTGGAAGGCCTGAAGCCGCTCTGCGACGAGTACGCGCCCGTGGACACGATGTACCGCCCGATCAAACAGGAAGAGACGATGCGCCGGCTCTATTAGCGCACGCCGGTAATCTCCGCGTCGGACAACGCCACCGTCCGCCCGCCGTCCTCCGCCAGCACCAGGCGGCCGAACGGATCGAGCGTGCGGAAGACGCCTTCGACCTCGCCCTCCGCTCCGCGGGCCACGATCCGCCGCCCGTTCCACCACGATTCCAGCCGTTCGATCGCGCGCGCGCGCAGCGCGGCGAAGCCCTCGTCGCTCTGCAGTTCGCGGAAGGCGCGTTCGAGCCGCTGCAGCGCTTCGGCGAGGACCGCCCGGCGGTCCGCCTTGTTCCCGGTCTCGAGAAAGACGCTGGTCGGCGGCGATTTCGGCACCACCGGCAGTTCCTCGCGGGTGTGCAGAAGATTCAGGCCGATGCCGACGACGACGTAGCCGTCGCCGCCGGGTTCCTTGGGCGCGGCGCCTTCGCAGAGAATCCCGCCGAGCTTGCGCCAGGGCGCGGCGCCCGCGCCGCCATCGCGCCCGGCCACCACGACGTCGTTGGGCCACTTCACGGTCGCCGGGACGCCGGCGGTCCGTTCGAGCGCTTCCGCGCAGGCCACGCCCGCGCCGAGCGCGATCCAGCCGATGCGTTCGGGCGGCAGGCCGCGGTAACGCAGAAGCACGCTGAAGAGCAGCCCGCGGGCAGGCGGCGAGGCCCAGGTTCGCCCGCGCCTTCCCCGCCCCGCCGTCTGGTGATCGGCCACAACCGTCAGCCCGTGCGGCGCGCCCGCGCGCGCGGCCTGGCCGGCGAGTTCGTTGGTGGAATCGGCGGAGGCGTGGAATTCGAGCTGCTTGGCGACGGCCAGCGTCGCGAGTTGTTTGGAGAAGGCGCGCGCCTCGCCCTCGTCCGCAAAGAGCGGCTTCGCGCCGGATTTCGCGCCCCGGCTCATGCCTTGCAGTAGCGCTCCCACTGCGTCTCGGCAAAGCGGTCGGTCATGCCCGCGACGTAATCGCAGATCACGCGCTCGATGGTCTCGCCTTCCTTGTCCACGCGCTTGACGTGGTCGGGCGGCAGGCGGCTGGGATCCTTCAGGTACGCGGCGTAGATATCCTTCAGGCGTTCCTGCCAGAGCGCGGTGTGTTTGCGCACGCCGGCGTGGTTGTAGAAATACGAGTGCAGGAACGTCTCCAGGTCGCGCTTCTTGAATTCGAGGCCGAGCGAGAAGCCGACCAGTTCGCGCGGCGAGGTGCGGACTTCCGCCAGCGAGCGCACGTTCGAGTCCGAGAGCCGCTTCTCGGTCTCGGCCATCAGGTCGCCGACGAGCGTGCGGATCAGGCGGCGCACGACCGAGCGCCAGCGCAGGCGCTGTTCCGCCTCCAAGACCGGCTGCTCGTCCAGCACGGCGGCCTCGGTCTCGCGCCAGAGCGCCAGGTCGCGCAGGCCGTCCTCGTGCAGCACGCCGCTGACCAGGCCGTCCTCGATGTCGTGCGTGTCGTAGGCGATCTCGTCGGCGTGCCCGACGAGCTGCACTTCCAGCGGCGGCGATTCGCCCTGCGTGAAGCCGTACTGCGCGCGCCCTTGCGGATTCAGGTTTTTGGTAAAGCCCTCGCGCGTCTCGTACGAGAGGTTCAGCCCCGGGAAATCGGCGTAGCGGCGTTCGAGCTTGTCCACCACGCGCAGGCCTTGCAGGTTGTGGTTGAAGCCGCCGTGGCCCTGCATCACCTCGTTCAGCGCGTCCTCGCCCGAGTGCCCGAAGGGCCCGTGGCCGAGGTCGTGGGCGAGCGCGAGGGCTTCGACGAGGTCCTCGTTGAGCGCCAGCGCGCGGGCGATGGTGCGCGCGATCTGCGTCACTTCCATCGTGTGGGTCAGACGGTTGCGGTGGTGGTCGCCTTCCAGCACGCTGATGAAGACCTGCGTCTTGTATTCGAGCCGGCGGAAGGCCGCGCAGTGGACGATGCGGTCGCGGTCGCGCTGGAAGACCCCGCGGTAGGGCGGCTCGTCGTCCGCGTGCGGGCGCCCGCGGCTGTCGGAAGCGCGCATGGCGCAGGGGCTGAGCGCGGCTTCGAGGTGGCGTTCGAGTTCGGCGCGGTCCCGCATGGCGGCGTTATACCTCAATCCGTGGGCGGACGCACGCCCCTAGGCCTGGCGTTCCCACACCAGCGTGCCGGTGATCTCGCGCGCGCCGGCCTTGATCGGGGGCGTGCTGAGCATCAGGCGGTTGCCTTCGAAGCGGTAGTGCCGCATCTGGTCGGTCCCGATCCAGTTGGGGAAGAGGCTGCTCTTGACCCGGTGCGTCACGGTGCCCTTCGCTTCGTCCACGATGTAGTCGCCGAAATACGCAATGCAGCCCACGAACGCGGCCTTGACCTCGTCGAGCGTCCCGCGGTTCTGGCTCGCGTGGACGAAGTTCGGGCGGGCCGGGTCGGCGCAGTGCCCCATCATGTTCCCGTGCGCGTCGTACATCAGCCGGCCGACCGGGTGGTCGCCCAGCGGGCGCTGCAGCGAGCCGTCGCTGCCGCGAAGCTCGTAGGAGATAAGCGTCCAGGTGCCGTGAAATGGATTCGTGGGCATCGCGTCGCCTCAGCGGGGTAAAAAGGCCGGCCGCATCTCGTCCCAGAGCTTGTCCAGCGCCACCGGCACCGTATGCACGCCGCCGATGACGGGCCAGAAGTTCGTGTCGCCGACCCAGCGCGGGATCGCGTGCATGTGCAGGTGGTCGGCGATGCCCGCGCCCGCGGCCTTGCCCAGGTTCATACCGACGTTGCAGCCCTGCATCTTCATCACGCGGCCGAGCACGTCCACGCAGAGGCGCGTCTGTTCCCAAAAAGATTGGCTCTCGGGCTCGCTCAGCGCGGGCAGTTCGTGCGTGTGGCGGCGCGGGGCGACGAGCAGATGGCCGCCGGTGTACGGATACCGGTTCATGATGATCAGCGCGTGCTCGTCGCGGTGGAGCAGCAGGAGTTTTTTCCACGCGGCCTCGTCGCCGTCGGGCACGCGCGCGGCCTCGCACAGAAAACACGCGGAATCTTTCGGCCCCAGCACGAATTCCAGACGCCACGGCGCAAAGACGGCGGCGCGCCTGTGCAGGCCGTCGCGTTTCTTTTTCGTGGAAATCTTCGCCGCACGTTGCGTCTTACGAGTGTGTTTGGGCATGCGAGGAGCTTGCAGTTGAGGGGCGGAGCGGTCAAGGAAAGGAAGCTGGCCTGCAGCCGGATGGCGGGTAAGCTGACATCGGCTGTACACGGAGCGTACGGATTGGCAGATTTCCATGAATAAGGCACCAGCGCACCCGTCAGATCAACGGCCCGCTTCGGGCTCTTCGTCCGCAACCCAGGGTTACGTGGACGATCCCGAGGATGGGCTCCTGGTGGATCGAACGGTGAAAGGCGACGCGGAAGCGTTCGAGAAGCTGTTCGTGAAGCACCGCCAGCGCCTGTTTGCCGTGGCGTGGCGGCTGATGCGTGACGAGGACGGCGCGCTGGACGTGGTCCAGGAGGCCTTCGTCCGCGCGTACCAGAACATCGGCGACCTGCGCGGCGAGGCCCGGTTTTATCCCTGGCTGCGCCGGATCGCGGTGAACCTGGCGATCGACCGCCTGCGCCACATCAAGCGCGGCACGGAAGTGGGCTTCGACGAGGCGCAGTTCGGGAAGGGCGAGGACGCCGACGAGAACAAGGTCGCGCGCAACAGCGACAAGGCCGAGCGCGAAAGCCCCGTGCGCCGAGCGGAACTGAGCGAGTTCGGGAAGGACCTGCAGGGCGCGCTGGAAAAGCTGAGCGAGGCGCACCGCGCCGTCTTCATGCTGCACGCGGCCGAAGGCATGTCGTACCGCGAGATCGCCGAGGCGCTGAACTGCAACATCGGGACCGTGATGTCGCGCCTCTTTTACGCGCGCAAGAAACTCCAGGAGCTGCTCGCGCCGCACCTGGACATGGAATTGAGAGAGGAGTAACGGCGGCGGCGCCGCCCGGACGGGAAATCATGGAAGACGCGCTGCTCGAAAAACTCTCCGCGTACGCGGACGGCGAACTGGAGCCCGCCGAGGCTGCCGAGGTGGCCGCGGCGCTCGCGGAACACCCGGAACTCCGCCGCGTCGTGAGCGGCTTCCGCGTGCTCGACGCGCAGGCGGCGAAGCTGCCCGTCCCGCCGATCGACGACGAGACCGGGCGCGCCCTCTGGTCCGAAGTCTCCTTCCGCACGCTCGAATCGAAGGACCTGCCCGGCGCGCGCACGCTCGGCACGACCGCGTGGAACGAGATGGCCGAAGGCCTGCCGCCCGCGCCGGAAGTCCGGGAAGACCGCTGGAACCAGGTCTGGCAGGGCGTGCGCAAGAACATGCCCGCCCGCCCCGCCGAACCGGCCGAACACGCGCTTCCCCTGGGCGACCTGAGCCCCGTGAACATGCCCGCGGTCAGCGACCGCGCCGCCGCGCGCCCCGCGGTCCGCCGGCGCCCGCTGGCCTTCTGGTTCGGCAGCAGCGCGATGGCCGCGGCCCTGGTGCTCGGCGTTACCGCGTTCCTGTTCCGCCACCACAGCGGCGGGACCGGCACGGACCGTGTCGCACACGACGAACCGCTCGGCGCAAAGGTCCTGGACGACCGCTACTTCCTCCTGACCAAGCACGTCCCCGGCGTGGACACGCCGGTGGTCTGTTTTGTCTTGAAAGATGAGGATGCGGACGTAGAAAAACATTAAGCCGGCATTCCAAGGGCCTTAAGAAAGGACGTAATCGATGCGCCGCATCCTAGTCGCGTGGGGCTTGGCGATCCTCGCGGTCGCCGCCGTCGCCGGCAGCACCGGCGCGCACGCCGCGGAGGAGGCCAAGATTCACGTTCAGGGCGTGCACGCTTCCGAGCCCGGCAAGAACGCCGAAGTCCCCGCGTCGCTCGGCGCGTACAAAGGCATCCTCAAGAATCTGGGATTCGGGAAGTATACCGACGGCGGCTCGGGCGCCGGGTCGGCCGCGGCCGGCGGGTCCACCACGGTCAAGGCCGCCGGCTACACGCTGGAAATCACGGTCGTGAAGATCGAGGACGGCCAGTCCACCATCAAATACGTGATCAAGGACGCGGGCGGCAAAGAAGTCGGCCAGAACACGGTGACGCTCAAGTCCGGCGGCACGTCCGTCGCGCAGGTCGGCGACGCCGCGAAACCCACCTTCTTTATTCTGAAGCTGGAATAGCGGCCGGGCTCCCGGCTACTTAAAGAGCGAACTCAGCGGGCCCTTCAGGATCGCCCAGCCGACCCAGGCGGCGACGGCCAGGATGCCGGCGCCGATGGCCACGCCGGCGGCTTTCGCGCCGACCACCTTCCATATCGGCGTCTCGGGCGGGCGTTCTTCGCGGGCTTCTTCGCCCACCAGCAGGATGTCTTCGTGCTCGAACGCGTCCTCGGGCGCCTCGCGCTTGCGCTGAAGTTCCGCGGCCAGCGAAGGCGACGCGATCGAGGGCGGCGCGGCCACTTCGTCCACGCTCTGCACGACGATCTCGCGCGGCAGGATCGGCGGCGGAGGCGGCGGCGCGACCGGGCAGGCGAAGACCAGCCCGCAGGCGTGGCAGCGCAGGCGCTGGCCTTTCGAAACGAGCATCGGGTCGCCGTCGTACGCGCCGCCGCAGCGCGGGCAGCGCAGTTCTTCCATCACGTCGGCGTACGCGGCCTGGGTGGACTGCATCCGGCCCGGGTCCTTGGACGGCGCTTCCAGCAGCATCGAAAGCGGCGACGAAAACTCCGGTTTGCTCCCGGCGGAAGGCAGGCCCAAAGCGCGGGCGATCTCGGTCGCGACCAGTTCCATCGACTGAATGCGCTGTTCGCGGTCGCGTTCGCACATCTGCAGGACCAGGTGCGAGGCTTCCGGGCTGATCATGCGGTTGAAGACGCGCGGATCGGGGACCTTCTGCGTCACGTGCGAATTGAAGATCTCGTACAGGTTCCCGCCGATGTACGGGGGGCGGCCCGCCAGCATGTGGTACAGCGTCAGGCCCAGGCTGTAGATGTCCGAGCGCCCGTCGGGCTCCACTTTGCCTTCGACCTGCTCGGGCGAGATGTAGTGCGGCGTGCCGAGGACCACGCCGGACATGGTGAGCTTGTGGTCTTCGTCGCCGGTGTTGCGGGCGAGGCCGAAGTCCATCACTTTCACGCCGCCGTCCTTGGTGAACATGATGTTCGCGGGCTTGACGTCGCGGTGGACCAGGCCTTTGCGGTGCGCGTAGTCCATGCCCTTGGCGGCCGAGAGCATGATCGCGAGCGCCTGGGCTTCGGGGAAGAAGCTGCGCCGCTGCAGGGCCGCGCCCAGGTCTTCGCCGTCCACGTACTCCAGGGCCATGAAATGCAAGCCGTCGGCCTCGCCGACTTCCAGGCAGCGGACGAGATGGGGATGGTCGAGCGTCAGGCCGATCTGGGCTTCGCGGCGGAAGCGCCTGATGTACTGCTCGTCGGCCGCGAGGCGCTTGAAGAGGACCTTCAAGGCCACGAGCGCGCCGTCTTCCTTGCGGCGGGCCTTCAGGACCATGCCCATGCCGCCTTCGCCGAGCTTTTCGATCAGGTTGTAGTTGCGGATCTGCTTCTGGACGGGCGCGCACTGCTGTTCGCGGATAACGGCTTCGAGCTGGTGCGGGAGCATGTACCCGCGCTCGACCATGATGTCGCCGAGCTTCTTCTGGACGCCGTTGCGCGTGAGGTCGGCCTGCACGTCCAGGCACTCGCGCACCTGGGTGTGCGTTGCAAACCCCTTGGCCACCGCCAGATCGCCAAACGGCGCCTCCAGGCGGATGGACTGGGATTCAGGCTGTGCGGTTGCCGAGACCATCCCCAATTCAGCCCCTTGACGTTAAAGTGTGCACGAGGCGCGTAAGCCCGGACACTATAGCAGAAAGGTGCGCAATGTGCACTAACAATCTGGGAGGCAGTTTCGCCCTGGATGCGCTGGAATCGCCTCGTACACCGCGTAAAGAAAGGGAGGAGATGAACGCCTCTTCCCCTTTCGACATTCTGGCCTTCGACTTCGGCGGCACCCGCGCGCGCTGCGGCCTGGTGGCGCGCGACGGCACGCTGGGGCCCGCGCGCATTCTCAAGCGTCCCGAAAGCGACGACGGCCCGCAGTGGCTCGAGCGCATGCTGAACGAAGGGCGCTGGCTCCTGAAGGAATCCGCCGCGCCGCCCAAGGCGCTGGGGGTCTCGTTCGGCGGGCCGGTGGACAACGCGGGGCACATCTTTTCGATGCACGTCCCGGGCTGGGAGTCCATCGACCTGCGCCGGCGCATGCAGGAGGCCTTCGGCCTGCCGGTCCACGTCGATAACGACGCGAACCTGGGCGGGCTGGGCGAACAGCGTTTCGGCGCCGGCAAGGACACGCGGAATCTGGCGTACTTCACCGTCAGCACCGGCGTGGGCGGCGGCGCGGTGCTGAACGGCAAGGTCTACCGAGGGACCCACGGGGTCGCGGCGGAATTCGGGCACATCGCCGTGCGCCCGTTCGATCCCGGCGCGCCCGCCTGCGATTGCGGGAAGCGCGGCTGCGTCGAAAGCCTGGCCTCGGGCCGCGCGATCGCGCGCGAAGCGAAGCGCGTGCGCGCCGAAGCCGGCCTTCCGGAACTCGCGGGGCTGGGCGCCGACCAGGTCTTTGCCGCGGCGGGCCGGGGCGAAGCCTGGGCGCTGGAGACGCGCGCGACCGCGGTCGCGGCGCTGGCCCACGGCGTGGCCTCGGTGCTGTGCGTGCTCGACCTGCCGGTGGTGGTGCTCGGCGGAGGCGTGGCGCAGGCCGGCGAGTTGCTCTTTGGGCCGCTTCGTACGAAAGTGGAGGAAGCCCTGCCCGTGGTGCTGCGCGGCCGCGCGCAGATCCGGCAGGCCGCGCTGGGCGATTATTCCTCGTTGCTCGGCGCCGCGGCCATGGCCATGGACGCCCTCGCCTGACCGGCGCGGGAACAGACACTGGAGACCCACGATGCCGACGACGCTCGCGAAAGAGAACCCCGTCACCGCCGCCTACGTGAGCGGCTACCTGGAAAAGCTGTCCGCGCTGCTGAAGAGCCTCGACCCGAAAGAGGTCGAAGCCGTCGGCAAGCTGCTGCACCAGGCCCGCGACGAAGGGCGCCAGGTCTTCGTGCTCGGCAACGGCGGCAGCGCCGCGCTGGCCTCGCACGTGGCCGTGGACCTGGGCAAGGGCTGCTCGCGCGGGCGCGAAAAGCGCTTCAAGGTCCTCTCGCTCACCGACAACACGCCCTGGATGACGGCGCTGAGCAACGACATCTCCTACGACGACGTCTTCGCCGAACAGCTCGCCAACTACGCGCGCAAGGGCGACGTGCTGCTGGCGATCTCCGGCAGCGGCAATTCCAAGAACGTGCTCAAGGCGCTGGAACTGGCCAACCGGATGGGCCTCGAGACCGTCGGCATCTCGGGCTTTAAAGGCGGCAAGCTGAAGCCGATGGTCAAGCACCACGTCCAGGTCTCGTCCGAACACATGGGCCTGATCGAAGACGCCCAGTTGATCGTCTGCCACATCCTCGTCTACGGCTTCATGGACGTCGAAGGATGCGGCTGAGCCTGCGGTTCCGGGCGCCTCGCGCATGACTGCCGTTCCCCAAGACCCCGGCCCACCCGATCCGGCGGAAGGCTCCGGCGCTTCGCGGCGCTGGGACGCCGTCTACGGCACGCTGATGGTGGTGGGCTTCCCCATCCTCCTGTACCGGCGCCTGGTGCTCCGCAAGGACACCGAAGGCGGCCGCCAGAAATGGGGGCACGTGCCCGAACGCCCCGCGCACCCCAAGCGCATCTGGATTCACGCCGTCTCCGTCGGCGAAGCGATGGCCACGAACGTGCTGGTCAAGCGCCTGCGCCAGGACGTGCCGGACGCGGAGATCGTCTTCTCCACCACGACGCAGACGGGGCAGGAAGTCGCGCGCAAGCTCTACGGGGCCGAATCGGTCTTCTACTATCCGTACGATTTTACCGGAGCGATCCGCCGCAGCCTGGACCGCACCAAGCCCACGCTGATCGTGCTGATGGAACTGGAAGTCTGGCCGAACCTGACCGCGGAAGCGCTCGCGCGCAAGATTCCCGTCGTGGTCGTGAACGGGCGCATCACCGAGCGCTCGATGCTGCGCTACAAGAAAGGCCTGTGGGCGCTGGGCGGCAGTTTCCGGCGCGTGCGGCGCTGGCTGATGCAGACCGACGAATACGCGACGCGCATCAAGCACCTGCTCGTCGATCCCGCGCGCATCGAAGTGGCCGGCAACGTGAAGTACGACGACGTCGAAACGCAGCCGCTTGCGCCCGAGGAACGCGCCGAAGCCCGCGCGATGCTCGGCCTGCCGCCCGAGGCCGCCGTGCTGATCGGCGGGAGCACGCATCCGTCGGAAGAGGAGACGCTGCTCGGCGCGTACCGCCTGCTGCGCGAAAGGTTCCCCGCCCTGCGGCTGGTGCTCGTGCCGCGGCACCCGCACCGCCTGGACGAAGTGGAAAAGGCGATCGGGACGCACGGCTTCCCGGCCGTGCGGCGTTCGGCCATCAAGGCACAGGGCGCCGCGGCCTTCGGGAAACTCCCCGCCGAGACCCGCGGCCGCGCCGTGGTGCTCGTCGATACGATGGGCGAACTGAAGAAGATCTACAAAGGCACGGACCTCGCGTTCGTCGGCGGCAGCCTGATCCCGCACGGCGGACAGAACCCGATGGAACCGGCCGGCTACGGCATCCCGACGATCTACGGGCCGTACATGCACAACTTCGGCGAAGCGGTGCTGATCCTGCGCGACGCTCAGGGCGGCGTGATGGCCGAGAACGCCCCGGCCCTGGCCCCCGCGCTCGATAAACTGCTCGCCGATCCCGCCGCCGCCAAGGCCATGGGCCAGCGCGCGCGCGAAGCGTTCCTGCAGCGGCAGGGCGCGACCGCAAAGGTCGTGGCGTATCTGAAGACCTTGCTGGCGTAGTCTTTCTTTCTATTTCACCGCGGAGATCGCAGAGCACGCGGAGAACGGCCGACGGCCTAATCCGTATCGGTTTCCTTCCGTTCTTCGTGGTCTTCGTGTCCTTCGTGGACCGTCCGTTGCTGTCTGGCCGTTCTGAAGTTTCTGCCGTTTTCAGTTCTTGTCCGTTCCGCCGTTGGTGAAGCCTTCGGTTGCGGCGATTGTCTGCCCGGATGGGCGCGCTATGCTTCACCCCCATGCCTGAGCCGCTCATCCGGGTCGAACACCTGGTCAAAGACTTCAAGACGTACGACCGCCGCACGGGACTTATGGGCGCGGTGCTCGACCTCTTCCACCGCGAATACAAGACGCTGCGCGCGGTCAACGACGTGGCCTTCCAGATCGACCGCGGCGAGATGGTCGGCTACATCGGGGCCAACGGCGCCGGAAAATCGACGACCCTCAAGATTCTCTGCGGCATCCTTTTTCCCACCTCGGGCGAATGCACCGTGGACGGGCGCACGCCGTGGAAGGACCGCGAGGCCCACGTGCAGCGCATCGGCGCGGTCTTCGGGCAGCGCTCGCAGCTCTGGTGGGACCTCGCCGCGGGCGAATCCCTGCGCCTGATCGGACGCATCTACGGCGTGCCGGACGAAAAGGTGAGCGAACGCATCGCCGAATTCGACCGCATCCTGGAACTCGGCGCGTTCCTCAAGACCCCGGTGCGCAAGCTTTCCCTCGGGCAGAAGATGCGCTGCGAACTCGCGGCCTCGCTGATCCACGAACCGCCCATCGTCTTCCTCGACGAGCCCACCATCGGGCTCGACGTCGTCGCCAAGCAGGCGATCCGCGAATTCCTGCGCAAGATCAACCGCGAGCGCAACGTGACGATGATCCTGACCACGCACGACCTGCGCGAGATCGAGGAACTCTGCAAGCGCGTGCTCATCATCGACAAGGGCAAGCTCGTCTTCGACGGCTCGCTGGAAGGCCTGCGCGCCGAGGCCGTCGATACCGTCAAGCTGCGCTTCCGCATCTCGCACGCGCTCGACGCGAGCTGGAAGCCCGACGGGCTGCCCACGCGCGGGATCGACTGGTTCCCCAACGGCGCCGAAGCCGTCGCGCAGCTCCGCCGCACGGCCCCGCCGCGCGCCGAAGTGATCCGCGCGGCGCTGGAGCACTTCAAGGCCGCGCTGCTGGACATCGCCATCGAAGAGCCCGGCATCGAAGAGATCGTCCAGCGCATCTACAAGTCGTCCGAAGCGACCACCGCGTTCACCATCGACGGCGTGATGAAGGGCATGCGCGAGGCGCAGGCCCGCTCCAAGGAAAGCTGAAACCCCGCGAAAAATCCCCGTTGCTTTGCCGCCGAACAGGTGTACTGTATATAGAACACCGTTCGGGATACCAGACGATGGCGGACGAACTCAAGATCGGCAGGCGGCTCAAGGCGCTGCGGGAAAAGAAGAAGCTTTCCCTGCGCGCGCTGGCCCGCGAGACCGGGATCGCGGTGAGTTTTCTCTCCTCGGTCGAGAGCGGCCAGAACAACGTCTCCGTCGCCAAGCTCAAGACGATTCTCGACGCGCTGGACACGAACCTGGGCGCGTTCTTCAGCCAGGCGCCCGAGCCCCCCGCGCGGATCGTCTACCGCCGCGAGGACCTGACGGAGATCAGCGGGCAGGGCAACGGCATCTCGTTTCTGGAAATCGCCGCCGGGCGCCCCGGGCGCGCGCTGCAGATGCTGGTGGAACGCTACAAGCCCGGCGCGGACACGGGCCGGGAACTGTACCGCCACGACGCCGAGGAAGCCGGCGTGGTGCTGAAGGGCAAACTGGAACTGACCGTCGAGGACGAAGTCTTCGTGCTCGGGCCGGGCGACGCGTACTACTTCGACAGCCGCCGGCCGCACCGTTTTCGCAACCTGGGCAAGACCGACGTCGCATCGATCTCGGTGAACACGCCGCCCAGCTTTTAGGCATGCCGCGCGGCCGAACGGCCCGCGCGGGAGGAGAGAGGAACGCCATGTCCGTCGCCATGAAGCCCGAAGCCCGCCGCGCGCCCGCGCCGCACGCCTCGAAGAAGCTGAACCTGATCGCGGGAAGCTGGAGCGAAGGCCAGGGCGCAGTCACGCGCAAGCTGCTGAATCCCGCCGACACGACGGAAGTCGTCGCCGAGGTCCGCGAAGCCGCCCTGAACCAGGTGGACGCCGCGTGCGAGGCCGCGCATGCGGCCTTCCTGCGCTGGCGCAGCACCCCGGTGCTCGACCGCGTGCAGGTGCTCTTCAAGTTCAAGCAGTTGCTCGAAGCGCACTACCTGGAACTCGCCGAACTGCTGGTGCGCGAAAACGGCAAACTGCTCAGCGAAGCCAAGGGCGACGTGCGCCGCGGGTTCGACGTCGTGGACTTCGCCTGCGGCATCGCGACGCACCTGCAAGGCCGCACGCTGCCGGACGTCTCGAGCAACGTGGACACGTACATGATCCGCGAAGCCGTCGGCGTCGTGGCGGGGATTCCTCCGTTCAATTTTCCGGCCATGATCCCGCTGTGGATGATGCCCATCGCCGTCGCCTGCGGCAACGCGTTCGTGCTCAAGCCGGCCGAAAAGGCTCCGCTGACCGGCACGCGCCTCGCGGAACTCTTCACGCAGGCCGGCCTGCCCGAAGGCGTCGTGAGCGTCGTGCAGGGCGGCAAGGAAGTGAGCGAGCGGCTGATCGCGCACCCGCACGTGCGGGCCGTCAGCTTCGTCGGCAGTTCGGCGGTGGCCGAGTCGGTCTACAAGCTGGCCGCGCAGCACGGCAAGCGCGTGCAGGCGCTCGGCGGCGCGAAGAACCACCTGATCGTCCTGCCCGACGCGGACCTGGAACGCAGCATCCCGGCGCTGATCGGTTCGTGCTACGGCTGCGCGGGCCAGCGCTGCCTGGCGGGCAGCGTCGTCATCGCCGTCGGCGACCAGAAGCGCCAGGATGCCGTGCGCGACGCCTTCGTCGCCGCGGCGCGGAAGCTGGTCCCGGGCGACGGGCTCGAGGAAGGCGCCACGCTGCCGCCGGTGATCGGCATCGAGCACAAGGCCAAGGTCGAACAGTGGATCGAACGCGGCGTGCGCGACGGCGCGCGCCTGATCCTCGACGGGCGCAACCCCAAGACGCCTTCGCACCCGCACGGCTGCTTCGTCGGCGCGACGGTCTTCGACGGCGTGACCTCCGAGATGCCGGTCGCGCAGGAAGAAGTCTTCGGGCCCGTGGTCAACTTCATGCGCGCGAAGGACGCCGACGAGGCCATCGACATCTCCAACCGCACGCGCTTCGGCAACTCCGCGAGCCTCTTCACGCAGGACGGCGCGGCCGTGCGGCGCTTCCGCGAACGCATCCAGTGCGGGATGCTCGGCGTCAACCTGGGCGTCCCCGCGCCGATGGCGATGTTCAGCTTCGGCGGCTGGAAGGGCAGCTTCTTCGGCGACCTGCACGCCTACGGCCCCGACGCGGTCGATTTCTACACCAAGAAGAAGGTCGTCACTGAACGCTGGTTCGGCGCCGAAGCGCCAAAGGACGGATGGGTTTGAACGAAGTGGTCAGTGAACAGTGATCAGTGATCAGTGATCAGTGATCAGTGATCAGTGAATCAGTGGTCAGTGGTCAGTGATCAGTGGTCAGTGATCAGTGATCAGTGATCAGTGGTCAGTGATCAGTGATCAGTGATCAGTGCCTACTGACCCGATTGTGCCGTGCTGTTCACTGTTCACTGATCACTGTCCACTGTCCACTGCTCCCTTTTCGAGGAAACCATGAACACCCAACAGCAGTACGCGGAATACATGCTCCCGGTGGCGGCGAAGACGGTGGAGCCCATCGCGGTGGCGAGCGCCAAGGGGCGCACGATTACCGACACCACGGGGAAAGAGTACCTCGACTGCTTCTCGGGGATCTCGGTGGTGAACGCGGGGCACGGGCACCCGAAGATTCTGGCCGCCGCGCACGCGCAGATGGACAAGCTCGTCCATTGCTGTTCGTACGTGTACCAGGCGCCCGCGGTCGGGGAACTGGCGCAGAAGCTGGCCGAGGTGACGCCGGGCGCGCTGAAGAAGAGCTTCTTCGGCAACAGCGGCGCGGAAGCGATCGAAGGCGCGATGCGTCTGGCCAAGCAGGCCACCGGACACCGCGAGATCGTCGCGCTGGGCTACTCGTTCCACGGGCGCACGCTGGGGACGCTATCCGTCACCGGCAACATGGCGCGCAAGAAGAACAACGGGCCGTACATGGGCGGGGTCGCGTTCGGACCCACGCCGTACTGCTACCGCTGCCCGCTCAAGCTGGAGCACCCGACCTGCGGCCTGGCCTGCGCGCACGCGCTGAAGGACACGATCAAGCAGCAGACGAGCGGCGACGTGGCCGCGTTCCTGGCCGAACCGGTGCTGGGCGAAGGCGGCATCCTGGTCCCGCCGGGCGATTACTTCCGCATCGCGACGAGCATCTTCCACGAACACGGGGCGCTCTTCATCGCCGACGAAGTGCAGTCGGGCTTCGGGCGCACGGGCAAGCTCTTCGCGATCGAACACTACGGCGTCGAGCCCGACATTCTGGCGATGGCCAAGGGCATCGCCAACGGCTTCCCGCTCGGCGCGTTCATCGCGCGCGAACCGGTCAGCGAGGCGATGCAGCCCGGCGACCATCTCTCCACGTTCGGCGGCAACCCGATCTCCTGCGCCGCGGCGGTGGCGAACATCGAGGTCCTTAAAGAGGAGCGCCTGTCGGAGAACGCGGCCGCGCGCGGCGACGAACTGCTCGCGCGCCTGCGTGCTTTCCAGGAAAAGTCGCCCAAGGTCGGCGACGTGCGCGGCAAGGGGCTGATGATCGGCATCGAACTCGTGCGCGACCGCAAGACCAAGGAGCCCGCGGACAAGGAAGCGAAGGAGATTCGCGTCCGGCTGCGCGAGGCCGGCGTGCTGGTCGGCGTCGGCGGCGTCTTCGGCAACGTGGTGCGCCTGCAGCCGCCGCTTTCCATTACCGCGGCCGAATGCGACCGCGCGGCGACGGAACTCGAACGCGCCATCGAAGCGCTGGGTTGAACATGCACCCCAGCGACGGCACGCAGGCCGGCGCGCTGCGCGCGCTGGCGGAACTGGCAGCAGAAACCCCCGGCGATTCGCTGCGCGGAATGCTCGGCGCGTTTGCCGACGAACGCCTGCGCGCCGCCGATCGCGCGGACGCCGAAGCTTGGGAACGCCTGGCTACCAAGGCCGATTGGGAATCGTTCCGCGCGCCGCGCATGGCGGCGCTGCGCGCTTCGCTGGGCGACCTGCCGGCCGAAGCGAAGACGACCTCGCGTATTACGAGCTCGCGCGCGGGCGACGGCTATTCGCTGCACGGCCTCGTCTACCAGTCGCGCGCGGGCGATCCGGTCTCCGCGAACCTGTACCTGCCCGAGCCGCGCCGCGAGCGGATGCCGGGCATCCTGATCTGCCACAGCCACCACCGCCCGAAAGTACAGGGCGAGATTCAGGACATGGGCATGACGTGGGCGCGCGCCGGCTGCGCGGTGCTCGCGCCGGACCTGCCGAGCTACGGCGAACGCCGCCACCAGCCGTTCGAAGGCCGGCAGGAGTACTACTTCCGCTACTTCCTCGGCATGCAGTTGCAGCTCGCGGGCGAAAGCCTGATCGGGCGCATCGTCTGGGACCTCTGGCGAGGCGTGGACGCGCTCCTGGCGCAGCCGGGCGTGGACGCCTCGCGTGTCTTCCTGATGGGCGCGGTGGCGGGCGGCGGCGATCCGGCCGCGGTAGCCGCCGCGCTGGACGAACGCATCGCCTGCGCCGTGCCGTTCAACTTCGGCGGGCCGCAGCCCGAAACCGTGGTTTCGAGCGAGGGCGAGGCGCGCGCGTTCCGCTACGCCGGAAGCGGCGGGTGGGAATCGACGCGCAACCTGCGCCTGAGCGCGCGCGACGGCTTTCTGCCCTGGGCGATCGTCGGCGCCGTCGCGCCTCGGGCCCTGGTCTACGCGCACGAATTCGAATGGGAAGCGGAGGTCGATCCGGTCTGGGCACGGCTGCAAAAGATCTACGCCTGGCACGGCGCCGAAGGGCGCATCGGCGCGGTGAAAGGCAAGGGGCGCGTGACGCAGGCCTCAGACGTGGCCACGCACTGCAACCAGATCGGCGCCGTGCATCGCGCGCAGATCTATCCGCTGCTGGCCGAATGGTTCGGCGCCGAGCCGCCCCGCGAGTACACGCAGCGGCTGGAACCGGCCGATCTCGACGCGTTCACTCCCGAGGTCCCGCGCACCCCGATACACCAGCAGGCACGCGCGGCCGCGGAAGCCCGGATCGCCGCCTGCCGCGCGGCGCTGGAACCGCTCCCGATCCAGGCGCGCGCCGCGGAACTCTGCGCGCGCTGGTCGAAGGCGCTGCTGCTGCCCGAGGCCCGCGCGCCGAAGATTCTTTCGAACGAACCGCTGCGCCTGGAAGCCGGACCGCCGGCGCGGCGCGTCACGCTGGAGACCGAGCCCGGCATCCGCGTGCCGCTGCTGCTGCTTGCGCCCAACCGGCCCAGCGACGACCCCGCGCCCGTCGCGGTGGCCTTCGCGCAGCAAGGCCAGGCCGCCTTTTTAAAGGAGCGCGCCGAGGACCTGGCCGCGCTCTTGGAGCAGGGCGTGGCGGTCTGCCTGCCCGATTTGCGCGGCTTCGGCGCGAGCGACCCCGACGGCGACCGGTCGTGGTACGGCCGCGCGACGGCGCATTCGTCCAGCGAATTGATGCTCGGCCGCACGCAGCTCGGCAGCCAGCTTCACGACCTCCGCGCGGTGCTGGCGTTCCTGTGCGGCGTCTCCGGCCTGGACGGGCGCCGCGCCGTGCTATGGGGCGATTCGTTCGCGCCGGTGAACCCGCCGGACTACGCGGACCCGCCACTGCGCACGCAGCCGGCGCCGGCCATCGGCGAACCCGCGGCCGGGCTGCTCGCGCTGCTCGGCGCGCTCTTCGACGAACACGTGCGCGGGGCCTACGCGCGCGGGACGCTCGCGAGTTGGCTCGACGTCTTCGCCACGCCGTTCGTGTACCTGCCGCACGATTTTCTCGTGCCCGGCGCGGCGGCCGCAGGGGACCTGAGCGACCTGCGCGCCGTGCTGGGCCGGCATGCCTGCCTGAGCGAACCGATCGACGGGCGCAACGTGGCGCTCGCCCAGGGCGCGCCGGTGCCGCCCGTGCCGTGGATCGCGCAGCGCCTCGACGCACGCCTTTAAAGAAGGAACCTCCGATGACGCTCCCGCAGCCGGTCGCCGACCTGATGGAACTGCTCGCGATTCCCGCCGGACCCGGCGAGGAAGCGCCCGTCGCCGAGCACCTCCGCGCCAAGCTGCGCTCCTTCGGCATCTCCGACGCCTGTATGGAGCACGACGACGCGCAGACGCGCAGCGAGATCGGCGGCGGCATCGGCAACCTGATCGTCAAACTGGACGGCCACGGGCGCGGCGAGCGCGTGATGTTCAGCGCGCACATGGACACCGTGCCCGACTGCGTGGGCGCGAAGCCGCGCATCGACGGCCGCGCGGTGGTGAACGACGCGCCTGGGAAGGCCCTGGGCGGCGACAACCGCACCGGCTGCGGCGTGCTGGTGCAGATCGCGCGCGCGCTGGCCGCGCGCAAAGGCGACCACGCGCCGGTCACGCTCGTCTTTTTCGTGCAGGAAGAAGTCGGGCTGCTCGGGTCGCGCTGGGTGGACAAGAGCAAGCTGGGCGCCCCGGCGCGCTGCTTCAACTGGGACAGCGGCACGCCGCACGAGATCATCAGCGCGGTGACGGGCACCGAGCGCATGCATATCGAGATTTCCGGCAAGGCCGCGCACGCCGGCCGCCCCGAACGCGGCCTCAGCGCCGCCATCGTGGCCGCGCACGCGCTGAGCGCGCTCGACCGCGACGGCTGGCACGGCGCGATCAAAAAGGCCGAGGGCGAAGGCTCCTCGAACTGCGGCATCCTGCGCGGCGGCACCGGCAGCAACGTGGTGATGCCCGGCCTGTACGCGCTGGCCGAGGCGCGTTCGTTCGACCCGGTCTTCCGCGGCGCGATCCTGAACGCCTACAAGAGCGCCTTCGAGCACGCCGCCGGAAAGGTGACCAATCCCGCCGGCGACCGCGCGCGCGTGGCCTTCCGGCCCGGGCCGTTTTACCATTCCTTCGAGATGCCCGACGGCGCGCCGGTGGTCCGGCAGGCGGTCGCGGCCTGCCGGAAACTCGGCCTGGAAGGCACGCCGGTCCGCAACACGGGCGGGATGGACGCCAACTGGATCGTCGCCCACGGCATCCCGGCGGTGACGCTCGGCTGCGGGATGATCTCGGTGCACACCCCCGACGAGCGCATCGACCTGGACTGGTACGAGGCCGGCTGCCGCCTGGGCATCGAACTGGCCCTCGCCCAGGGCTGAAGCCCGCCAACAATCCGCTCAAGAAGGCTCAAGCTCCGGACGATTCCTGGATTAGGTGTCTCTGCACCCCTCCGGAGAGCGTCATGGCACTTGAAAAGTTCGTCATCGAAGGCGGCCGTCCTTTAAAGGGCGAAGTGACGGCGATGGGTTCGAAGAACGCGGCCCTGCCGATCCTCGCCGCCACGATCCTGGCCGATTCCCCCTGCGACATCGGCAACGTTCCGCGCCTGCGCGACGTGGACGTGCTCGCCCGGATCATGGGCGAGGTGGGCGTGAAGATCGAACGCGACGCGCTCGGCCGCGTCCGCGCCACCGTCCTCGACGAGACCAAATCCTACGCGCCGTACGAACTGGTGAGCATGATGCGGGCGAGCTTCTGCGTGCTCGGGCCGCTGCTGGCCAAGCGCGGCTACGCCAAGGTGAGCCTGCCCGGCGGCTGCGCCATCGGCGACCGGCCGGTGGACCTGCACCTGAAGGGCCTGCGCGCGCTCGGCGCGGACATCAAGATCGAACACGGCTACGTGATCGCGCGGGCCACGCGGCTGCGCGGCGCGAACATCTACCTGGGCGGCAACGCGGGCAGCTCGGTGCTCGGCACCGCCAACGTGATGATGGCCGCCTGCCTGGCCGAAGGCACGACGGTGATCGAACACGCGGCCTGCGAGCCCGAGGTCGAGAACCTGGCGCAGTTCCTGATCGAGATGGGCGCATCCATTGAGGGCGCGGGCAGCCACCGCGTGAAGATTCGCGGCGTGCGCCGCCTGGAAGGCTGCAGCCACGAGGTGATTCCCGACCGCATCGAGGCCGCCACGCTGCTGATGGCCGCGGCCGCGACGCGCGGCGAAGTGATCGTCCGCAACATCGACCCGACGCACCTGGAAGCGGTCTTCGACAAGCTGCGCGAGGCCGGCGTGGGCTTCAACCGCAACTGCAAGACGGTGGCCGTGAGCATGGACGGGCGGCCGAAGGAAGTGGAACTGACCACGCTCCCCTACCCCGGCTTCCCCACCGACCTCCAGGCGCAGATGATGGCGCTGATGTGCTTCGGGCACGGCGCGAGCGTCTTCACCGACGGCATCTACCCCGAACGCCTGCACCACGTCGCGGAACTGAAGCGCATGGGCGCACGCATCCTGCGCGTCAACAACACCTGCGTGGTGATCGGCGGCGACAAGCTGCAGGGCGCGCCCGTGATGGCCAGCGACCTGCGCGCCGGCGCGGCGCTGGTGATGGCGGCGCTTTGCGCCGAGGGCGAGACCCACGTGCGGCGCATCTACCACATCGACCGCGGCTACGAGAACTTCGAGCAGAAGCTGCGCAGCCTCGGCGCGATCATCCACCGCGTCCCCGACGAAGCCCCCGAGCGGCCGCCGGCGGTCTAGCGCTTCAGGCCTGCGACGCAGCGTTCGGCCAGGGCGGGTTCGCCCAGGGCCTTGTAGGCATCGGCGAGCACCGCGCGCGCGGGCGGGAAGTCCGGCGCGAGGTTCGCCAGCACCGCCGCGACGTCGAAGGCCGCCTCCAGGTCGCCCGCCTTCAGGTTCGCTTCCGCCAGCACGTGCAGGCTCTCCAGCTTCATGCGCCCGCTGAACGACCGGTCGTAGCCGTCGCCGCCGGAGAGCTTCAGCACCACCAGCGGCTGGAGCTCGAACGGAAGCTTCGGGCCCTTGCGGCAGCTCGCGCGCAGCGGCCCCACGGCTTCCACCAGCGCCCCGGCAAAAACGGGGCTCAGCGCCGCGACCGCGTCCCGAGGTTTGCCGGTGCGCGCGGCGATCTTCGCCCGCGCAAGGTTCCCGACGCCCTCCCAGCCCGGCCCCAGCCGCGCGCTCTCGCGTTCGACCAGCGCGCGGGCCTCCTCCGGCCGCCCGGCGCGTTCCAGCGCGATGGCCGCTTCCACCATCAGCGTGCTGCGCGCCGCGGGCATGATGCGGGCGGAGTCCGGCAGGCTGAGCGCGCGCAGCGCGGCCCCGCCGACCAGCGCCTTGTGCTCGGGTTCGGGGCGCGTCCAGAGTTCCAGCGCGTACTGCGTCCAGGCGAGGCCGCTCTCCGGCTGGCGCACCACGGCGTTGCCGAACAGCGTGAGCCCGGAGGAGAATTCCTCCACGCGCTGGTACGAAAAGACCGCGAAGAAGACCGCCGCGAGCCCCGCCAGCGCGCGCGAAAGCGCCGCCTTCGAACCGAGCCGCGCGAGCGCGCCTTCGGCGGTGAAGACGAGCGCCAGCAGCCAGCCGGGGATCGCCCAGTGGTTGTAATGGTCCATCATCGGCAGGGACTGCGGCGCGATGTTGATCGCGGGCGCCATCGCGGCCAGGCCCCACAGCCAGCCGAAGAGCACCCATGCGCGGCGTTCGCGCCCGGCGATTCCGACGCACGCGGCCATCGCGCCCAGAAACAGCGCCCACGCGCCCCACGCCCACGGGTCCGACGGTTGCAGTTCCGGGACTTCGTAGAAGAAGGAGAGCCGTACCGGCGCGACCGTGTGCCCCAGGTAAGCGAGCAGGATCGGCCCGTCGCTCGCGATGGCCGCCGCGCGGCTGCCGCCCAGGTACTCGCCGCTCAGGTCCTTGCGGATAAAAGTCACGCTGACGAGGAAGAACGCCGCCGCCGAGGCCAGGAACGGCGCGGCCCAGCGCGCGCGGCGCTTCCAGTCGCCGGGGCCGAGGGTCAGTTCGTACGCGACGAGCATCGGCGGCAGCGCGAGCCCGTGAATCTTGGAGAGCAGCGCGAGCGCGAAGAGGACGTAGGCGGCCGCGCCGAGTTTCAACGCGCGCGCGCCGTCCGAGGCCGTCCGCGCCGCCACGTAGCGTTCGAAGCTCCAGAAGCTGAAGGCCATGCAGAGCTGATTCTTGCGTTCGGCCAGCCAGAGCGCGGTGGGCGCGCTGAGCGGATGCACCGCGAAGAGCAGCGCGACGAGAAAGCCGATCTCGCGCCGGCCGGTCGCGCGCGCAACGAGCGCGTGCAGCCCCAGCGTGCCGATGCCGATCCAGATCAGCCCGTGGATGCGCGAGATCAGGAACGGCTCGGGGCCGCCGAGGCGCATGTCGAACCACCAGGTAAGCTGCGTGACGGGAAAGTAGTCGCTGTAAAAGGGGCCGGTCCAGAGTTCGTAGAGGCCGCGCCACTCGCCGCCGCAAAGCAGGTTGTTGTTGCGGTAATACGTGGCATCGTCGTAGCCGATCAGCCCGAAGCCGTACGCGCCGGCGAAGAGGATAAAAGGGAGGCCGAAGAGGATCAGGCGTTCCTGCCAGGCCGTTAAGGGCCAGGCGGTGGATGGATCGGCGTCGGACAAGGCGCAGCCTCGCTCTTGAAGGTCCTTACTTCGCCTAGTCTTACGAGAATGGCGCGCGGATCGCAACGGTACAAGCCAGACTTGACGTTGCATTTGCCGCGCCGCCCGCTATAAACCCTCTTTCTGTTCCAACGGGCAAGGTCCGTCCACGGGCCTTGCCCGTGCCGATTCATGGGAGTCATGCAATGCCTAAACTGAAGACCCACAAGGGCGTGGCCAAGCGCGTCAAGGTCACCAAGAGCGGCAAGATCAAGCGCCACCAGGCGTGGCACAAGCACCTGATGACGGGCAAGGGCAGCAACCGCCGCCGCCGTCTGAAAAAGGCGATCATCGCGGGGCGCGCCGAACAGCGCCGCCTGGCGCGGCTGCTCGGCCTGCGCTGATTCACAGAGACCATTTGGAGTAGTTGGGGGAATTTCCGATGCGAACCAAAACAAACGTAGCCCGCAAGAAGTTCATGAAGAAGCAGCTTCGGCGGGCCAAGGGCTTCGTCGGCGGCCGTCGCAAGATGATCCGCACGGTGATGGAGTCCGTCGAACGCGCCGAAGTTTACGCCACCCGCGACCGCCGCACGCGCAAGCGCGAGTTCCGCTCGCTGTGGATCACCCGCATTTCCGCCGCCGTGGCCGGCAAGGGCATCAACTACTCGCGCTTCATGAGCGGCCTCGCGAAGGCCGGCGTGAACATCGACCGCAAGATGCTGGCCGAACTGGCCGTGCGCGACGAAGCCGCCTTTACTCAGCTCGTGGACCTGGCCAAAGCCAAGACCGCCTGAGTCAAGCGCACGCGTCTTTCGTTGGACAGTTCCACGGGCAGCAGTTACGCATGACGTGCGTGGCTGCTGCCCGTTCTTTTTTGCCCGTAGGCCGTTTCATGTCACCGAGCGAGGCCGCGTCATGAGCCTGCAGGACGAGATCGCACAGGTCAGGACCGAGGCGCTCGCCGCCTTCCAGAGCGCCGGCGACGCGAACGCGCTCGAAGCCGCGCGCATCAAGTACATCGGGTCCAACGGCGCCGTGAAGGCGTTCATGAAGCGCCTCGGCGAGGTCCCCAAGGACCAGAAGCCCGCCGCCGGGCAGGCGCTGAACGCGCTCAAGGACGAACTGACCAACGCTCACGAGGCCGCCAAGGGCGCGAAGGCTTCCGCCGCGCCCAAGTCCGCCGTGGCGTTCGACTATTCCGAGCCGCTGGCGCCCGAGCGCGTCCACGCCGCGGGCAAGCTCCACCCGCTCACCCGCACCGTCAACGAACTGCGCGACCTGCTGCGCGCGCTGGGCTTCGAAGTCGTCGAAGGCCCGGAGGTCGAGGACGAACGGCACAACTTCGACGACCTGAACATCCCCGCCGACCACCCGGCGCGCGACAGCTTCGACACCTTCTTCCTGAACAAGGACGCGCTGCTGCGCAGCCAGACCAGCACCGTGCAGGTGCGCGTGATGGAATCGCGCAGGCCGCCGGTGCGCGTGATCGCGCCCGGGCGCGTCTACCGCCCCGACATCATCGACGCGACGCACCACAGCACCTTCCATCAGATCGAAGGGCTGTACGTGGACAAGGGCGTGACGATGGCGGACCTGAAGGGCACGCTGCAGCTCTTCGTCAATGGGCTCTTCGGCGAAGGCACGCGCATCCGCTTCCGGCCGAGCTTCTTCCCGTTCACCGAACCGAGCGCGGAGCTGGACTGTTCGTGCCCGGCGTGCGGCGGCGACGGCTGCAACGTCTGCAAGGATTCCGGCTGGGTGGAACTGGGCGGCTGCGGCATGGTCGATCCCGCGGTCTTCGAAGCGATCAACAAGGCGCGCGGCGACCATGCGTACGACCCGGACGTCTGGAGCGGCTTCGCGTTCGGCTTCGGCATCGAACGCCTGGCCATGCGCCGCCACGGCATCACCGACATCCGCCGGTTCCTGGAAAACGATTTGCGGTTCCTGAGGCAGATATAAACGGAGGATGCAGGAAGAAGGTTTCGGAGCGTGGGGACTGCCCCGCATCCCGATCCCTGAATCCTGACGCCCGACCATGAAGCTACCGATTCTCTGGCTGCGCGATTACCTGGAAGCGAGCGACGCGGCGATGTCCGCGGCCATCGCGGACGCGTGCAAGCGCTGGGACCTGGAACACCACGCCGATCCCGCCAAGTCGCTCGCGACGCTCTACACCTTCGCCGGCTTCAACTGCGACGGCGTCGAAGGCAGCGGCTGGACCGCGGTGCTCGAACTGGACGTGCTCGCCAACCGCCCCGACGCGCAGTGCGTGCTGGGCCTGGCGCGCGAAGCCGCCGCGTTCCTGCGCGTGCCGTTCAAGGCGCCCGAGTACGACGTGGCCGAAGGCCCCGATCCCGCCTCGGCGCTTGCCAAAATCTCCGTCGAAGATGCGCACACCTGCCCGCGCTACACCGCGCGTGTGATCCGCGGCGTGAAGGTGGGCCCGTCGCCCGAGTGGCTGCAAGAGCGCCTGAAGGCCATGGGCCTGACGCCCCGCAACAACATCGTGGACGTCACCAACTTCATCCTCTTCGAGATGAACCACCCGCTGCACGCCTTCGATCTGGGCAAGCTCGCGGGCCGGCAGATCGTCGTGCGCCGCGCGAAGGAGAAGGAACCCTTCAAGCCGCTCTACGACGAGGTTCCGCCGCTGACGCCCGAGACCCTCGTCATCGCCGACGGCGAACGCCCCGTCGCGATCGGCGGCGTGATCGGCGGCGCGGGCAGCGAAGTCTCGCCCGCCACCACCGAGATTCTGCTCGAGGCCGCCTGCTTCGATCCGACCAGCATCCGCCGCACCTGCCGGCGCCTGAAGGCGGGCACCGATTCGAGCTACCGCTTCGAACGCGGCGTGGACATCGCCGGCGTCGAGCGCGCCTCGGCCCGCGCGGCGCGGCTGATCGCGGAACTGGCCGGCGGCACGGTCGCCAAAGGCCTGATCGACTCGAATCCGAATCCGCCGCCGATGAAGGACCTGGCCCTGCGCTTCGCGCGCATCCAGAGCCTGTACGGCGTCGCGGTGCCCGCGGACGTCGTGCGCGCGATCCTCGGCGCGCTCGGCTGCGAAGTGCTCGGCGAGACCGCCGAACAACTGCTCGTCCGCCCGCCAAGTTGGCGCCGCCACGACCTTTTCCGCGAAGTGGACATGATCGAAGAAGTCGCGCGCCTGCACGGCTACAACCACGTGCCCGTCGAGACCGGCATGTCCGCGCGCATCCCGCCGCGCTCGGCGCTCGAAAGCGCCGGCGACCGCGCGCGCGAACTCTTCGCGACGCTCGGCTACTTCGAAGCGATCACCGACAGCCTGATCGATCCGGCCTGGCCCGCGCCCGCCGTCTGGACCGCCGCCGCGCCCCTGGCGCTCAACAAGAAGAGCGTGTTGCGCGAGGACCATTCGAGCCTGCGCAACAGCCTGGCCGTCTCGCTGCTCGCCACGCAGCGCCTGAACCAGGACCGCCGCTCGGGCGTCTCGCGCTTCTTCGAGATTGGGCGCGTCTTCCTTCCGCAGGAAGGGCACCCGCGCCCCGAGGAACGCCCGGTGCTGGCGTTGCTCGACGAGACCGGCTTCGCGCCGCTGGCCGACGCGCTGCGCCGCCTGGGCGAGGCGCTCTCGCTCGACGGCGCGCACCTGAAATTCTCGCGCCCGCTCGACGGCCACGGCCCGGCCTTCCTGACGCCGGAGACCGCCTGCCGCGTGATGCGCGTGCGCGAGATGCGCGAACACGAACGCGCCGAAGACCCCATCGGCTGGCTGGGCGTCGCCTCCCCCGCGCTCTGCAAGGCCTTCGACCTCAAGCATGCGCCGGCGGTGGCCGAACTGAACCTGGCCGCGCTCGCCGCGCTGCCGACCGCGCCGCGCCGCTACACGCCGCTGCCTTCGCAGCCCGAAAACGCGCGCGACGTGGCGATGGTGGTCGAAGAAGCCGTCGCCTGGCAGGAAGTGGCCGATTTCGCCGCCGCGTACGCGGGCAAGCAGCCGCTGCGCGACAAGAGCGAAGCGCCGCGCTTCCTCTCGGTCTTCCGCGGCAAGCAGCTCGGCGCGGGCAAGAAGTCCGTCGCCTTCAGCGTCGTCTACCGCGCCGCCGACCGCAGCCTGAGCGACGAGGAAGTGAACGCCGCGCACGAGCACTTCGTGAAGGACCTGCTCGCCCACTTCAAAGGCACCCTGCGCGCGTAATATGTAGGACAGGCGTCCCGCCTGTCTGGTACTTGCCCTGCGCTGACCTTTAAAGAATGAACTCCTGGTCCTGCGTTGCACACGCAGGGCAAGCAACAGACAGGCGGGACGCCTGTCCTACATTCTCGGGTTTCAAAGGCTGCGGGGCGCGCTATCGTACCGGGCATGCCGGGCAAGAACATCGCCGACCTGAAGAAGGACATCCGCGAGCGCACGCAAAAGCTCGTCGCCGCGATGCCGCACGCCGAACGCATGGAACGCAGCGCACGGGCGCAGGCGCGGCTGATCGAGACCCCCGAATTCAAAAACGCGCGCACGGTGATGGTCTACCATTCCGACGCGACGGAAGTGAGCACGCACGAGGTCGTGCTCGCCTGCCTGAACGAGGGCAAGCGCGTGAGCCTGCCGCGGACGCCCAAGGGCACGCGGACGATGCAGGTGCGCGAAATCCTCGACGTCAGCCGCGACCTGGAAACGAGCCGCTTCGGGACCTTCAAGGAACCGCTCGGCAACCTGCCGACGATCGCGCTCGAACACATCGACCTCGTCGTCGTCCCCGGCCGCGCCTTCGATGCCCACGGCAACCGCCTCGGCCGCGGCGCAGGCTACTACGACCGATTTTTCGCGAAGAAGGGCGTGCGCGCCTTTTCCGTCTCGCTGGCCTTCGACTGCCAGATCGTGGACGAAGTGCCCTGCGAGCCCCACGACGTCCGCATGAAGATGATTGTGACCGAGACGCGGGAATTGAGACCTGGGTGGGCGTAAAACGTAAAACGTAAAACGTAAAACGTAAAACGTAAAACGTAAAACGTAAAACGTAAACACTACACCGGGGGCAGCGGTTCCGGAGTACTTATTTCGTTTTACGTTTTACGTTTTACGAGTTACGCCTCACGGCACCGGCACCGCTTCCCCCGGCTTATAATTCTCTTCCACGGCTGCGATCGTCTCTTCGATGTCGGCGCGGCGGCGCTTCAGGTCGGACGCGGAGCTTCCGGCGAAGAGCGCGCGGTCGATCAGGCCGCCGAGCGCGCCGGATTTCCTGGCTTCGCCCAGTTGCGCGTCGAGGTCCGCGAGGTCCTTGCGCAGGTCGGCGAGCACTTCCTCGCGATTGGGCGGGCGTCCGGCCTTGAACTGCAAGACCTCGTAAATCGTCTTCGTCCGTTCCATCTTGTAGCGGATCAGTTTGCCGTAGCGACCCGTGGGCCCGGGCGTCATCTCCGCGTGGCGCAGCACGTCCGCGGGGGGCTCGCGCTGGAGCAACTGGACGACGCGGTACTCTTCGGCGGCGCTCATGCGTCTTGCAACTCGTAGCCTTCCAGCTTGAGCAGTTTCGCCTTCCACTCCAGCCCGGCGCCAAAGCCGCCGGGGCCGCTGCACGCGATCACGCGGTGGCACGGAATAAAGAGTACGATCGGGTTCGCGCCGCAGGCCTGGCCCGCCGCGCGGACGGCCTTGGGCGATCCCGCCGCCTGCGCGATCTCGCCGTAGGTCTTCACCTGCCCGAAGGGAATCTCGTAGAGCGCTCGCCACGCCTTGGTGAAGAACGGGCCGTGCCCGGAGAGGTCGAAGGCTTCCCACGGCAGGTCGACGCGGTCGCCGTGGAGACGCCGTTCGAGCTTCGCGCGGACGCGCTTGCCCAGGGCGCCTTCCTGGTCGGCCAGTTCGGGCAGGCCCTTCAGCAGCGCCTTCTTCCCGGCAAGCTTCGGGTCGCTGCCGGGCAGGCGCAGTTCGCGCAGGCCGATGTCGGAAAAGGCCACGTACCAGTCGCCCATGCTCGAATGAATCTTGTACCCGCGCAGCGCGGGCGGCTTGCCTGGCGCGTGGTCCTTCTTCGGCGCGTGCGGCGGATGCGGTTCACGGTGGTAGCGGTTGAGCAGGGTTTGCGCGGCGGCGGCGGCGGACGCATGGATCATGGGAGGGACCTCCGGAAGGCGACCCGCGCACGCTAGCCGCGGACGTCCCGCCCTGTCAACAGCGCTGTGGGAGAAATGGCGCGGCTACTTCTCTTTTTCAGCGTTCGCGGCGGGATCTTTCGGCATATCCTTCGCATCGCCTTCGACGACCGGGCGTTCCTTCCAGCCTTCGGTGCTGTTCTCTTTCGTCTCGAAGTCGGCTTTGCGCGTCTCGCCGGAGGTGATCTCGACCTTGCGCAGGTCCACGTGGTCGAACCAGGCCTGCCCCGGCGCGCCGTAGGCATACAGCATCACGCGCACCCACTGCACCGTGGCCACGGGATGCCGCGGCACGAACGGCTCGGTCTGCCAGTGTTCCCACGCGCCGCCTTTTTCGGGATAAAAACGCTTCTGATACTTGTACGAGTTGCGCCGTTCGCCGTTCATCTCTGTGTAGCCCTTCGTCCAGACGATGACGGAACAGCCCCGGGCCTTCAGGTCCATGCTCAGGACGTACGCCGCGGCCTTTTCGACGGGGATGTAATCGCTGTACCAGATCAACCCGTAGCTCTCGGCCATCTCGCGGTCGGGATGCAGTTCCAGGCACTTGCGGTCGCCGTCCTTCGCGTCGTCCCGGTCGATCCAATCGGCCTGCTTCTTGACGCTCGCGTCGATCCAGCGCGCGGGGCGCTTAGGATCGGCCGCGTCGGCTTCTTCGAAGGAAGGATTCGGCACCAGGTTCTCGCTCGCGACTTTGTACGTCACCGGCAGGGCCTTGTCGCGACGCAGCGGCGACGGGCGGCCCGCCAGGTCGGCCAGGATCGCGTCGGCCAGGATGGGCAGTTCGAACTTGTTCTTGGCCTCGTAGCTCTTCTTGAGCTTTTCCGCGGCCGTGCCGTCGGCGGCGAGGTCGAGCGCGCGCACGGTCACGGTCAGCGCGTCGCCCTTCCCTTTTTCGATCCGTCCGTAGACGACGCGTTCGGCGCGGTAGTGTTCCCTGGCGTGCGCGAGCACGTCCTTTTCCGGAGCCTCAAGGTCGGGCGTGAGCGGGTGCGCTTCGGCGACGTCTTCGCGGTCGAGTTCGACCATCAGGCTGTATTCGCCGCCGCGGCGGGCGTGCCCGCGCAGGATTTCGGCCATCTTCTTGCCGAGTTCGTTTTTGTCGAAGGCGGAGGCGAGGTCGTAGACGCACAGCGTGGGCTTGCGTTCCTCCGCGCGCGCAACCGCGCCCGCCAGGAGGACCAGCAGCGCAAGGACGGACGCGCGGCTAGCGGAAGAAGATCGAGTCCACATACATGACGAAGTCGCGCTGCGAGTAGATCATGAAGATGATCTTTTTGATGTGGTCGCGCCCGTCCACTTCGTGGCCGTAGGCGGCCCAGCCATCCTTGGCGCATTTGAAGTCCTTGCCGTCGATCTTGATCGACTGCGTGGACCAGGCCTTGGGCGGAATGCCCACCTGCTTGCTCTCGAAGAACTCGTTCTTTTCGTTGATGAGCGCGATCGCCAGGCGCGCGTTCTCGGGCGCGGTGTGGTAGATCTTGAAGAGGATTTCCTTGGTGCCGGAGAGGTCGAGCGGCTTGCCGGTGCCGCCGAAGGCGATCTTGTCCTGCTTGCCGGCCTTCGCCTGGATCACCAGCATCTTGTTGCCGGTGTCCTTGTCCTGGGTGATGTTGACGTCGCAGTCGTTGGCGTTGGCCCACTTTTCGGCCGACCAGCGGAACTCGACTTCGTGCCCGTCGCGAACGGCGGGCTTGGGGGTGTTCTCGGGGCCGTTGGTGATGCCGAGCTTCTTGCCCAGATCGTCCACCTTGGCTTTTACATCCGCGTCGTCGGCGTGGCCGAGCAGGTACTCCTTATAGTTCTCGTAGGCCTTGTCGAGCTGCTGGCGGTGTTCGTAGGCGCCGGCGA
Source organism: Planctomycetota bacterium (assembly GCA_026184295.1). Lineage (GTDB taxonomy): Bacteria > Planctomycetota > SZUA-567 > H5-PLA8 > H5-PLA8 > JACQFI01. The sequence goes on from JAHCJK010000041.1 coordinate 31,510, forward strand.
GGTCCTTGAGCGTGCTGTCGGGCGCGCCTTCCTTGCCCTTCACCTTCTCGAACTGCGCGACGGCTTCGGCGTACATGCCCTTCGTCATCGCCCACACGCCCAGGTCGTGCTGGCCCTTCACGTCGTCGTCCTGAATGGTCGCGGCCTTGCTGGTGAAGTCGTATTCGATGCGCTCGATCATGCTGCGCAGAATTTTCACGCGCCCGCTGTCGTTGTAGACCAGGAGGATGATGTATTCGTTGTTCTCGACGTGAATCTTGCCGTCGATGTACAGGCCGTTCTTCATGTAGACGGTGTCGGCGTGCGCGAGGCGCGCGCAGAGCAGCGCCAGCAGTGCGGCCAGAATCCATCGATGCATAGGAGACCTCCCGTTCGGAAGCTGTCCTATAGTATAACACCCGGCGGGGGCCGGCGTCACCAGAGATTAGGAAGCTATTCGGCAGCCGGGCCGGTGGAAAGGACTCGCACGGTGTCCCCCGCGGCGAGCAGGCGTTCGAGCACGGCCTTGCTGGCGCGGCCGGTGACGGTGATCCATTCGCCCGCGATGTCGCGCTCGTTTTCGAAGAAGTGCGTGGCCATGAACGCCAGCGTGCGCCCGTCGCCCGCGTGCACGGAGACCGTGACCGGCTGGGCGCGCGCTTCGGCCCGCGCGCGAATTTCGGCCTTCAGCGCGCCCAGGCCTTCGCCCTTCAGCGCCGAGATCAGCACCGAACCGGGGTATTCGCACTGCAGCAGGCGGAATTCGAGTTCCAGTTCCGGCGGCACCGCGTCGGATTTGTTGAAGACCATCAGCATCTCTTTGTCGGCGCAGTCGAGTTCCTTCAGCACCGCGTTCACCGCCGCGATCTGCCCGCGCGCGTGGGGCGAGGAGGCATCGACGACGTGGATGAGCAGGTCGGCCATGCGCGTCTCTTCCAGCGTGGCGTGGAAGCTGGCCACCAGGTCGTGCGGCAGGCGCCGGATAAAGCCGACGGTGTCGCTGAGCAGGACTTCCATGCCGCCGCCGAGGCGCAGGCGCGAGGTCTTGGTGTCGAGCGTGGCGAAGAGCTTGTCTTCGATCAGCACGTCTTCGCCGGTCACGGCCTTCATCAGCGTGCTCTTGCCCGCGTTGGTGTAGCCGACCAAGCTGACGAGGTAGTGGTCGTGGCCGCGCGCGGTCACGGTGCGTTCCTTGCGCGCTTCGATGCCCTTCAGTTCGACCTTCAAGTCCCAGATCTGTTTGAGCAGCTTGCGGCGGTCGGTCTCGATCTGCTTTTCGCCCGGGCCGCCGCGCAGGCCGATGCCGCCCTTCTGGCCTTCCAGGTGGGTCCACATGCGCTTGAGCCGCGGAAGCCGGTATTCGTACAGCGCAAGGCCGACCTGCACCTTGGCCATGCGCGAACGCGCGTGCGTCGCGAAGATGTCGAGGATCAAGTCGGTGCGGTCGAGCACCTTCAGACCGATGATCTTGTCGAGGTTGCGCCCCTGCGCGGGCGAGAGGTCGTGGTCGAAGATTACGCCCTTCGCGCCGGTCTGCTTCGCCAGATCGCGGACTTCTTCGCACTTGCCCTTGCCGATGTAGGTCGCGCCGTTGATCTCTTTGAGATTCTGCAGGACCTTGCCGACGACGCGCGCGCCGGCTGTTTCGGCAAGCTGTTCCAGCTCCTCGAGCGGCTCTTCGCCGGGCAGCAGGTCGTTGGGCAGATAGCCGCCCACGAGAATCGTGGGTTCGCGTTCGACGGTAAGCTGGCGGTCGTTGGGGGTGCGGCGTTGCTTGCCTGAAACGTTCGACATACGGGGCTGGACGGCCTGCGACCTCCGGGTTCATCGCCCCTGATATGGGCTGTGAGGGACATACTACCCCGCGATTCGCCGGGGGGCAACGAACTACCCCGCGCAAAGCGCGCGGCGCTCTTTTTCACCCGTGGCGGAAGGTTCCGCCCAAAGCTAAGATGTTCAAAAGGGCCGGCCCCACGCCGCCCGCCGCCTCCCGAACCCCGTTGGTGTCCGCGTGCTCCTCGACGCCCCCGTCTTCCTGACCGTCGTCACCAGCGAGCCCGCGGGCGAAGGGGACCTGGTGTTCTTCCAGGCCGAACGCCTGGAACGCGCCGGCGGCGAGGAACACCTCCGCACGCTCGAACGCTTCGCGCAACCGTCCAGCCGCCTGACGCTCGCCCAGGCGCGCACGACCGGCCTGACCAACCAGCAGCTCGACGAGGCCCCCGATCTGGACGAGGCGCTCCAGGACCTGGTGGAATTCTCCGACGGCGCGAGCGCCTGGGTGGTCGCCGACGGCGCGGCCGTGCGCGAAAGCCTGAAGCGCGCCGCGAGCCGGGCCGGCTTCCCACGCGCCTTCGGACCCCCGGTCGCGGGCGCGGACGAACTGGGCGGCCTGGTGCTCCCCACCGTCTGCCGCCGCGGCGTAGCCGACCTGATCGCGCACTACGGATTGGCAGATTTTTCCCCCAGCCAACCACCGGATGCAGGCGCGGCCAGCGCCGTAGCGCCGGCGTCCTCGCGGCTCTCCCCCGCTCTGCTGCGCGAACTCTGGGCGCGGCTAGAGGCCGATCTCCTAAAGGTGCCGCTGCCGGTGCTCGCGGAGATGAACTGGCTGCTTTCCAAGAGCCCGCATCCGCTGAAGGTGCTGCTGAAGAAGGCCGAGTCTTCCGCGGTGGAGGCGCAGTTCGCGCAGACGTTTTCGAGCGGCAAGCTCTCGATCACCAGCCTTTACAAGGATTACTCCGAACTCATCAAGCGCCTGCAGCCGAAGGGCGAGGAAGACAGCCCGGACGAAGGGCCCATCGACGCCGAACCCGTCGCGCCCGGACAGGCCGCGGAACTGCTCGGCCCGGTCGGACCGCTGGCAAAGTCGTTGCCCGCGTACGAACACCGCCGCGAGCAGATCGAGATGGCCGAGCGCGTCGCGTCCGCGTTCGGCTCCGGGCGGCACCTGCTTTCGGAGGCAGGCACGGGCGTCGGCAAGTCCATCGCGTACCTCGTGCCCGCGATTCTCTTCGCGAAGCAGAACGAACGCCCGGTCGTGGTGAGCACCCACACGAAAAACCTGCAATCGCAGCTCTTCCACAAGGACATCCCGCTGCTCAAGCGCGCGCTGCCGGTGGAATTCACCGCCGCGCTCCTGAAGGGCCGTCCGAATTACCTCTGCCTGCGCAAATTCACCTACACGCTGCAGGAAGCCGCGCACGAACTGGACGAAGACGAACGCGCCGCGCTGCTGCCGGTGATGAACTGGTCCACGCAGACCAAGGACGGCGACGTCGCCGAACTCGCGGCCTTCAGCCCCGAGCAGCACCCGGAACTCTGGGACCGCCTGCACACCGTCGGCGAAGACTGCCTCAGCCGCGCCTGCCCGTTCTACCACCGCTGCTTCGTCTACAAGGCGCGCGCGGCCGCGCGCCTGGCCGACGTGGTGGTCTGCAACCACGCGCTGGTCTTCGCGGACCTGAACAAGGAAAACGGTTCGCTGCCGAACTACGGCGAGATCGTCTTCGACGAGGCGCACACCCTGGAAGACGTCGCCACCGAGCACCTCGCGTGCGAGATCACCCCGCGGCGGCTCTACCGGATTCTGACCAAGCTCTTCCGCGCGCCGCAGGGATCGAGCGCCGGAAAGGGCCTGCTGCCGAGCCTGCTCTTCCAGCTCGAGATGGCCAAGGCGGAGTTCCCCGAACCGCTGTTCGAATCGATCCGCGAGCACGTCCTCAACGCGATCCAGGCCGTCTCGCCCGCGAACGCCGGGAGCGACGTCTTCTTCGATTCGATCCGCGACTGGTTCGAGCGCGCGCAGGCCCCGGGAGACGACGATTCGCCGGTGAGCCTGCACGTGCCGCGCGAGCGCGGGCGCAGCCCCGTGCAACTCGACGAGAGCGGCCAGGCCGATCCGTTCTTCTCCGAACCCGCGCGCGCGCAGCGCCGACCCTTCGGCAAGCAGCGCGGCGGCGCGAAGGCGGGCGACGACCGCAAGCGCTACTCGGCCTCCACGCTGCGTCCCGAAGAGACCGACCTCTTTCAGGAAGCAAAGACCTCGGCGATTTCCGGTCTCGGGCGGCTGCGCCAGACGCTGGACCTGCTGGAGGAGGATTTCAAAGAGATCAAGAAGCGCCCCGTCGCGCGCGCCCGCGAACTCCACAAGGAACTCACGGCGCAGAACCTTTTCCTCCAGGAACTGATCTCGGACCTGGAGTTCGTGGTGAAGTCGGACGAGCCGAACTACGTGTACTGGATGGAAAAGCTCGGCCGCCGCGCGATGCGCGTGGTCGCCGCGCCGCTGGACCTCGCCGCGATCCTGCACGGCCAGTTGTACGAACGCAAACGCTCGGTGGTGCTCACCAGCGCGACCTTGAGCGTGCGCGACGCCGGAGCGGACGCGGGGTCGGGGATGGCTCCCATCAAGAAACCAGATATGCCCGAACCGGTCGCGGCCGAGGAAGCAGGCGAACTTTCTCCACCGGATATCTGGAAAGAGCGGGCCGGAATTTCCGTACCCGTGCCCCACAAGAAATCCTTCGAGTTCCTCAAGCACCGGCTGGGACTGACGCTTTGCGAAGAGGGGCAGGTGGACGAGTTGCTCGAGGGCAGCCCGTTCGATTACACGAAGCAGTGCCGGCTGTACCTGCCGGTCTTCCTGCCGCCGCCGGAGAGCCGCGATTTCAACACGGGCCTGAGCGCGCTCGTGGCCAAGCTGGCGGTCGCCAGCCAGGGGCGCGCGCTGGTGCTGTACACGTCCTACGCGAGCTTGAACGCGGGCGCGGCGTACCTGCGCAAGGCGCTTGCGCCGGAAGGCATCGAGGTGCTCGCGCAGGGCGAAGACGGGTCGCGCGAGGCGCTGCTGGCCAAGCTCAAGGCGGGCGGGCGCAGCGTGCTGCTGGGCACGGCGAGCTTCTGGGAAGGCGTGGACGTGCCCGGCGACGCGCTCTCGCTGCTGATCATCGCCAAACTGCCGTTCCAGGTCTTCACCGACCCGATCATCCAGGGGCGCTGCGAACTGCTGGAGGCGCAGGGCAAGGACCCGTTCCTGCACTTCAGCGTGCCGAACGCGATCCTGAAGCTCCGGCAGGGCTTCGGCCGGCTGATCCGCACCAAATCCGACCGCGGCATCGTGGTGCTGTGCGACAAGCGCGTCCTGACCAAGCGCTACGGGCCGGCCTTCCTGCGCGCCCTGCCGGCCCAGGCGCGGCAGGCCCACGACGCCGACGCGTTGGCCGAAGAAATCGGCGAATTCCTGGCCCCGGGGAGCGTCTAAAAGGCATGCGCGCGCGTTC
>JAHCJK010000042.1 GCA_026184295.1 Planctomycetota bacterium
CATCGCGTTGTAGAGGTACGTCTGATACCAGCAGACCGAACCGCAGAGCGCGTGGCCGTACACGTTTAGGGCTTTAATAGCATCCACGACCTTGGTGTTCTCGCCGAAATACTTGCGCTGCTTCAGCGCGTCGGCCATGGGGTGCTCGGGAACGGCGTGGTGGTAGGTGTGCGTGACGAGGTACTCGAAGAGCGCTTCGCATTTCTGCTGGTCGTTCATCCCGGGCTTGAGAATCGTGTTGAGGATCGACTCCGCCGTCGAGGCGTCCGGGTTCTTCTCGCTCACCACCTTCACGCCCGCGGCGACGGCCTCGGCCGCAGGGGCCCAGGTCCCGGCCGACACAACGGCCACCACGGCACAGATTCCGGCAAGGAAACGAAGCATGGACGATTCTCCGAGAGGATGCGGGCAAAGGTACTGGCTGTATATGCCGCTTGCGCGGAGAGAATCGGTAGAAAATGACGCGCCCCCGGAGGTCCAGGGGCACGGATGGTATTCAATGCATGGGAAGCGCGTGCGAATGAATCAGGAGTGGTGGCAAGGCAACTACCAACCGAATCCACCGATCCCGACGTTGTAGCGGAAGCTCTTGTTGCCGCCGGAGAGGTTCACGCCGAAGCCGGAGCTGTAGCCGCTGTAGCTCGAGTAGCCGCCGTACCCGCCGAAGCCCGAGTTGAAGTTGGTGCCGAAGGCGAAGTTCTTGTAGACGAAGCCGGGCGAGTAGCCGTAGGAGCGGCGGAAGTTGGAACCGGCGTTGCCGCTGTCCCAGTAGCCGGCGTTCGCGCCGCCGTAGCCCCAGCCGCGCCGATGCCCGCCGTAGTAGCCGCCGCTGTAATTGTAATAAGGATAGCTGCTGACCGTTCCGACGAAGAACTCGGAGTCGCCCGAGGCGATGCCCACGCCGTCGGCGTAGACCGGCGTGTAACCCGGCCCGACGAAGAAGCCGCCGCCGTCGCCGTAGTAGCCGTAGCGCTGCAGGAGCGATTCGCCGTGCTGGACCCGCAGTTCCTCGCGGCGCGCCAGCTCTTCCTGAATCTGGCGCATCTTCAGGAGCTTCTCGACCTCGGCCTTGGTGAACTTGTCCTCGGCGCGCTTGGGCCCGATGCGCAGGCCGTCTTCCGCGTCCTGCTTGTCCTTGCGGTCGATCAGCCAGGCGCGCTCGGCGGGCTTGACCCAGACGTCGTCTTCGAGCTTCACCAGGCCGCGCGCGCGGCGTTCGTCGTCGACGGCCTGCCAGCCGGACTCGGTCTTCACGTGCCCCAGGCGCTTGCGGGCTTCGGCGTGGTCGGGATCGGCGGCGACGGCCTTGCGCCAGGCCTCGTGGGCCAGGTTCGAATACCCGGCGCGGTCGGCGTAGAAGTCGCCCAGCTTCACCCACGCGGCGGCGGCCTCGGCGCCGGTCTTGGCCTCGGCCTCGGCGCGCAGCTTGGCGGCGGCGGCCTCGGTGGGGTCTTCGGGCAGCGGCTTGCGTTCGATCTTGCGGATGTCGGCTTGCGGGATGTGCACGGCGCCCTTCAGCGAGCCGATGCGCATCTCCAGCGTCACGCCGTCGGCATCCTGGCGCAGGATCACGCCTTCCTTGACCGTGCCGTCGCGCAGGGTCACGGTGTCCGCGCGGGCCGTGCCGGCCAGCAGCAGGGCCGCGCCCACGAGAAGGATCAGGTTCGCGCGCATGACGGCTCTCCTAAATCGGGCCCTTGGACTTCTTGCCGTGATGGTGGTGCCCGTTGCCCTGCATCGGGAAGAAGTAGTACGGCTTCAGGCCCTTGGGAATGAACTCCTTCAACTGCTTGTTCGGGCGGCGCAGGATCTCGGTGTTGAAGAGCGCGCGCGAACGCGGCAGCACGCCGTCGTAGTAGGTCAGCCCGCGGTAGTTCTCGTCGAAGACGCCCTGCCAGAGCGGCCCGTAGACATCCCAGTAGGTCGGGTCGCTGTCGTAGGGCAGGGTGTTGCGGAGGAGCGGCACCACGCGCGTCTCGCGGGCCTCCTGCTCGGCCTCCTGGATCGCCTGGCGCAGCAGCGCGAGCGGGCTCTGGTGCTGCTCCAGCCGTTCGACGATCTCGGAGGAGTCGTCCTGCGGGATGCGTTCGCCCTTGGGGGACTCGGCCAGGGCCTGCGCGGCCTTGCGGGCCAGAATCTTCATCTCCGGCGCGTCGCCGGCCACGGCGCCTTTCAGCATCGCCAGGCCGTCGGCGTCGGCGATCGACTGCTCGAGCACGGCTTCGCGGGACGGCGCGGGTTCGGCGGCCGGAGCAGGCGCGGCGGCCTTTTCAGGTTCGGCGGCCCGGACGCCGGCCACGTCGGCCTTGGCGAGCTTGATCTGGGCGCTGACGGCCCCGGCCTGGACCTCGACGGTCAGGCTGTCCTTGTCTTCGCCGACGGGCACGCCGCGTACGGTGCGGCCGTCGTTCAAGGCGTAGACCGATTCCTTGGGCGCGTCGGCGCCCCAGGCCGCGTGAAGCGCGACCAGGCAGAGCGAAAGGCAGAGGGTCAGGCGCACGGGGAACTCCCTTTTCCGGTTCCAGGGCTGCGACTTCCATTCCATGTCGGGACGGCGGATGGAACTTCCGCCATTGTACGCCCAATTTGCCGCGCAACTCAAGAGGCAACCGAGCCGCGGCCGTCCTCCTAAAGGTTGACGGCTTGAGCGGTTGGGAATTAGGCAAGAATCCCAAGCCGGCTCGATCTTGAAGCAGGGAAATGAGCAAGAGTTATGACAAGAGATGTGAGCAAATTGGGGGGCTGCGGCGTCTACCAAGGAGATGCGAGGTTCGTGCGGCGGCACATGTGCAGTTTGGGCCGTGTGCGGAGCCGGTGGGGCTGCTTTTTCGAGGGGATTGCTTGACCGCCTGACCTTCTAAAAGGTTAATTGGTAAAGGGATTCCCTTCCCAACTACGCCGTTGTTTCAACTCGCCTTTCGGTCCGTGAAAGGATGCCTTCGATGCAGACACTGCGGAAATCCTGGTGGGCGTTGGCGGCCGCCGGGCTGCTGATGCTGGTGCTGTTGAATCGCCTGAGCGCTCCGACGCTGGGCGGCGACACCGGCACGCCGAGCCTGAAGATGAACCTGGAGCCGTCCACGTCGCCGCCCGATCCCGGCCCCGAACTGATTCTGGGCGCGGAACAGGGCAAAGGGAAGGGCACCAACTTTCCGTGGGTGGACGTGACGCCCGAGGGCGCCTGCCAGGACTACCGCATCTATTTCGACCGCCAGGACAACGAGAACTTCCACTTCCTCGACCGCAAGGGCAAGGACCTGATCCTGGGGCTCTGCGAAGGCGGGGTCGAACAGGTCTTCGCCAGGGCCGCGATGCAGGGCAGCGAACAGCCGCGCGTCGCCCGGCACGGCGCGCAGATCGGCGTCTTCGAAGGCGGTCGCCTGGCGCTCTCGGCCTTCGACGACCGGCGCATGGGCGGGACGGTGGGCATGCGGCGGATCGGGACCGACGCGGCGCTGACGCTGAAGGCCGAACGCCGCGAGGACGTGCACTTCGCCGACGATTTCATGCGCGAGGAGAAGGACAAGAGCCCCTGGCGCAAGATCAACTGCTCCGAAGAGCGCGGCGACTTCATGATCAAGAACCTGCGCCACCCGCTGCTGAGCGCCAACGCGTTCAACTACATGGGCACGGGCGACGGGGTGCTCTCGGTCATCGGCGAGAAGTGGTGGGACAACTACCGCTTCGAATCCAGCCTGCGCGGGCCCGAGAAGGGCCAGATCGGGCTGGTCTTCGCGCTCCAGGACGAGAAGAACTACGGGCTCTTCCGCTGGACGGCGCGCCCGGTGAACGCGGACGGTTCGACCACCGGCCCCGGCAAGAAGGAACTCGTCCTCGTCCGCGACGGCAAGGAACAGGTCCTGGCCTCCGGCGAGGGCGGCTACCTGCCCGACCAGTGGTACAAGGCCGTGATCCTGGTCTCGTACGCGCGGGTCAAGGTCTCGCTCGACGGGCACGTGCAGTTCGAGGTCGCCGAGCCGAACCTGGCGGCGGGCTGCGCGGGCGTCTGGTGCAACGTCAGCCGTCCCAAGGAAGTCGCGCTCGACCCCAAGGCCCTGCCGTTCCAGGTGAACAGCCTCAACGCGCTGATGCGCCAGAACGCGGTCTTCGACGACATCAAGGTGGACAGCGTGGAGAGCCTGGAAGAGGACTTCCGGCAGGCCGGCCCGCTGGCCGGCGGCTGGCTGGTCGGCAGCGGCGAATGGCTGGTCAAGGCCGAGCCCGGCAAGGCCGGCGAACTGAACGTCCGTCCCGGTCCGTGGGCCAGCAAGAGCCTGATCGGCGCGCGCCACTGGGCGCAGTACGAACTGGAATGCGAGATCGATCCGGGTTCGACGACGGCGGGGATCGTCTTCCTGTACCGCGACGAATCGGACTACGTGGCCGCCCGCACCGACGGGCGCGTCCTGCAGCTCGTGCGCGTCGAACAGGGCAAGGAAACCCCGGTCGATCAGACGACGCTGCCCGAAGGCGCGGCCAAGGACGGCTTCGTGCCGCTGCACGCCTCGATCCAGCACGGCTACATCAAGGTCGCGGCCCCCGGCGGGGCGATGGTGCAGGGCTTCGAGGAAGAAGGCATCCTGCGCGGGCGCGCGGGGCTGATGGCGTCGCAGGGCAAGGGCGCGGAACCCGCGCGCTTCCGGCGCTTCCGCCTCGCCTTCCTGCAGGAAGCCGAGCCGCTGGTGACGACCAACGCGATCTTCGAAGACGAGACGACGATGAAGGACTGGACCAGCCCCACCAGCGAATGGTTCCCGCCGCGGAACCCGCTGAGCGTGGAAGGGCAGCCGGTGAACCTGCTCTGGCACCGCAGCCAGTTCCCCGGCGACGTGGAACTGGCCGTCGAGCCGCGCCAGATCCAGGACGAGAAGCACGAGATCGCGCTCTCGGTCAGCAAGGACGGCAAGGGCAGCAACAACGGGTACGTCTTCCGCTACCGCGCGGGACGCCCGACCAACGACGGCAAGACCGCGACGGTGATCGAACTGCTGCGCCAGGGCGAGACGGTGAAGGAGAAGGTCCTGGAAGGCGACGCGAAGGTGCGCGAGCTTTCCTCGCTGAGCCTGCGGCGGGCGGGTTCGTACGTGGTGGGCAAGATCAACGGGAAGCCGGCGCTGGTCTGGAAGGACGAGAAGCCGCTGGTGGGCTCCCGCGTCGCGTACTACTCGCGCGGCGTGGAAGTGAAGGTCGAGTCCGCCAAGATCGTCAGCGACCACTTCCGCAACGAACTCTTCAGCCGCGCGCCGGTGGACTGGCGCACCTCCGGGATGGCTATCGCCGAGGTCACCAACCGCTGGCAGTGCGACCCGCGCTGGTCCTTCTTCTCGCTCAAGAGCGACCTGGCGCGGCGCGACGAGGGCAAGGCCGCGGTGCTGTGGAGCAAGTACCTGTACCCCGGCGACGTGACGGTGGAGTACTTCGTCGGGAACAAGATGGAAGGCGAGCGCGGCCGGCCGTACACCTACGCGCGCGACATCAACGTCACGATCTGTTCCGACGGCAACGACCTGACCAAGGGCTACACCTTCATGTTCGGCGGGCAAGGGAACAAGGGGAGCTACATCCTGCGCGACGGCGTGGAAGTGAAGAGCACGCCGCTCAAGATTCCCACGGACATGAACTACCACCGCCACTGGTTCTCGGTGCGCGTGGAGAAGCGCGGCAACCGCGTCAGCTACCGCATCGACCGCTACTTCTCCGACTCGAACTCGGAGTCGCGCCAGTCGGAAGGCGAACTGGTCTTCGAGGACGACAAGCCGCTGACGGGCATGCGCGTGGCCATCTGGACCTACGACCACGCGACGATGATCAGCCGCGTGCGCATCTCGGGCGACGGCGGCGCGGAGACCGAAGATCCCGGCGCCGGCGTCCCGGCGCTCAAGACCGTCTACGACAACGAGAAGTAACGCACCCGGAGCCGACAAGGATCGTCCATCGATGAGCGACCAACCTTCCAGTCCCGTCCCACCGGCCGCGCCGCCTTCCGGCGGCGGCGGGTTGGGGCTCCTGCTCGGCGGCCTGGTGGTCCTGGGCCTGCTGGTGGGCGTGGGGCTGCATCTGATGTCGCCCGCGGAACCGGCCGCTTCGCCGAAGGACCCCGCGGCCGCGCCCGAAGGCACGCCCGTGGCGGAAGGCGCGCCGGCCGCGGAGTCCGAAGCCGCGGGGCGCGTGCGCTTCGAGACCGACCCGCCGGGCGCGAGCCTGTTCATCAACGGGCGGCTGGTCGGCGCGACGCCGCTGACGCTGGAAGGCCTGGCGGCGGGGGCCTACGGCGTGCGCCTGGAAATGGACGGACGGCAGCCTCGCACGCTGCGCATGAACGTGGACGGCAAGGCGCAGTCCTTCCTCGAGACCATGGACCCGCTTTCCACCGGCGTGCTGGTGGTGGACATCAGCCCGCGCGGCGCCGAAGTCCTCCTGGACGGCGAACTGATGGGCCTGACGCCGCTGACGATGGAGCACGCGCCCGCCGGCATCCACGAACTCCTGATCCGCAAGACCAACTGCGCCCCCTTCTCGCAGCGCATCGACCTGAAGGCCGGCGACAAGCTCGAGTTCAAGGACTTCGCCCTGGAGGACAAGGTGCTGAAGATGCTCCAGGGGCTGGTGGCCAACGAGAAGGCGCGCGTGGGCCACTACATCGACCTGGCGCACTACTACTTCATCTGCGACGAACTGGACAGCTCCATCGCGACCTTTCTCAAGGCGCAGGACCTGGCCGACCTGCCGCTGGAACTCCCCGAGAACATGGACCCCGACGAGCGCGCGCTCGAGCAGCGCCTGCGCAACGAGGACCGCAGCCGGCTGCGCAAGGAGATCGAGAAGCACAAGTCGCCCAGCTACTTCGGCATCGAAAAGACCACGCTCTTCCGCGAGAAGTACGACCGCGCCGTCACCGAGGCCAACGAGCGCAACGTCACCTCCTGGGCCTGGGTGGAAGCCAACGGCGGCGAGTACCTCCGCAACGGGGATTACGCCCGCGCCGAACGGCTCTTCGCCGAGCATCTGGAAAAGAGCCCCAACAGCCCGGCCGTGACCGCCTGCCTGATGAACCTGCTCAAGGCCCGCGTGGGCCTGCGCAACATGCGCGGCATCGCCGAGAGCGCCGGCAAACTGCTCGAACTGGCCGGGCGGCGCGCCGACATCATGTTCCAGGCCGGCACGGCGCTCTCCAGCGCCAAGGACCGCGTGCGCCCGGGCGACCGCCAGGACCTGCTGGGCCTCGCCGAGAAGGCGCTCGAGAAGGCCCACGAAGCCGGGCCGACCCCGGCGTTCAAGGCCGAGGCGGCCTTCGAACTCGGCAACGTGCTGCTGGCCGGGCACCGCCCCGAGGCCGCCGCGGGCTGGTACGAGAAGTCGCTGATCGAGCACCTGCCCGACGACGTCCGCGAAGACCGCACGTACTGCCGCGCCGAGGCGATGCTGCAGGCCGGCAAGGTGGACGAGGCCGAGGCGAGCTTTCAGGAACTGGCCAAGAGCGAGCATGTGGTCACGCGCGAGAAGGCCAAGGCGGCGCTGATCCGCGTCAAATCGATGAAGGAATAGGGCCGGCGCATGGCGGAACCGTCCGGGAAGGAAGGCGTATTCTGGGTGCAGGGCGGCATGAAGGCCGCCGCGCCGGCCTCGTCCCCCGCGGCGCGCCCCGCGCCCTTCGAATGGCCTCGCGCGATCTTCCCCTTTCTCGTCGTGGTGGTGATGGGCGGCTTCGCGCTCGGCGCGTCCGTGCGCGGGTCTTCGGGCCTGCTCGACGCATTCCGGCCGCCGCTGGAAATCCGCTCCGATCCTCCGGGCGCGACGGTCTTCATCGACGGCCGCCTGGCCGGGGCGACGCCGCTGCGCATCACCTCGATGAAGCCCGGCGAGTACGCCGTGCGCCTGGAACGCGACGGCTGCCAGCCGGTGATCCGCAAGGTGCGCATGGAAGGGCGGCTCGTCGAGATCGACGAGACGCTGCCCGAGGTCGCGACCGGCCGCCTGCAGGTGGTGATCGAACCCGAAGGCGCCGAGGTGCTGCTGGACGGCGAACTGGTGGGCCACACGCCGCTGCATCACGAGAAGATTCCGGTCGGGCAGCACGAACTCGTGGTGCGCAAGACCAACTTCGAGAATTTCGTGCAGACCGTCAACGTCCAGGCGGGCGAACTGGTCGAGTACAAGGGCTTCGAACTGCGCGACAAGATTCTGGTGATGCTGCGCCGCAACATCGAGTCCGAGCCGCAGCGCGTCGGGCACTACGTGGACCTGGGCCACTACCTCTTCGTCAACGACGAACTGGAGGAGTCCGCGAAGGCCTACGCGAAGGCGCTCTCGGTCGCCGCCTCGCCGCTGAAGCTGCCCGAGGAGATGCCGCAGCCCGAAAAAGACCTGGAGTACCGCCTGCGCAGCGAAGACACCCAGCGCATGAACGACGAGATGCGCAAGAAGGAGAACTGGCCGGGCAAGGACGTGGCGCTCTTCAAGGCCAAGATCGAGGAGGCGCAGGACCAGGTCGCGCGCGAGCACATCGACAGTTGGGGCTGGGTCAAGCAGGCGGGCGACGTCTTCATGCGGCGGCAGAAGTACGAGCGCGCCGAGGACCTGTACGTCCGGCACCTCGCCGCGCTGCCCAAGGAAGGCGATACCTCCGGGCCGCTGCTGGGCCTGATCGTGCTCCGCCTGCGCATGCACAACCTTTCGAGCGCGAAAGAGAGCTTCGCGGCGCTGCTGGCCTCCTGCGCGAAGCGACCCGACATATTGCGCAGCGCCGGTCGCGAGGTCTTCGGGCAGCAGGGCAACTTCCGCGACCTGGAACGCGCCGAGGTGCTGGGCATGGCCGAAAAGCTGACCCGCACCGCGTACGAGGGCTGCCCGAAGGGCGACCTGAAGGCGCTCTGCGCGTCGGAACTGGGCCAGACGCTGCGCACGATGGACCGTTTCGAGGCCGCGCTGCCGTACTTCAAGGAAGCGATCGAGGTCAACGACGAACCGACCAGACAGCAGCGCCAGCTCGACCTGGCCGGCTGCCTGCTGCGCGCGCAGAACCTGCCCGAGGCGCGCGCGCTGTACGAGGCGCTCCAGAAGAGCGCCGCGGAGAACATCCGCCGCGCGGCCGAGCAGGGCCTGAAGAGCGTCGAAGCCCGCGAAGCCAAGCTCCAGAAGACCCCGAAGAAGTGACCGCACGTTGAGGCGTTGCGCGCGCGTTTGTCCTACGCGAGGTGCGTCGTTCCCTTGACGAAAGCCCCTTCGCCCGTTAACCCAATCACTCCGCACGCAGCGATTCCGCCTGCATACGAAAGTTCCGGAGGAAGGATATGTCCAGCAGCGTTCCCGCAGAGCTCAAGTACACCAAGGAACACGAGTGGGTGAAGCGTGAAGGCGCGCTCGCCGTCGTCGGCATCACCGACCACGCGCAGCACGCGCTCGGCGACATCGTCTTCGTCGAACTGCCCAAGGTGGGCGCGACGGTCACCTGCATGAAGCCCTTCGGGACGGTCGAATCGGTCAAGGCGGCGAGCGACCTCTTCAGCCCGCTGACCGGCAAGGTGGTGGAAGTGAACCCGGCGCTCTCCAAGGCGCCCGAGACCGTGAATCAGGATTGCTACGGCGCCGGATGGATGCTGAAGATACAGCCGTCCAACGAGGCCGAATTCAACCAGTTGCTCGACGACAAGGCCTACGGGGCGCTGGTGAACAAGTAAGGCCGGCGCAGGCGCCGTACCGGCCGCCCGCGTCCCACCGCCGCGACCTCCGCCCCTTCGCGCGAGGCCGCGCGACCCGCCCGCTTCAGGGAGTCATTCCGCATGGGTTACATTCCGCATACCGAACAGGAACGCACGGAGATGCTCGCCGCCGCCGGGGCCAAAAGCCTCGACGACCTCTTCGCGCACCTGCCCAAGGAAACCAAGTGCGGCCCGCTGCCCGTCCCGCACGGCCTCGGCGAGATGGAACTCTCCGCCGAGATGCGCAAGCTGGCCGCGAAGAACCGCTCCGCCGTGGAACTGGCCTGCTTCCTGGGCGCGGGCGCGTACGACCACTTCATCCCGCCCGTGGTGGGCGAACTGATCTCGCGCGGCGAACTCTACACCGCCTACACGCCCTACCAGCCCGAGATCAGTCAGGGCGTGCTCCAGCTTATTTACGAATACCAGACCATGATCGCGAGCCTGGCCGGCTGCGACGTCGCCAACGCCAGCCTGTACGACGGCGGCACCGCGATGGTGGAAGCCGTGCAGATGGCCATGCGCCACACCGGCCGCATGAAGGGCGTGATCCTGGACGGCGCGCTGCACCCGTATTACCTCGACACGGTCCGCACCGGCATCGGCGCCCTGGGCGTCGAACCCTCCGTCGTCGCGCCCAAGGGCTGCGTGAGCGACCTTGCCGCGCTGGCCGCGAAGGCCAAGGCGGCCGGCGAAGAACTGACCTGCGTCGCTGTCGGCTACCCGAACTTCTTCGGCTCGATCGAGGACCTGGGCAAGCTCGCCGAAGACGTGCACGCGGCGGGCGGCCTGCTGGTCGCGGTGGGCACGCCGTGGCCCTTCGGTCTCATCAAGCCCCCCGGGCACATGGGCGTGGATATCGTCTGCGGCGAAGGCCAGGCGCTGGGCGTGCCGATGCAGTACGGTGGCCCGTACGTCGGCTACATCGCCAGCGATAAGGCGCTCGTCCGGCGCATGCCGGGCCGCCTGGTCGGCAAGACCGTGGACGTGCAGGGCCGCACCTGCTACACGCTCACGCTCCAGGCGCGCGAACAGCACATCCGCCGCGAAAAGGCCACGAGCAACATCTGCACCAACACGGCGCTCTGCGCGATGATGGCGCACTTCTACATGAGCTGCCTCGGGCAGAACGGCCTGAAGCGCGCGGGCGAACTGGCCGTGAGCAAGGCCGACCTGCTGCGCGGCAAGCTGAAGGCGCTGAGCCAGACCTCCGGCAGCGCGATCAAGAGCGTGCCCGAGTACGCGGTCTTCCACGAGTTCGTCGTCGAGACCAAAAAGCCCGCGGCGGAAGTGCTCGAGAAGCTGCTGGCCAAGGGCATCCTCGGCGGCCTGGACCTGGGCCGCTTCGACGCCGCGCGCAAGAACCAGATGCTCGTCTGCGTCACCGAAAAGCGCAGCCTTGAAGAGATCGACGCGTACGTCGCGGCCGTGGCCACGGCCTGAACGCCGGACCGTCCGCACTGCGTACTAAGAAGGAGCAGGCATGGAACTGATCTTCGAAAAGTCTCGCAAGGGCGCCGCCGACCCGTACTTCCCCAAGGAAGATCCGGCCGGCACGCGCAAGGCCGCGGACGTGCTCGGCAAGGGCGCGCTGCGCACCGAGCCCGAGGACGTGAACAAGCGCCTGGCGCTGCCGGAACTGAGCGAGCTTGAAGTCGTCCGCCACGTCCTGGGGCTCTGCCGCCGCCAGGTGGGCATCGACAGCACCTTCTATCCGCTCGGTTCGTGCACGATGAAGTACAACCCCAAGATCAATGAGGCCGTCTCGCGCATGCCGCAGTTCGCGGGCATGCACCCGCTGCAGCCCGACAACACCGCGCAGGGCACGCTGCAGGTGCTGTACGAACTCGAAGCGGGCCTCTGCCACGTCACGGGCATGGACGCGGTGACGCTCAATCCCATGGCCGGCGCGCACGGCGAATGGACCGGCATCCTGCTCATCAAGGCCTACCACGATTCGCGCGGCGACGGCAAGCGCCGCAAGATTCTGGTGCCCACCGCCGCGCACGGCACGAACCCCGCCAGCGCCGCGATGTGCGGCTACGAAGTGGTCGCGATTCCCGGCACCGACGACGGCCTGGTGGACCTGAAGGGACTCGAAGCCGCGCTCGGCGACGACGTGGCCGCCCTGATGCTCACCAATCCCAACACGCTGGGCCTCTTCGAATCCGACATCCTCAAGATTCAGAAGATGGTCCACGACGCCGGCGGGCAGCTTTACTACGACGGCGCGAACCTGAACGCGATCCTGGGCGTCGCGCGGCCCGGCGACATGGGCTTCGATGTCGTCCACATGAACCTGCACAAGACCTTCAGCACGCCGCACGGCGGCGGCGGTCCCGGCGCGGGGCCCGTGGGCGTGAAGAAGCACCTCGCGGAGTTCCTGCCCGTGCCGTTCGTGAAGAAGACGGGCGACACCTACGCGATGTCGAGCGACCGGCCCAAGAGCATCGGGCGCGTCGGCGCGTTTTACGGCAACTCGAATGTCTACGTGCGCGCGTACACGTACTTCCGCACCTACGGCAAGGAAGGCCTGCCCGAAGTCGGCAAGCACGCGGTGCTGAACGCCGCGTACGTGCTCGCGAAGCTGCAGGACACCTACACGCGCCCGCTCAAGCATCCGTGCATGCACGAATTCATTCTGCAGCCGACCAAGGAGATGCTGGCGAAGGGCGTGCGCACGCTCCACATCGCCAAGCGCCTGATCGACTACGGCTACCATCCGCCGACGATCTACTTCCCGCTCGTGGTCAGCGAAGCGATGATGATCGAGCCGACCGAGACCGAGAGCAAAGCGACGCTCGACAAGTTCGTCGAAGCGATGAAGAAGATCGCGAAGGAGGCGCTCGAGACGCCCGAGTTGGTCATCAACGCGCCGCACAGCGCGCCGGTGGGCAAGGTGGACGAGACCAAGGCCGCGAAGGACCTCGACCTGCGCTTCTGCGCCTGCGAATAAGCTCCTTTATATAGGCCGAACCCTGCGCGCATGTTTCCCTCAAGGAACATGCGCGTTTTATTTACATCTCACCCCGTTACGTACGGTATTTAGTCAAGCCCTGCCTAACGCGTGTACATTCCTTCCTCTATCTACCTTTTAAGTCCAGGATTTACAGGAATTGCAATTGGCTCTCAAATTGCAAAGAGTTCCATGTCCCGAGGGTAAGGGTGATGACCATGGAACAAACGACTATGTCGAAAGTGAGCCTCCGCGGAACGGTGCTGGTGGTGGACGACGAACCGGCCATCTGCTGGGCCTTCCGGAACCTGCTGGAGTCCAACGACTACGCGGTGAAGAGCGCCTCGAGCGGCGAAGAGGCGCTTGAGATCGTGCAGCAGGGCGCGCCCGATCTCTGCATCCTGGACATCCGTCTGCCCGGCATGTCGGGCCTGGAAGCGCTGACCGAACTCCGCAAGCGCGTCCCCGGGATGCCGATCCTGATGATGACCGCGCACGGCACGATGGACGCCGCCGTCGAAGCCATCCGCCTCGGCGCCAACGATTACCTCACCAAGCCCATGGACAACGACGCGCTGCTCGGGCAGGTGAACAACCTGATCAAGCAGACCAAGTCCGCCAAGCTGCCGCACCACGACAACCTCGACCTGGCCTCCTCGGGCGACCGCACGCTGCTGGTGGGCCGCTCGCCCGCGATGCAGGAAGTCTTCAAGAAGATTGGCGCGGTCGCGGATTCCGACGCGAGCGTGCTCATCACCGGCGAGACCGGCACGGGCAAGGAACTGGTCGCGCAGGCGATCCACCGGTACTCGGCGCGCGCGGGCAAACCGTTCTTCGCCGTCAACTGCGCCTCGATGCCCGAGACGCTGCTGGAAAGCGAACTGTACGGGCATGTGAAGGGCGCGTTCACCGGCGCGCTGCGCGACAAGCCGGGCAAGGCCCAGGCCGCCGACGGCGGGACGCTCTTCATGGACGAGATCGGCGAGGCGCCGCTCTCGCTGCAGGCCAAGCTCCTGCGCTTCCTGGAAGAGAAGCGCTTCGAGCCCGTCGGTTCGACGGAGAGCGTGCAGGTGGACGTGCGCTTCGTCGCCGCGACCAACCGCAACCTGCTCACGCGCATCAAGGACGGGCAGTTCCGCGAGGACCTGTTCTTCCGCCTCAACACGATCTGCATCGAGCTGCCCTCGCTGCGCGAACGCAAGGAAGACATCCCGCTGCTGCTGGCCTGTTTTCTGGAACGCATCCACCGCGAGATGGGCACGCCCGTGGCGGGAGTAAGCAAGTCCGCGATCGAGCTGATCATGCGCTACGACTGGCCGGGCAACGTGCGCGAACTGCGCAACGCCATCACGCACGCGGCCGTGGTCGCGCGCGGACAGCGCATCCAGGACGAGCACCTGCCCGAACGCATCCTGCGCGTCTGCCGCGGCGAGGCCACGGAGTCCGGCGACGCCCTGGAACGCCTCCTGCGCGAGAAGACGCAGCAGGAACTCGACGCGCTCGCCGAACGGACCGAAGGCGAGGTCTACGACCGCATCATCCGCATCGTCGAGAAGGCCATCCTCGAGACGACGATGGAACGCACCGCCGGCAACCAGGTGAAGGCCAGCCGCCTGCTCGGGATGAACCGTTCGACGCTGCGCAAGCGCCTCGAGATCTTCGAACTCTAGTCCGGCGTCCGGCGCTCGCGCAGTTCCCAGCCGAAGACGGGCAGGCATTTCTTCGCCGACCTGCGGCGCGAACGCGGCGCGCCGACCAGCGAGAGTTCCTGCACGGGCCCGTTCACGAAGTCGTCGCGGTTCACCGGGAAGCAGAGCGCGCCGGGCTCGCGCCGGATCGCTTCGGCCGGCACCCGCCTTCCGTTGAAGAAGAGGACGCGGCGCCGGGTGCAGGGAAGCGGGCCGGTTTCGAGCGCGAACTCCGCGTCGGCCGGGCGCGCGTGAAAGCGCAGGACCGCGGCGGGCCCGCTCCAGCGGAACCAGCGGCCCTCGTGCCGCTCCAGCGGATGGAAGCCGGGCACCTGCCAGTCCTCGCAGTCTTCGATGCGCGTGGACGGCGGCGGGTCGGGCGAAGCCAACGGGTTGCGCTCCAGGAAACTCCGCACGCGGCCCAGGTCGGCCAGGCGTGCCCAGCCTCTGCGGAAGGACCGCAGGCGCGCTTCCGGCTTCGATTGCAGCGCCATCCTGATCCGGGTCGCCCAGTATTGGGCGCGGAGGCGTGCGCGCAGCCAGCGCAGGCCCAGCAGGCCGGCGGGGGCCGCGTCGAAGAACCAGACGCAAAGCGTGCGCAGCATCCGGGCGCGTTCGTCGCGGCGCAGTTCTCCCGCGCCCAGGGCGCGCGCCGCCGCGTCCAACTGCGCGCGGACCTGGGGCCGGCCGTAGCGCGCGCGCGCGTCCGACTGGCCGGGAGCGCCGAACATCCGCACGCACCAGCTCCGGGCGTGCCCGTCGCGGTACGCGGCTTCGCCGTCGGCGTAGTTGAAGACGCTGTGTTCGAGTTCGCTCCACGTGGCCGTGTTGTGGTGGACGATGGGCACGCCTTCGAGAAACGCGAGCGGGAACCCGCGCGCGTGCAGCGTCGCGGCCAGAATCTGTTCGGCGAAGAGCCCATAGCGGTAGTCGAAGCCGCCGACGCGCTCCAGGATTTCGCGCCGCACCGCGAAGCCCCGCAGGCCGGTGCGGTGCCAGTCGCCGGGCCGGCGCGCCTGCGCGAGGAATTCCTCGTACAACGCGCCTTCAAAGGAGCCGAACTCGTTCGCGCTTCGGGACTCGGAATGCAGGAGGCCGCCCGCGAGGTCCGACGCTTCGAAGAAGCGCAGCACGCCCGCGACCGTCTCGGGCTTGGCCTCGCAGTGCGATTCGGTGATCAGCAGCAGCGGGGTGCGGGCCATAAGCGCCCCGCGGTGGTACAGCTCCATCTCGTTCGCGGTCTCGAAGCGCCGCAGCCAGCCTCGGCCGCGAATCTTTTCTTCGGCCCGAGCTTCCAGGGCCGCCTGCCGTCCGTTGGCGACGACGCCGATCTCGTAGCGCTCGTGCGCGCAATCCTGGTTCAGGTAGCTGTCCAGGCATGGGTCCAGGTGGCCGCGGTGTTCGAGCATCGGGATGACCACGGTCAGGTCCGGCGCCTTCCCGGCGATTTCCACGCGCGCGACGGGCCGGGTGACGCCGACGCGCAGCAGCGCCTCGAAAAGGTTTTCCGCGCTGCGCGTCCAGGTGTAGGCCTCCAGGCGCTTGCGTCCGCGGGCCACCAGTTGCTCGCGCAGCGCTTCATCTTCGTGAATGCGCGCGAGCGTCTCCGCGATCGCCTGCGGATCGCCGGGATCGCACGAAAGCACCGCGTCGCCGCCGACCTCGGGCAGGCTGCAGACGTTGCTGCACGCGACGGGCAGGTCGGACGCGAAGGCCTCCAGGAGCGGGATGCCGAAGCCTTCGTAGCGTGAGAAGAAGCTGAGCGCGCGCGCATTTCGGTAGAGCGCCCAGACTTGGGCGTCGGGGACGCGGCCGAGGTGCAGCGCCGGCACGCCGGGAAAGCGCGCGCGCAGTTCGGGCCAGCCTTGCGGATTGCCCGTCAGGATCAGCCAGACCGGGTCGCGGCGGGCGGCGGCGAAGCGCCCGAAGGCCTCCAGTAGCATCGCGTGGTTCTTATGCGGCCACAGGTTGGCGGGGAAATAGAAGAAGGTCTTGCCGCGCGCCGCTTCGGGCAGTGCGCCGGGCGGCGGCGCGGGCGTCGAACCCGGCGGCATGAGGAAGAGGTCGGTGCATTTGGTCCACGGCGATCGCTTCAAGGTCTCGATCGCGTGGTCCGAGAGCGTGCCGATGGCTCCGGCGCCGCCCTGCACGTGGCGGAAGACCTTTTGCCGCCACGCGAGGTCCGTTTCGGTGAAGCATTCGCCCAGGATTTCGTGCTGCAAATCCGGGATGAGCACCACCTGCTTTTCGAGCGGGATTCGGTTCGAGGTATCGAGCGGAAAGGCGCGAAAGAAGACGTCGGGTTTCAGGCTCGCGACGGCGCGATTGAGGTGGGTCGGGAGGCCGTGGCGGGGGAGGGGATGCAGATGCGCGCCGTCGCGAGGCGAAGCCATCGGCGCCATGTCCTCGGGATAGTAGAGGTGCCATTCGTGCTCGGGATGGAGGCGCAGCAGTTCGGGGACGAGGCCGCGAACGAGCGTATAGACGCCGCCGCTTTCGGGGCGCATCTGGATCAGATCCATCGCGGCGAGCATACGCGGAGTGTACGCAGGATCGGGAAGGCTTCAAATATCGGCGGAGCGAACGGCGCGTCAGGCGGGGCGGCCGATGTCCATCAGGATCGAGCCCGCGCGGCGGTTCCAGCGTTCGGCCATCGGCGGCAGCCCGGCGGCGAAGGCCTCGGCCTGCTTGCACCAAGTCTGCTTGCCCAGCATGCCGTTGTATTCGGAGAGAATGCGCGTCCATTCCACCGCGTGCGATTTGTGCAGCGCGATCATCTTCAGCTTCTGCTCGAAGACGGCCGAGATGTTGACGTAGAAATCCGGCTTCGCCACGCAGCGGTCGTCGCCGGCCATCAGGCCCATGTAGACCTCGGTGCTCCAGAAAAGTTCCGCGAGATGCAGCGCCTTCCAGGCGATGCCCCAGGTCGCGGCGTGGTCGGGCTTCTCGCAGGGCCAGTGGGTGAAGAGCGCGGCGGGCTTCAGTTTCCGGAGGATCTCGGCGGCCTTCTCGCAGGCGGCACGGTCGGCGTGAATCTCCGAATCCGGCTGGTCCAGGAACTGCAGGGTCGCGCCGAACATCGCGCACGCTTCGGCCTCTTCGGCGCAGCGGGTCTCGGCGATGTCCTGGCGCGGCGGCGGAAGCCCGTTGCCTTTCCATTCGTAGCCGCGCTCGCCGCGCGACGCGAGGACCACGTGGAACTGGTAGGAATCTTTCAGGAGGAGCGCGGTGCCGCCCATGATGAACGTGACGTCGTCCGGGTGTCCCACCAGGCAGACGATGTTCGGTTTCTCGGGCATGCGCGCGCCTCCGCGGAGTTGCATTCATCCTACGGAGCGGCGTGCGCGTGGCAACGGCAGCGTCAGGGCCTGGGCGGATCGGCCGTCTTGGCTTCGCCGGCCCTGGCCTCGGGCGTTTTCGCCTCGGGCGCGGGCTCGCCGCTCTTGGCCGCGCCGCCGCCCTGGCCGTAGCGGTCCTGCATCGCCTTGCGGATCTGTTCGATCTGGTCCTCGGCGCCGCCCTGCTTCCAGTTGTGCTCGGGGCGGCTCATGATGTCCTTGATCGTCGCGAGCACCTTCTCCGCGCCGGCCTTCTTGTCCTGGTTTTCCAGGGCGTGCGTGGCCATCTCGGTCGCCTCGGGGATGAACTCCGTATAGAAGCGCTGCGCGACTTCGTACATGCCGTGCCAGTGGGTGTAGTCGGGGGCCATCATCGAAGCGCCGTGGCGCGCGCGGCGGCCTTCGTGGTGCCAGAGCAGGAACCATGTCCACTCGATCTTTTCGTCGAACTCCGTCTTGGTCAGCAGCCCGTTGTCGCGCAGGGACTTCATCACGATCTGCCCCGGCTTGGCGAACTTCTCGTTGTAGAGCACCACCAGGTCGTCGTACTGCTTGTAGAAGTTGTTCACGTAGCCGGTGGTGTGGCAGGTGGTGCAGACGTCGCGCATGCGGTCGCGTTTCCGTTCCCAGGTATCGGTCACCTGCGCGCGGCGCTTTTCGGGGTCGGCCTCGGTCACGATCTTGTGGTTGGCGTCGGTGTCCATCAGCAGGCTCACCGGCGGGCGGTTGGTCCAGGAGATGCGCTCGCCCGGATCGTGGGTCACCTTGCCGCCGTTGCGCATGTTGCCGGACATGTGGCAGGTCGCGCAGGTGGGGGCCTGCGAGTAGTCCACGCCCAGCACCCACTTTTCGGCGTCGAGGTTCATCTTGTCCTTCAGGTCGCGGAACGCGACGCCGTGCTTGGATTCCTCGTAGATTTCCTTCTGCGGATGGTCGGGCCCGAGGTGGCACTTGCCGCAGTTTTCAGGCTGGCGCGCGCGGCGGGGGCTGAAATCGTGGCGGCTGTGGCAGGCCGAACAGGAACCGCGCGAGCCGTCCAGATTGATGCGCCCGATGCCGGTGTTCGGCCAGGTGCCGGGATGGAAGACCGGCTTGCCGTTGGAATCCTTGGCGATCTTGGCGACGGCGTCGAGGTTGGTCGGGTTGCCTTCGGCGTCGGGCTTCAGGTCGTCGAGCGTGATCATGCCGCCGTCGCCTTTGCGCAGGCCCACCTTGCTGCCGTGGCACTGCTGGCATCCGGAAAAGGCGCTGGCCATCCCGTTGACCTTGTCTCCGGCGCTGACCATGCCCGGCGTCGGCGAGTGCGGATTGAAGGAGACGCGCGAGCCTTCCACGGTCTCGGCGAGGAAGTTGTCGAGCGAGGCGAGGATGTTGCCGGCCTTGGAGTGGTGGCTGATGGAGAATTCCTTGAATTCCTTCTGGTGGCAGCGCCCGCAGTCCATCGGCGTCACCACCGTCGCGACGAGTTGCCCGTAGTGGTTGAAGGCATCGGCGTCGGTTTGCTTGGCCTGGTGGCATTCGACGCAGCCGACGCCCTTACGCGCGTGCGTGCTGCCTTTCCAGTGGTCGACGATGCCCTTGGTCTGCTGCGCGTGGCAGCTCACGCAGTTCTGCGAAGTCGCCGGGACGCTGACGTGCGGCTCTTTAAGGCCCGCTTCCTCGCTGCGCCGCGAGACCTCCATCCACTGCACCAGCACCAGCGAGCAGAGGAACAGAAACCCCAGCGCGCCGATGATGCTCTTCTTCGTCGTAAGCGTCATGCCTTGCTCCCCGATAACCCGCGCGCCCCGGTCAGTGCGCGACCAGCGCCTCCCACGCCGTCAGCGATACGATGGACAGCACCGCGGCGATGCCCATCCACACGCTGAATTCCGACTTCGGCCACCTGCGCCGCACCAGCCCATCGATGAACGGCCAGACGAACATGGTGAAGACGATAAAGCCCATGCTCAGCACCGCCGCCGTGCCCGAAAAGAGCTTCAGCCAGCGGAAGGTCACGTAGAAGAACCACTCGGGCTTGATCACTTCGGGCGTCGTGAGCGGGTCGGCCTTCGGCCCGATCGTCGCCGGCAGGATCGTCGCGAGCGTGCTCAGCAGGATCATCAGCACCAGCCCGATGATCAGTTCGCTGTACAGGTGGTCGGGGAAGAAGTTGAAGGTCTTCGGCGCGCCCTTCGGTTCGTCCTCGAACTCGAATTCGGTGACGCCTTGCAGGCGCAGCAACGTGATGTGGATCCCCAGCAGCAGCACGATGGTGACCGGCAGCACCGCCGCGTGGAGCATGAAGAAGCGCGGCAGGGTGCGCTCGTTGTAGGCGTCGCCCGCCAGCATCAGCTTTTTCATGAAGCCGCCGATCACCGGCACGGTGTCGGTGATGTTCGCGCCCACCGTCGCGCCCCAGTAGCTCAATTGCTCGTACACCAGGCTGTAGCCGGTAAAGCCGGTCTCCAGCGTGCAGAGCAGCAGGCACATCCCGATCATCCAGTTGAGTTCGCGGGGCTTGCGGTAGGCGCCGGTAAAGTAGACGCGCATCTGATGCAGGATCACGGCCGCGATCATCAGCGTCGCGCCCCACTTGTGGACGCTGCGCAGGTACCAGCCGAAGGCGGCCTCCTCGGAGATGTAACGCACCGATTCGTACGCGGCCTTGCTGGAGGGCTCGTAATAGAAGGCGAGCAGGATGCCGGTGACGATCTGGACCACAAAGAGGTACGCGGGCGTCCCGCCGAGGCAGAACCACCAGCGTTTGAGATGGTTCGGGACGGGCTCGTTGGTCAGTTCGCGAAGCTGGTCGCCGCTGACCGGAATCCGTTCGCGGATGAAATTGGCCAGCATGCCCATCTCAGCCGGCCTCCGGGCCATCGGGCCGTTCGGACGAGGCCTGCGGCAGGTACGCGAGCGGGACCTCGATGAAGAGCAGGCCGTTCTCGACCTTGAGCGGGTAGCGCGCGAGCTGCTGGCCTTTCGGCGGCCCGTCGATGCCCATGCCCTGAGCGTCGAACGCGCCGTTGTGGCATGGGCAGAAGAAGCGCTGGTGCTGCCCTTCCCAGTGGACCTTGCAGCCCAGGTGCGGGCAGGTGCTGGACAGCGCGATGAAATCCTGGGCTTCGCCCTGGTTGTCCTGGCGCGCGATGGCCACCGTCGCCCCCGAAGGCGCGGTGTAGGCGAGGGCGTCGCCCACCTTCAGGTCGGCCGCGCGCGCGACGTACAGCCAGCCGCGCGGCGTATCTTTGGCCGGGTAGAGGTACCGGCCGGCCACGGCGCCAAAGGCCCCGTACCCCGCCGCCAGGCCGCCGGCCATAAAGAGGGAGGAGACCGCCGTCAAAAAGGTCCGCCGTTCCGGCTGCGCGGGCTGGTCCGAAGGCTTTTCATGGCTCGAGTGGCTCATTATTTCCATTCGAAATAGTCTATTAAAATAAAAGGACTTCTATGTATGATTTAATGCGGACGCCGGTAACCTCAAGCAAATTACCTATTAAATGATCGAAAAATGTTTCGCAATCTGGACCTAGAAGGTCCGATTATAACTGGATCATTTACATCCGAATTCGGCGCACTATTGTTTCGCGGCGCCTCTCGCCGCGCCGCCGCAACCCCATTTCCCGGCCATGCCTTGCGACATCCCCGCGCCGCGTCCTGGCGCCGCAGGGCTTCCCCGTTGCTTTCAATACCTTCGTGCATAGCATGAGCGTTTCGCTGGTTGTTGCGTATGGATTGCGAGATCGATCGATATGACGACGCCGCCCACGTTCAGTCCCGGGACGCCCGTGCCTCCTTCGCAGCCGCCCAAGCCGGGGTTCTCCACGGCCGCGATGGTGGTGATCGCCTTCGGGGGCTTTCTCGTCACGCTCATCCTCGGCGGCGCGGCGCTGGGCGTCTACCTTTATACGCAACGCTCGGCCTCGAACGGAGCCGGTGGTACCGGCGGAACGGAAGGCAAGAGCGCCGATCCGGGCGGCGATTCCGGAAGCTCCAGCGGTTCGACGAATTCGAAGGGCGAAGCGGGGCCGTCGCAGCCGCAGCCTTCGGGCGATACGAGTCCCATCCCGGCCGATCCGGGGCTGAAGCCGAGCGAGGGCGATGCGCCCGAGGCCAAGCCCGTCGATCCCAACCTCGCCTCGGTGCTGGGCCGCGAGGGCGAGATCGACCGGCTCGACGTGCCCGTGGCGTTGCCGAAGGGGATGGTCGCGTTCATCTCCGGGCTGGACAAACTCGCGGCGTACAAGCCGCTCGACGCGATTCCGTTCCTGACCCAGGCGATCGAGACCAACGAAGAGAACTCCGACTACTTCACCGCGCGCGGATCGGCGTACGTGGTGGCCGAACGCATGGAGCAGGGCCTGCCCGACCTCCAGCGCGCGCTGCGCCTGAACCCGAAGAACCTGCTGGCCAGCCGCATGACGCGCCTGGCCTACCTGATGATGGGCGATCAGATGAGCGCCTCGAAGTTCTACGGGCACGGCGGATCGTCGAACATCGACTTCCTGATCACGGAGGTCGGCGTCGGGTACGGCAACCGGGCCCTGGCGAAGCAGGGCGGCTACAAGATCGGCATGCGCGACGAACAGAAGGCCGCCGCCGCGGTCCAGAAGCTGCCCGTGGTCTCCCAGATGGTCGCGGGCGCCTACCGGTCCAACGACGGCCAGTCGGTGCAGGCGCTCTTCGCGCTGGGCGTGGAACAGCTTCGCGCCGGCGATTACGCCGCCGCGCGCAGCGGCTTCCAGGACGTGCTCGCGAAGTACCCGCAGGACTGGACCAGCCGGTATTACTACGCGCGCGCGCTGATGGGCACGGGCGACCCGGAACTGGCGCGCCGCGAACTGACCTTTCTGCTCTGCTGGAAGCGCTTTTTGCCCGAGGCCTACGCGGCGCGGGCCATCTGCGCCGCGCGGCAGAACGACGGCCCGCGCGCCCGCGCCGATTTGGAGATCGCCCGCAAGCTCGACCCGGCCAAGGCCGCGGAGGCCGAGCCCGAGGTCGCGAAGGTGCGGGCGCAGGCCGCGCCCGCGGGCGCGGAGAAGGACGCCCAGGCCTACGACGACCTGCTGCAGGCGGTCAAGGCGCGGCCCAGCTTCGAAGACCTGGTCGCCCGCTGCTCGCACCTGCGCCAGAGCGTGGACGCGCGGCGCCTGCGCTGGGACGAACGCTACCAGATGGGCCTGTACGAACGCTGCGCGGCCGCGCGCGCGAAACGCGGCGACGCCGAACGGCTGTGCGACGTCGCCGACTACCTGTGGGAAAACCGCGAAGTCCGCGGCGTCCAGATCGTGCTCAACGGCGCGACCACCTGGTTCCGCCGCCAGACGCCGGACTCGGCCACGATGGAAATCCAATTCGTGAAGGCGCTCGCGGAGGAAGGCTTGAACTTCAATCCGCGCAGCGGGCGCTGTTATGCGATCAAGGCCGACGTGCTGCTGATCAAGGAGAACAACCTGGAGGCGGCCACGCAGGCGGCCGGCCGGGCGGTGCAGTTGGCCCCGCGCCTGCCGCAGGCCTACATGTCGCTCTCCAACTGCTGCAAGGAATCCGCGACGCGCCTGCGCGAACGGGCCGCCGCCCTGCGCGCGCCCAAGACGGGCTCCCGCCGCGTCGTGGACCAGCACGGCAACTACCTGCGCGACGAGACGTACCTGATCCCGGCGTCGGCCGAGGACCTGGCGCAGGCCGAGGCGTGCGACCGCGAGGCCGCCGTCTTCAAGGAGAAGGAACAGAAGTGCTTCGACGCCGCGCTGGCGTCCGCCAAGGGCACGCGCGAAGAACCCTACTACCAGGCGCTCATTTATTACCTGCGCAAGGACTACGCGAACGCGAAGACGTGGATGGAAAAGGCCGTGGCCGAAAACCCGGGGAACGACAAGTTCCCCTTCGCGCTGGCCAACTGCATTCAGGCGCTGGGCGACCCGGACGGCTACCTGGAAGCCTTCGGGCGCGCGGTCAACAGGCAGGAGACCACCGCCGCCGTCTGGCTGCGCGTCGCCTGGGAAAAGATCGAACGCAACGCCTGGGATGCCGCGCGCAAGGCGCTGCTGCGCGCCCGCGAACTCGACCCCGCCGACGCGCGCATCCCGGCGTACACGGGCGTGATCGCGGAATTCGGCGCGCGCGACGCCGCGGAGGCCGAGGCGTGCTTCCGCATCGCGCTGGCGCTGGAAGAAGCGCGCGCGCGGGCCAACAACACGACCTTCCTGGCCGGGCCCACGACGCCGCTCAGCCCCGAGGACGCCGGGCTGACGCTGATGCTGCGCCTCAAGGCCGCGCGCTATGCGTTTCAGCGCGATCCGGCCATGGCCGCGGAATACTACACCGCCACCGCCGCGATGGAGCCGCGCCTGAGCGCCTGGAAACTGGCCGAGCCGGTCAAGGCCGGCATGCTGCCCGACCCCGAACGTGACGCGCGCCAGAACACGATGGCCATGCCCCTGGTCTCGATCCTGAAGAACAACCGCATCTTCGCCGCGCAGGCGCTGATCAACGCCGGCAAGAACGCGGAGGCCGGCCCGCACATCGCCGAGGCCGAGAACTTCATCAACCGCCTGCCCGCGGGCGGGGAAGCGTACCTGGATTTCGAACTCGAGCCGCAGTACGTCCCGTTCGTCGTCTCATCGATGTCGGAGTACGTGCGCCTGCTGAACGCGCAGATGCTGCTGCAGCAGGGCAAGAAGGACGCCGCCGTCGCGCTGCTCTATAAGGTGCGCTACTACCTGGCCAACCAGACCCAGCGGCAGCGCGCGACGAAGGACGATCCCATCCCGCCCCTTTACCAGCAGCTCGCGCGGCAGGCCGGCATCCGCAATTAATCCTGAACGGGCGGCTTGTAGAAGCGCAGCGCCTTCAGCGCCGGAGGCTTGCCGTCCTTCGCGATCAGTTCCAGCGTGTGTTTGCCGTTGGGCAGGCCCGTGGCGAGCACCGTGGCGGTCTCGCGCGCGGGATCGGCGGCCTTGGGGGCGGTGTAGACGTCCTCGTACAGCGGCACGACCTTCCACTTCACCTGAAAGTTCTCGGGCGGCTTCTTCTTGCTCATGTTCTTGCCGTAATCGAAGCTCCAGTCCTGCGGCTCGATCATCACGCGCCCGCTGGGGCTGGCGAACTTATCCTTCCCGCGGCCTTTGCCGTCCGCGCCGGTCACCGAACCCGAGAGGTCGAACTCGAAGTCCTTGCAGCTTTCGTCGAAGTTGCGGCAGGTGGCGGTCCATTCCTCCAGCACGGGCGTTTTGTCCCAGACGACGCGCTTGATCGCGGGGAACCAGCCGCCGGGGGCGGTCGTCGGGCGCGTGATCGTGTAGCAGCCGGGGAACTCCGAAGGTTTCTTCCCGTCGATGCGCACCTCGGCCGAACCGCCCTCGCCCGGCGCGGCCAGCGCGAGCACCCGGTTGCCTTCGAATTCGACGGTGAGCTTGCCGTCCTTCCACGCGGCGTCCTTGCCGACTTCCACGGTGCGGACGAGGTCCTGCCATTCGTCCTTCGGTTCGTTGGGCAGGACGATCAGAAAACGCTTGAGCAGTTCGGCCATCAGCCACTGGCCCTGTTCGTTGGGGTGGACGTTGTCTTTCAGCAGGTCCTTGGGTTCCAGCTTGTGTTCCTTCAGGTAGTCGGCCCATTCCCAGCGCTGCGGCTGGAAGGCGCAGCGGTACTTCTTCGCGATCTCGGGCAGGAGGAAGTAGTTCATCTTGTCTTCCCATTCCTTCTGCGTCTGCCAGAAGTTGCCTTCGGCCTTCGGTTCGGGCCATTTGCTCGCGTGGTCCGACTGCATGATCACTTCCGAGGTCGTGCGCGAACGGATCAGTTTGATCAGCGCCTCGTATTCCTGGTGGCTGCCGTAGACGTGGAAGACGACGAGGTCGGGGTAGAACGGGATCACGTCGTAGAGGGTCGTGCGCACCAGCAGTTGCGAGGCGAAGCCGCTGATCGCACGGTTTTCGACGACGAGATCGGCGTTGGGGAAGCGGGCCTTCAGGTCGGCCTCGACGCGCTGGTGCCAGGTCCCCGCGGTGATCGACTGGCCGTAAAAGAGGATGCGCACGGTGTTGCGGTGTTCGGGCGTGCTGGTGGCCAGCAGCGACATCGTACGCTGGATGTGTTTGCCGTATTCGGCGGTGTCCTTGGGCGGGACGAGCGGCGGGTACTCGGCCGCGGACGCGAACGGCGCGCAGAGCGCCAACACCATCATCCAAAGGGCACGGTTCATGACAGCCTCCTTGCGCATGCGTGGCCGAGCGCTGCGTTGTTCTGCCATGACGGCCGAACGCGCGCAAATGCGTCCACGGGAAGCCCAGGCCATGGATCGCATAAGGAATGGATTTTAAGAAGGTTGCAGAGGTCCTAAGGCGAACCTAATGGGGTGAGTTTTGTCGCTTTTCCGTCACTTCGAGTTCATTATCGCGACAATGGCATCATGTGCCGTTCACACAAGTCGCCAAGTTCCAAGGACTCCGACGTGGTACGCCTTTTGCTTTCTTGGTGCTTCCTAGTCTCTTTTTAACATTTGGGTGAAAGGAGCAGGTTCGATGGCCCTCTGCCGCGATGCATTTCGATGGGTTCTGGGCGTGTTGGTGGGCGTTTCGTGCCTGGCCGGAGCGGCCACGGCCGGAGAAGCCCAGCCGGCGAAGACGGAAGACCCCAAAGGCGACGCCATCAAGCAGGCCAAGTCGCTGGTGAAGAAGGACGACCAGCCCAAGCCCGCCGAGAAGACGTACGAAGTGACGGTCACGGCCGTCGCGACCAAGTCGGAGAAGGACCCCTACGAAGTCCCCGCCTCGGTCGAATCCTTCGACCGCAAGCGGATGGACCGCCTGGGCTACGCGAACTTCGTCGATACGTTCAAGGAGACCCCCGGCGTCTCGGTGCAGAAGACCGGCCAGGGGCAGGGCTCGCCGATGATCCGCGGCGTGACCGGCTACCGCAACGTGCTGATGATCGACGGCGTGCGCTTCAACAACTCGACCTTCCGCAGCGGCCCCAACCAGTACTGGGCGACGCTCGACCCGCTCTTCGTGGACCGCGTGGACCTGCTCCGCGGCCCGGGCTCGACGCTGTACGGCTCCGACGCCATCGGCGGCGTGGTGAACGTGCTCACCAAGAGCACCACGACCTGGGGCGACGGGCTGGAATGGGGCGGCGAAGTATACTCGCGCGTGGCCACGGCCGAACAGGCGCGCATCGGCCACGTCGAATTCATGGGCTCGTACAAGGACAAGCTGGGCTGGATCGTCGGCGGCTCCTATAAGGACTACGACGACTTCGTCGCCGGCAGCGAGACCGACATCGTGGACGAATCGGCGTACCAGGAAGGCGCCTTCAACGCCAAGATCCAGTACCGCCCGATCAAGGACCACGAACTGACGCTCTACTACGACTTCTTCGACGAAGGCGATTCGCCCCGCACGGAACAGACCCGCTACGCGACGCCGTTCCACGGCACGGGCGTCGGCACCGAACTGCGCCGCGACCTCGACCAGGAACGCCAGCTCGGCTACGCGCGCTACGCGATGAAGAACCTCGACACGTTCGTGGAGGAAGTCAGCTTCACGTTCTCGTGGCAGAAGGTGAAGGAGCAGCAGCACCGCAAGCGCCGCGTCACCGGCCCCGTGCGCATCGAGAAGGAAAACGCGGGCTTCCAGGACGACATCCTGGGCGCGAACGTGCAGGCGATCTCCGAGACGCCCATCGGCCGCATGACCTACGGCATCGACTTCCAGCACGAAGACATCCAGTCGAAGGCCGTGACGCTCGACGTCACGCGCAACCGCGTCAGCAAGGCCAACCAGGGCCCCATCGGCGACAACGCGCACTACACCACCACCGGCGTCTACATCCAGGACGAGAAGGACCTTTTCGACGGCATGGTCACGCTGACCGCCGGCGGGCGCTTCGAGTACATCGACCTCGACATCGGCCGCGTGCAGGATCCCGCGCCCGGCCGCAGCGCCTTTACGCTCGGCGTGGACGAGGACTACAAGAGCCTGGTCGGCAGCTTCAAGGCGCTCGTCCGCCCCGACAAGGACCACGGCAACCACTGGCACGCCTGGGCCGGCATCCAGCAGTCGTTCCGCGCGCCCAGCGTCTCGGACCTTTCGCCCGGTTCGACCTCGAACAGCTTCGCCTTCGTCCTGCCCGGCGCGCGCAATTCGGAACCCGAGCACTACCTGACGCCCGAAGTGGGCGTGAAGGCGCGCTACGAAAAGGTGAGCTGGGAGGCGACGTACTTCTACACGATGATCGAGAGCAACCTCAGTTCCGCGCCGACCGGGCAGTTCGCGCCGGACGGCCGCCCGATCTTTACCTCCACGCTGGGCAGCGGGAAGGGCTGGATCAAGGGCATCGAGACCGCGGTCTCCTACAATTTCTACAAGGACTTCACCTTCTGGGGCAACCTGACCTGGACCGAAGGCGAGCAGGATCAGTTCGACGCCGACCGCCGCAAGTACCGCAAGCCGGGCGGCGACCGCATCATCCCCGTGATGAGCCACCTCGGCGTCATCTACGAACCCGCGGGCCAGCACTGGTGGGTCGAAGTCCACGGCGACATCTACTCCGACGCCGACCGCCTGAGCCTGGGCAACCGCTCCGACACGCGCCGCATTCCTCCGGGCGGGACGCCGGGCTTCAAGGTCTTCGGGTTCCGCGGCGGCGTGAAGCTGCTGGACGACAAGCTGGACCTGATCGGCGCGGTGGACAACGTCACCGACGAAGACTATCGCATCCACGGTTCGGGCCAGAACATGCCGGGCCGGAATTTCAGCCTCAGCCTGCGCTTCAAGTGGTGATCCTCCTCCTCGGGACCCCAACCCCGCGGACACGTGTGCCCAGGAATGTTCCTGGGCACGCGTGCTTTTAGACGAACGTGAAAGGAGGCGACGCATGCCTCGCACCTTCTGCGTGCTGCTGGTGCTCTGGATGGCCAGCGGCCTTCTCGCCAACGAAGAAAAAGCCGCGCCCGCGGCCGACCCCGCCACCGCCGTGGACGTCGAAGGCGGCAAAATCGCCGGCCTGACGCTCGAAAAGGGCGTGCGCGCCTACAAAGGGATTCCCTACGCCGCGCCGCCGGTGGGCGACCTGCGCTGGAAGCCCCCGCAGCCGGTCGTCGCCTGGCAGGGCGTGCGCCCCTGCGTCGAATTCGGCGCGATCGGCTACCAGGTGCCCTCGGCGGCGAACCCCGTCGTCAACCGCATGAGCGAGGACTGCCTGTTCCTCAACGTCTGGACCGCGGCGGGCAAGGACGAAAAGCGCCCGGTGGCCGTCTGGATTCACGGCGGCGGGCTGACGCGCAAGTCGGGCGACATGCCGGTGGCCGACGGCGCGCGGCTGGCTTCGCGCGGGATGGTGGTGGTGACCTTCAACTACCGGCTCGGCGCTTTCGGCTTCTTCGCGCACCCGCTGCTCAGCAAGGAATCCGAACACGGCGTCAGCGGCAACTACGGCATGCTCGACCAGCTCGCCTGCTTCCGCTGGGTGCGGAAGAACATCGCGGCCTTCGGCGGCGATCCCGAAAAGGTCGTCATCTTCGGCACCTCGGCCGGCGGCGGCAGCGTCGGGATGAACATGGTCAGCCCGCTGGCCAAGGGCCTCTTCACGCGCGCGCTGCTGGAAAGCGGTTCGCCGCGCGGGCGCCTGCATTTGAAGGAAGCGTGGTACGGCAAGGAGCCGCTCGAGGTCACCGGCGCGCATTTCTCAAAGGTGTGGGGCGCCGCCGGACAGCCGGACGAACTGAAGGCGCTGCGCGCGCTCTCGCCCGAACGCCTGATGGACCCGCCCGAGGGCACGTTCTTCGCCGCCGTGGACGGCTGGTACCTCCCCGACGACCCCGTGGAACTGTGGGCGCAGGGCAAGATGCACGCGATCCCCTTCATGACCGGTTCCACCCGCGACGAGGGCGCCTCGCGCGCGCCCAAGGATTTGAAGGACGCGGACGCCTACGCGGCCTGGGTCAAAGCCGAGTACGGCGAGGACGCGCCGACGGTGCTGAACGAACTCCCGGGCACCGAAGCGGCGGCCCAGGCGGCGCGCATCCTCTGCAACTTGCAGGGGCTGACGGCGTCGGTCCGTTCGCTGGCGCGCGAGATGGTCAAGGCGCACGGCCAGGCGTGGGTCTACCGCTTCGGCCGCGTCCCCGACACCGCCAAGGCGCGCAAGGAAGGCGCGTACCACTGGATCGAGACCGAGTACATCTTCGGGAACCTGCCGGAAGGCGCGAGCGGCGTCGCGGCGGACGAGGAGCTTTCGGAAAAGCTCTCGCGCTACGTGATTAACTTCGCGGACAAGGGCGATCCCAACGGCGAGGGCCTGGCGGCGTGGCCGCCGTGCACGGCCGAGCGCGAAGTCCAGGCGGAACTGAGCGAGGAGATTCGCATCTCGGACGCGCACTGCCCCAAGACGCTGTCCATGCTGATGGCCCGCGAGGCCGCCACGCGCGCCAAGCGCAAGGAGCCCGCGCCGGCCCGGCCGTAGGCTACTTCTTTTCGCCCGCGTCCGCCGCCTTGGCCGCGTAGCAGTAGATCTTGCCGTCGAGCCCGCACAGGTAGATGCGCCCCTGCGCGACGATCATGCCGTCCCAGACCGGCGACGAGTCGAGCGTGACGTTCTGCCCGGCCTCGCCGCTGGACGAATACCCCACCATCGACGCGCCGCCCTTGTTCTCCAGGGCCTGCGCCTGTTCCATCAGCGACGCGGCGATGGCCTTGTCCTTGTTGACCAGACGTTCGAAGGCGTACTCTTCGTCCACCATGTCCGGCGGCCCGGCGACGAGAATCGTCTTGCCCGCCATCGCCATCGCGCGCCCGTAGATCGAGAGCGAAGCCGTCCACTGGTGGTTCACGTAGGAGCCCTTGTTGGGCGTAGCCGGCACGGGGTAGGCCTTGCCTTCCTTGGCCTTGCCGGCGTCCTTCTCGTCGCTGTTTGAATCCGCCTGCGCCTGGGCCTGCTCCTTCGGGTTTTCCTTGCGGACGCGCAGCCCAAGCGCACCGCCGAACTTCCCTTCGGCCGCGCCGGTGTCGTGCGCGACGCCGTTGATCTTGTTCGCGGAAAGGTCTTTCGCACTGCCGGCATCGAAAGCCAGCGCCAGCACCGCGTCCGGGTCCACCGTGGCGGCCTTGGCCTGCGCGTGCCCGGCGACCTCGTCCGCCGAGAGCGCGCGGTGGTAGATCGCGAGCTGGTCGAGCGCGCCGGTAAAGTTCTTGCCCTGCCCCAGGTCGCTGACGCGCGAACTGCCCGACGCGCCCAGGTACAGGCCAACGGAAGGCTTCTTGGCCACCAGGCCCGTGGATTTCTGCGAGGCCGCTTCCTTGCCGTCCACGTACAGGGTGATCGAGGTCGCGGTCAGGACGCCGGCCAGGTGGTGCCAGCCTTCGCTCAAGGGATCGGCGGCCTGGGCGGTCGCGAGTTCCTTGTCGCAGCGCGCGGAGAAGGCGGGCTTCCCGCCGTCCAGCGCCAGGGCCA
The DNA here is from genome assembly GCA_026184295.1 of Planctomycetota bacterium. GTDB lineage: Bacteria > Planctomycetota > SZUA-567 > H5-PLA8 > H5-PLA8 > JACQFI01. The sequence goes on from JAHCJK010000042.1 coordinate 31,112, forward strand.
GGCCGTTGGCGCTGCCGCCGTGCGAGAGCACCACGCCGTCCTTGTCTTCGGCCAGGACCCAGGCTTCGACGGTCAGGGGCTTGCCGGCCGGATCGAGCTTCTCGTGGTCGGGGAAGGTGACGTGCGGGCCTTCGGGCTCGGGCGTCTTGGCGGCGTTCTTCTTGTTGTTCTTGGTCTCGGGCGGCGGCTCGACGTTGGGGGCCTCGCGGCTGGCGGCCATGAGCTGGTGCTCGATGGTCGTCGTCCACTTGAAGTACTGGTCCTTGCGCCCGTAGCTGTAGACGTTCTGGTCGTCGAAGACCAGGATCTGCCCGGAGGGCGCGTACTTGCCGGCCTGGTAGTAGCCGCTGTGCCCGCCGGCGAAGTTCTTGCCGAAGACCCAGTAGCTGCGGTGGAACCACGAGTCGTCCAGGAAGCCCATGGGCGCGAAGATGTGCGAGCCTTCGCCCTTCTGCGCCGCGCCCTGGCGGGCCGCGTCGCCGGAGACCGGGCCGATGTCCACGCGCTTGCCGTCGGGCCCGATCTTCTGCGAGCGCAGGTACAGGTAGTGCCCGTCGCTGGAGAGGATGTCGTTCAGGCCCACGGGCATCTGGAGCGTCTTCACGCGCACCTGCAGGTTCTTGCCGGACTCGGGGTCTTTGTCGTCGTAGACTTCTTCGGTCAGCTTCTTGCCGGTGGCCGCGTCGAGCTTGAGGTAGCGCAGGCCGCCGTCGAGAAAGACCGAACGCCCGGCGACGAAGTTCACCGCGCCGTTTTCCACGAGCACGCTGCCGTGCACGGGCCAGACGCTTTCAAGCTGCTCGAAGGCCATGTGGCGGCGGGCGTCGGGCGCGGCGCGGAAGCGCCAGATCAGCGCGCCGTCGGAGGCGCGCAGGCAGTACACGCAGCCGTCCATGCCGCCGAAGAGCAAGCGGCCGTTCCAGTAGGCCGGAGGCGCGTCCACGCGCGCGCCGGCGGTAAAGGTCCAGCGCGGCTTGCCGGTGACGGCATCGAAGGCGTGCAGCGTGTGGCATTCCACCTGCGATACGAAGAGCAGCCCCGCGGCGACGACGGGCGGCGTCAGGCGGCCGCCGAGCGAAGTCTCGAAGGCTTTTTCGAGGACCTCGGGGATTTCCTGGTCGGTGCGGCCGCTGCGCGCGTTGTCGTGGCGGTAGACGGGCCAGTCCTTCGCGTCGGCCGCGACCTCGTCCACCTTCTGATCGTACGCGGGGCCGCGTTCCAGGCGTTCCGCGTCGGCGGGCGGGCGGGGGTCGGCTTCGGCGCGCGCGGGGGCCAGCGCGTTGATCCCGAAAAGCTTGGCCTCGGGGTAGCACGCGCAGTCGTGCGGGCCCGCGTAGATCAGCCCGTTGCTCGGCAGCGTGCCGTACAGGCAGGCCGCGCGCACCCAGTGGTTGATCTCCCAGTGCTTCTTCTCGAAATCGACGAACTCGATGCCCGTGCGCGAAGTCAGGATAAAGCGCTCCGTCGCCTTGGCGATGTAGCAGCGGTGGTGGAACCAGTAGGTGTCCACGTCCGGCGGGAACTCCGACTCCACCGCGCCGGTCTCGGGATTGCGTCCGACGAACACGCCGTTGGCGCTGCCCGCCAGCGTAGGGGCGTTCCAGACCTTACCGCCGGCGACGATCAGGTCTTCGGGCGAGCGGTATCCGGACTTCTGGTGCGGGGCGTTCCATTTCTCCTGGCCGGACTCGGCGTCGAGCCCGCGCATGGTGCCGTCGCCGCCCGCGTACAGGACCATCTTGCCGTGCAGGAGCAGGCGCGGCCCGAAATTGTATTCGAAGGAGCGGCGGCGCGGTTCGGGCGGGCTGGCCCATTTCTGTTCGCCGGTGGCTGCGTCGAGGCAGACGATCTTCTCGTCGTCGAAGAAGACGACCTTCTGGCCGTCGGCGGCGAGCGTGATCGGGGCGACCTTGACGCCGGTTTTCTTCCACAGGGTCTTGCCGGTGGCGGCTTCGATGGCGTGGAGTTCGCGCGGCTGGCCGTCCCAGTTGAATTCGGTCTCCACGCGCTTCTGGTCGCCGGTGTTGAACTTCGGCGCGAAGTCTTCGAGCGCCCATTCCTTGGGGTTCACCAGCACGTACAGGATGCCGTCGCGGACGAGAATCTCTTCGGCGCCCTTGGTCGGCCCGTAGACGCGCAGGAGTTCGCCGGTGGCGCCGTCGATGCAACTGACCGGCTGGTCGATGCCGAGCGTCACGTAGATGCGGTCGCCTTCGCCCACCAGGCGGCGCGTAAGCTGCGTGGGCCCGGACTTGAGCGGCCAGAGCTGGTTCTGCCAGTGCTCGATCGGCTTCTTCCACAGGATCGTGCCGTTAAAGGCGTCGCGCGCGATCAGGGTCCATTTGGACGGGAGCAGGATCGAGATGCGCGAGCCTTCGTCCATGATGTAATAGAGGCGCCCGTTGGAGGAGATTTCGGCGGAGAGGCTGGAGATGCGGTCGTGGTGGCGCGACCAGCGCGGGCTACCGACCCACTGGAGGTGCTTGGGCGGGGCGACGGCCAGGTCCTTGGAGACGGCGTTGCCGCGCGCGTCGTAGTAGTAATGCGTCCAGTCGTCGTATTCGGCGGGGCGCGGCTTGACGATCTTCTGCCAGGCGCCGTCGAGCTTCACGTAGGCGGCGCCGTTGGGCACCAGCACGCGCTTGACCTCGTCGAGCGTCACGCCGTCCAGGTCCTCGGCGACGAGCAGGTTCACCAGGTTGTCGATGTAGGGAAGGCGGTTGCCGTCCAGGCGGTCCACGGAGATTTCGCCGTACAGGTTCTGGGCGTGGAGGTAGGTGCGCGCTTCGGCGATGTGGGCGTCGGAACGGTCGAGCCCGTGCACGAGAAAGCTCTCGCTCGGGCGCAGGGCCGCGGTCAGGCGACCGTTGCCGCAGCCAAGATGGACGACCAGTCCGCCCTTGATGCCGGTGGCCTCGAAGATCTGCCGGGCCTGGGCCTCGGGCTCTTCGGCCCGCGCGAAAGTTACAGCCGTGAGCAGGAGAAGCGGGACGACGGTACACCGTACCATATGAAGTTCCTCGCAGGTTGCGTGATTGAAGACAGACGAGCCCGTCTTCAGAAGGCCTGCATGAACCGAATGTAGGTGGGGGTTCCAGGCAGGCAATAAAAGGTAGGCCGCAAACCTCGCGTTCGTTGGACCTATTATGGCGCGGCTTGATTGAAAATCTGCACCGTGCATTTTGAGCCTGCGGCAAGGTCTGGAAAATCTTCCAACATGAGCGATACCATTACCCTATAATTTAGAAGAAGTTTGAGCAGCCGATTCGTCCGGATCGGGTTATATAAATAGTATTATGGCGGCGAAACTTTCACACGACTCCTGTTCGTCCGCGGTCCCGGCGCCCGCCGTGCCGCTGGAGACGCTCTTCGCGGAGCACCACCACGAAGTTTACGGGTACCTGCGCGTCGTCTGCCGCAACCACCAGATCGCCGAAGACCTGACGCAGGAAGTCTTCCTGCTCGCCTGGCGCCGCGGGCTCACGCCCGGGCCGGGGCTTTCGCATTGGTTTCGCAGCGTGGCCCGCAACCTGGCGTTGAACGAGATGACCCGCAAGAAGCCGGTGCTTTGGGACGCCGAGACGCTGCGCCGCGCCGAACCGGCCGCGCCCGAGGCCCCCGCGCCGGCCGGCCGCTTCGAAGAAGACCTGGCGACGCTGCGCACGGCGCTCCGCAATCTGCCCGAGGCCGACCGGCGCCTGCTGAACGCGCGCTACGAGAAGGAAGAACCGCTCGCCGTCATTTCCGAACAGACCGGCCAATCGGTGGGCTACCTGAAGCAGCGCCTGCTGCGCCTGCGCCGCAAGCTCGCGCGCGCCTTCGGGCTCCGCTCCGAAGAACGTCCCGCCGCGCACGACCGCCGCGCGACGGTCCTGCCGCAGTAACCGCCGCCGCGCGGATCATCCCAGCCTTTACATGCCTTTGCGTCGGCGCTCGATCGAGACGCTGTACACCTGCGCGCGGAAGGGCGGAAGCGGGTCGTCGGAGAGTTCGAGGCCGTCGATCAGGTGCGTCGGATCGTACATCAGGTCGTGCTCGGTCTGGGCGCTCTTGGGATCGACACTCGTCAGGGTGACGGTGCCGAGGGCCACCTTCATGCGTTCGGCGGGCCAGACCTTCATCACGCTGTGCGTGGGATCACCGGGCTCCGCGAGCTGCGCGAAGAGCGTGTACGCGACGGGCTCCTTCGCGAGGCGTTCGCGCAGTTCGTCGAAGAGGAAGTTCGGGGCCTTGCCGGCCGCGGTCTTTTCGTCGAGCGCCTGCGCGCCGGCCACGGGCACGATCTGATAGCGCGTCGCCTGCTTGCGGCCCTCGGCATTCACGAACACGAACGCGTTGTTCCCGAAAAACGCCTGGGTCGCGAAGCTCGCCGGCATCGGGTTCGGCTGGCCCAGGAACGCGGCCGTGTCCGGGTGCGCGCCGAGAAACTTTTCGAGCGGGGTGGGCGAGGGCGTGCCGGGCCCGCTGGAGATCACGGCGGCGAAGAAGTCCACGAAATCCGCGGGCGTGGCGGCGGGGAACCCGCTCTGCCCGTTGGCCACGATGTCGGTCAAGCGCCCGTCGGGCAGGAGAAAGCGCAGGCCCAGGCCCTTGGGGTTCGAGTGCGGGTCGTTGTCGGGAATTACGGGCACGCCCGTCGCGTTGGAAAAGCGCGCGACCACGGGCACCGAGGCGAGATGGAAGTGCGCGGCGCGGCTGAGCGCGGCGGCTTCCGCGGTCGGCACGAACGTGCCGGTGCAGACCAAGCCCTTGGCATGCACGAGCCGGAACCCGGCGTGGACGCCGAAGGCCTTCTGAAAAAGGTCGGCGATGCGCACGGCCAGGACTTCGTTGGAGTCGGGCATGGACATTCCTTTCGCTAAGGGGTGGCTCCCGGCCGGAAGCGTACCGCATGCGCCGCCAAGTTCGCGTCAGATTTTCATCACGGCCGAAAACCGGCCGCGCATGCGAGCGCGTGAGTATCCTTATATAGCGCGAGGCCACGCGCCCATTCCATGACCTGAAAGGCAGGCTTCGAATCGCATTACCGCTGGCCTCGTCGTGGGTTAGGCCGTTCGGGCGGACCCTGGAAGCGTGATAACCGCGCGCCGGGTTCCCAAAGTATTCCGGGACGAAACCCAGGGTCCCGGCCATGATCGATCCCGCTGCCTTCGACGCGCTCCTTGAACGCTACCTGAACGGCGAACTCTCGGAGGCCGAAGGGCGCGAACTGGCCGAAGTGCTGAAGACCCATCCCGCGGCGCAGGCTGCGTTCGACCGAGCGCTCTACGACGAAGCCTTGCTCCAGGCCGCGCATCGCCCCAAGCCCGATGCGCAGCGCCTGTCCGGCACGGCGACGCCG
>JAHCJK010000043.1 GCA_026184295.1 Planctomycetota bacterium
CGCCTTTAAAACGTAGTCAGGGAGGAAGCGTAGACTCCGAAAGGCGAGCACGGAGTCGTCAATCGTTAAATATAAGTAGTATATTTTCGATATATACTAATTATATTAAAATCATTAATCAACTCGCTTGATATTTGTCGGTTTCAACGGTACTCTGCCTTCGTTGTTTAAGTCACCAGACCCAATTCAACGATCCCGGCCGCTTTCGGCCGGGTTGTTTTTCTGGAGCGAACGACGATGTCCAAGAAAACCGGTCCCATCAACGGCGCGCGCTTGCTGCTGGAATGCCTGAAGCTGCAGGGCGTCCAGCACATCTTCGGCTACCCCGGCGGCGCGACGATCCCGATTTACGACGAGCTGTACAGCTTCCCGGATATCCAGCACATCCTCACGCGCCACGAACAGGGCGCCGCGCACATGGCCGACGGCTACTACCGCTCGAGCGGGCGCATGGGCGTCTGCATGGCCACCAGCGGCCCCGGCGCGACGAACCTCGTCACCGGCATCGCCACCGCGTACATGGACTCGATCCCCATGATCGCGATCACCGGCCAGGTGAAGACCCACCTGATCGGCAACGACGCCTTCCAGGAAGCCGACGTGACAGGCATCACCCGCCCCATCACCAAACACAACTACCTGGTCAAGAAGATCGAGGACCTGCCGCGCGTCATCAAGGAAGCCTTTCACATCGCGATGACCGGACGTCCCGGCCCGGTGCTGATCGACATCCCCAAGGACATCCAGGAAGCCAAGTATTCCGGCCCGCTGGACGTGCCGATGGACCTGCCCGGGTACCGCCCGGAAATGTTCGAGCCCGATCCGCGCCAGGTGGAAGCCGCGGCGGAAGCGATCAACGCCGCCGAACGCCCCCTCTTTTACGTCGGCGGCGGCTGCGTCATCGCCGGGGCCTACCGCGAACTGCGCGCCTGCGCCGAACGCGCCGGCGTGCCCGTCACCACCACGCTGATGGCGCTGGGCAGCTTCCCCGGCAACCACAACCTCTCGGTGGGCATGCTGGGCATGCACGGCACCTCGTACGCGAACTTCGCGGTGAACAACTGCGACCTGCTGGTCAGCATCGGGGCGCGCTTCGACGACCGCATCACCGGGCGCCTGGACAAGTTCTCGGTCCAGTCCAAGAAGGTCCACTTCGACGTCGATCCCACCTGCATCGGGAAGAACGTGAAGACGCAGTACCCCGTGCTGGGCGACCTGCGCCAGAGCATGAAGATGCTCTTCAAGCACCTGACCTTCAAGGACCGCAAGCCCTGGTTCGACGACCTGAACAAGCTGAAGAAGGAACATCCGCTCTGCTATCCCGGCGAGGGGCTCCAGGCGCAGTACGTGATCGACCGCATCTGCGGCCTGACCAAGAACCGCGCGATCGTGGCCACGGACGTCGGCCAGCACCAGATGTGGGCCGCGCAGTTTTACACCTTCGCCGAACCGAGGCACTTCCTGACCAGCGGCGGCCTGGGGACGATGGGCTACGGCCTGCCCGCGGCCATCGGCGCGCAGGTGGCCAACCCGAAGGAAGAAGTCTGGTGCATCAGCGGCGACGGCTCGATCATCATGAACGTGCAGGAACTGGTCACCGGCAAGCGCCTGCAGACCCCGGTCAAGGTCGCGATCCTGAACAACAGCCACCTGGGCATGGTGCGGCAGTGGCAGGAGATGTTCTACAACCGCCAGTACAGCGAAGTCGATCTGAGCGACAACCCCGATTTCGCGAAGGTCGCCGAAGCCTTCGGCTGCCACGGCCTGACCTGCACCGACCGCGACGCCGTGGACGAGACCATCGAAAAAGCCCGCCGCTTCAACGACGCCCCCGTCTTCATCAACTTCATGGTGGAACACTCCGCCAACGTCTACCCCATGATCCCCGCCGGCGCCTCGCTGAACGAGATCGTGCATTATCCGAAGGAGCCGGAACTTATTTAAGGGGTCAGGGAACAGGGGTCAGCGGTCAGGGAACGGCAACAGCCCGGAGATACTATGGGGAACGTGAAAAGCTATCGCGACCTGAAGGTCTGGAACGACTCGGTTGACCTGGCCGTGCGCATGTACGGCGCGACGGAAGGTTTTCCGAAAGCAGAACAGTTCGGGCTGACCAGTCAGCTTCGCCGTGCGGCAGTTTCGGTGCCATCGAACATTGCCGAAGGCGAGCAGCGCGGCACAACGGCGGATTATATTCGCTTCTTGCGCATCTCACTGGGTTCAACGGGTGAAATCGATACCCAACTGGAGATTGCAAGGCGCCTGGATTATCTTGAGGAAGCCAAGCATCAAAACCTTCGTACCAACGTTGAGGAAATTCGGCGGATGCTTTCGGGCCTGGTTACGAGCCTGGAAGCGAAGTTGTCACGTCTGGGTGTACGTGAAGAGGCAGCACCATACGCGGAAGGAAAAGAGGAGCGGGACCCAACCCTGTCCCCTGACCTCTGATCCCTGACCCCTGTCCTTTGAGGAGCACGCAATGAAAACTTTCGCCATCGGCGGCATCGAAGAAACGGTCGTTGAGCGGACCGACGTTCCGCCTTCGGAACTCAAGAAGATTCTCGGCAAGGAGACCGTCGCGGTCATCGGCTACGGCACCCAGGGCCGCGGGCAGGCGCTCAACCTGCGCGACAACGGCGTCAAGACCGTCGTCGCCGTGCGCCCGGGCAAGAGCTTCGAGCTCGCCAAGAGCGACGGGTGGACGCCGGGCAAGACCCTCTTCTCCGACATCGGGGAAGCGGTCCGCAAGAGCACCGTCGTCGAGTACCTGCTCTCCGACGCGGGACAGAAGGCCAACTGGGCGACGATCCGCGACAACCTCCAGGACGGCGCGGCGCTTTACTTCTCCCACGGCTTCTTGATCGTCTTCCGCGACCAGACCGGCGTCGTTCCGCCCGCCAACGTGGACGTGATCCTCGTCGCGCCCAAGGGCAGCGGCACCACGGTGCGCCGCCTCTTCCTGGAAGGCCGCGGCATCAACGCCTCCTTCGCGGTCGAACAGGATTACACCGGCCGCGCGCGCGAACGCGCCCTGGCGCTCGGCATCGCCGTCGGCGCCGGCTACCTCTTCGAGACCACCTTCCGCAACGAGGTGCTCAGCGACCTGACGGGCGAACGCGGCGTGCTGATGGGCGCGATCTACGGCGTGATGCGCGCGCAGTACCAGCTCCTGCGCAAGATGGGCCACACCCCCAGCGAAGCCTTTAACGAGACCGTCGAAGAAGCCACGCAGTCGCTCTACCCGCTCATCGGCGAAAACGGCATGGACTGGATGTACGCGAACTGCTCCACCACCGCCCAGCGCGGCGCCCTGGACTGGTACCGCAAGTTCGAAGAGGCCGTCATGCCGGTCTTCGACGAACTGTACGAGGAAGTGCGCAGCGGCCGAGAGACCGCCCACGTGCTCGACGCGAACAGCCGCAGCGACTACCACCAGCAGCTCCAGAAGGAACTCGCCGAAGTCCGCAACGACGAGATCTGGCAGATCGGCGCGATCGTGCGCGACCTGCGCCCCGAACGCCAGGGCGGCAGCCGCACGGGCAGCGCGCGCACGTCGGCCAAGAAGGCCGCGCCCGCCAAGCCGGCCAAGGCCGGCAAGTCGAAGCCGAAGGCCAAGCCCAAGACCAAGAAGAAGGCCAAGGCGCGCCGGTAACCCCGGACGCCTTTCCCAGGAGCCGACCATGCCCAAAACGGCCAGTGAAAGCACCAGCCCCTCCGAACTGCCCTCGTACGCCTCCTCGCCGGAGTCGGGCTCGGGCGAACAGCCCAAGGGGCGGCTCGACGTGCTGCTCGAACAGAAGCCGCGCCGCCACGTCATCAGCGTGCTGGTGAAGAACGTCCCCGGCCTGCTCGCGCAGGTCGCGAACCTCTTCGCCGCCCGCGGCTACAACATCGAATCGCTGACGGTGGCCGAGACCGAGGACGACCGGTACTCGCGCATGACCATCGCGGTGCGCGGCGAGGAAGTCATCATCGAGTCGCTCAAGAAGGGCCTGAGCAAGTTCGTGAACGTGATCAAGGTGCTCGATTTCACCGGCACCGACCACGTCGAACGCGACCTGGCCCTGGTGAAGATCAACACGCCCCACGGCTCGCGCCAGGAGATCTTCCAACTCGTCGAAGTCTTCGAAGGCACGGTCGTGGACATCGGCCTGAAGGACGTGATGGTCGAACTGATCGGGCCCGAGAAGAAGATCGACGCCTTCCTGAACATCATGAAGCCGTTCGGCATCAAGGAAATGGCGCGCACCGGCCGCGTCGCCCTGGCCCGCGGGCCCAAGATGGAAGGCGCCACCGACCAGTACGCCTGACCACCCAAGGACGCGCTCATGTCCAACCCTCTGCCGCACGGCTGGGACGCGCAGGCCCAGGCCGCTCCGCCCAAGCCCGCGGTCCCCTACCCCGAGACCCACTTCGCGTGGGCGTCCCTGCACAGCCGTCCGGTGATCGACCCCACGGCCTGGGTCGCGCAGAACGCGGTCGTCTTCGGGCGCGTGAAGCTGGGGGCGCGCAGTTCGGTCTGGTACAACTGCGTGCTGCGCGGCGACAACGAATACATCGAAGTCGGCGACGACTCCAACATCCAGGACGGCACGGTGATGCACGTGGACGACGGCTACCCGTGCATCGTCGGCCAGCGCGTCACCGTCGGGCACGGCGCGGTGGTGCACGGATGCCGCGTGGGCGACGGCGCGCTGATCGCCATCGGCGCGACGATCCTCAGCCGCGCGGTCGTCGGCGAAGGCGCCTTGATTGCCGCGGGCGCGCTGGTGCTGGAAGGCACGCAGGTGCCGCCGCATACGCTCTGGGCCGGCGTCCCCGCCAAGCAGGTGAAGGAACTCGAACCGCGCCAGCGCGAGCGCCTCGCCAGGACCTACCGGCATTACGCCAACAACGCGGCTTCGTACCTGGCCCGCTTCGGGCGCTCGCACATCGAGGCGCTGCTGGACTGAACGCTTCGCCCGCGGCCCGGCAAACCCCTGTCTGATCTTCCCTTTGGCGTGCAACCTGTATGATGGGGCCGAATAGAGCCCCGTTTGCGCCCGCCAAAGGAACCTGCATGCGCCGCCTTCGCCCGCTCTGCCTGCTCCTCGTTCTCGCGCCGGTCCTGTGGGTCCCGATCCTGCGCGCCGAAGAACCGACCTCGTACAACGCGCCCGAATTCAAGGAAGGCGACGCGGCCTACACCAAGGAGGAAGCCGAGGCCCTCGTCGCCGAGATCCTGCCGTTGGTCGAACGCGCCGCGGGCCGCCGCTTCAAGGCCAAGCCCAAGATCGTCTGGGGCACCCGCGACCGCATCGCGGCCTCGATGGCGCACGACCTGCTCCCGCAGGTCAGGAAGCTCCATCCGGCCATGTCCGCGTCCGACGCCGCCAACGTCGCGGTCGATCACGGCATCGGCGCCGCGCCGCTGCTCCTCGCGCGCTATTCCTACGCCGACGGCGACCTCTGTTTCTGCCCCACCAATCCGATCTCGATCTTCGAGACCCTGAAAGTGGACGTGAAAGAGATCATGCCCGTGCTGAAGCTCGTCACGGCCTTCGAACTCACCTATGCCCTGCAGGACCAGGAACTGGGCCTGGCGAAGCTGCTCAAGGAAGCCCGCGACGGCGAATCGTCCATGGCGCTGAACATGGCGCTGAAAGGCCATGCGGCCTGGGTGATGCTGGAAGTCGCCAAGGAACTGAAGACCCCCGACGCGACGCGCGACTTCGCGAAGTCCATCGTCCTGGGCGTGATTCTGCGCAAGGACCCCGCGCTCGACCGCACCGCCGACGCCTTTTACAAGCAGATCTACGGCGACGCGCTCTCGTTCGTAAAGTTCCAGGCCGAAAAAGGCGGCACGGAGAACGTCTGGAAGGTGCTCGCCCAGCCTCCGGTCGAGACGCGCATGCTCGCCAAGCCCGAAACCTACGCCCCGCAGACGCGCGCCTTCCGCGACTACGCCGCCGTGCTGGAAGGCATCGAGAAGGACCTGGACGGCAAGGAAGAAAAGGACCAGCGGAGCTGGCAGATTCAGCGCATGGCTCTGGGTCCCGCGATGATGCGCACGGCCTACGCGGGCCTGGACGACGCCGACCGCGAACTGCTCGCGCAGAAGTTCGAGGCCGGGCAGTCGCTCGTCGCGGTCCACCGGCCGTCGGCGGTGATGGCCAGCTTCACGCTGCTGATCTTCAAGGACGCCGAATCGGCCCGCAAAGCCTGCGGCATCCTGGAAGCGTTCACCAAGAAGGAACTCGCGCGCAAGGCCAAGGAAGACCCGATCGTCAAGATCGACGGGCCGGAAACGAGCGACCTGAAGGGCCTCAAGGCCGAGACCGCCCGCCGCATGACGATCGCCGTGGACGTGCCGGGCGAACCGCTCATGCGCCAGCAGGTCGTGCGGATCGCGCGCGGCCGCAACGTCCTCGAATACGTGGACCAGAACCTCGGCCTCGCGCCCGAACGCGTCGCCGAACTCGCCGACAAGCTTTTGAAGAAGCTGGAAGACCTGCTGAACGCGCCCGAACGCCCTTAGCGCGGCGTATCGACGGCGGGCGGCTTGGGCGGCGCCTGCGGTTCCTGGTGCCCGATCACCGACATCACGATCAGCGCGACGGCGATGGCAAAGATCACGGCCGCGGCCCCGGCCAGGACCATCAGGCGCTGCTGTTCCTTCCGCGCTTCGGGATCGTGAATCAGCTTCGCGTCGGGGTCCTTCGCGGTCAGCTTGCCGCCGCTCGCGCGGCTCATCGCCGGCCGGATGCTCTGGTTGCTCTGCGTGATGCTGATGATCTGGCTGGAGACCTTGTCTTCGAAGTCGGCGCTCGGGTTCAATGTCACCAGCGCCTTGCGGATGATCTGGATCGAATGCGTGGCCGTCTCGACGCGCTTGCGCACGTCGGCATCGGTCTTCATCCGATCTTCGAGGATGGAACGCCGGCGGTCGTCCAAACGGCCGTCGAGGTACTCCTCGATCATCACGTCCAGTTCTTCGGCGCTGTTCGTCACGTATCCCGTCCGTCCCGTAGCCCGGCGACCCCCTTCTCAAGGTATGTCGCGGTCAACCCTTACCATGCTTCACGGCATATAGCTTTTTTACGACTTTCGACCCCTCATCACGCTCTAACCCCATTCAAATCCATCACTTATCCGGATCCATGAACTTCGCCAATCGTTCCCGCAACAGGCGGTGGGCGCGGCTGAGCCGGCTGGTGACGGTCCCCAGGCTGACCCCAAGGCTTTCCGAAATCTCTTCGCAACTGAGCCCGCCGACGTGCCGCAGCATCAGCGTCACCCGGTATTCCTCGCCCAGCGAATCGATGGCCGCGAGGATGCGGTCCCGCATCTCTTCCTGCGCGACGCGGTCCACGACCGAACGTTCCTTGCGGCTTTCCAGCACGATCTCGCCCTTGCTGTCCTTCTCGCTGTGGACTTCCAGGCTGACCGTGCGCGACTTGTTGCGGAGGTAATCGATGCAGACGTTGTGAGCGATGGAGAGCAGCCAGGCCGAGAAGGCCGACGGCTTTTTCAGGTTATCCAGCGCGATGAAGGCGCGGACGAACGTCTCCTGCGCCAGGTCTTCGGCGAGTTCGCGCTGATTGACGCGGCTGTAGGCGTACGACGTGACCAGGCTCTTGTAGCGCTTCACCAGCGCGCCGTAGCGGTCGTGGGACCCGGCGAGCACCGCCGCGACCAGATCGGCGTCGGAGGTGACCAGGTCCCCGCAGGTGGTCTCGTGCGTTGCCACGTAAGGTCAAGTCCCGGCCTGAAATGGGAGGGTCTCTCCACGAACCGTTCAGTATCGTCGCGAACGCGCAAGGGTCAAGGCGCGGCGGGCCTGCGGGACTTGAATTGCGCGATGTAACGATTACCTAATAGTCCCTGATTCGGAGATTTCGCATGCCCATTCGCACCGCCTGCCCCAAGTGTCAGAAGAACTTCAAAGTCGCCGACCATCTCGCAGGCAAAAAAGTCAACTGTCCGGGCTGCAAGACCGTCGTACCCATTCCCGCGCCGGCCACGGTCCCCGACGATCTCCAGATCGAAATGCCCGCGCCCCCCGCGCCGCCCGAAGACGAACTGGCCCTGAACGTCCCCGGCGAATCCGGCGGCCAGAAGGATACCATGCGCTGCCCGACCTGCGGGCGCGACGTCGACGTCGGTTCGGTTCTCTGCACGGGCTGCGGCTACAACTTTCAGACGCGCAAGAGCGTGCGCGGGCACGAGGTCAAGCTGACCCGCGGCGGCAAGCTGTACCTGGGCACCATCATCAGCGGCGCCTTCTTCTTCGCGCTCGTCTGCACCGGCGGCTACCTGGTCTACTGGGCCTTCACCAAGGGCGACATCACCAAGCGCTTCCGCGAGATCAACGATCCCGAAGCGAAGAAGAAGGCCGAAGAAGCCGAAGCGGCGGCCAGCCAGCCCACGCCCGTTGCGGCCCCGGCGGCGGCGACCGAAAGCCTGCTCCTGATCGCCAACGACCGCTTCGCGAAAGTCACGGTCTACAAGAACGGCGTGCGCCTGGGCCAGGTCGAAAAAGGCCGCCCGGAAAAGTTCGCGCTGCCCCCGTCCGACGGCAAGACCCCGGTCAAGCTCACCTTCGAAATCCGCCCCGAAGACCTCGGCCGCGGCACGCAGTTGCTCCCCGCCGTGCGCGACGCCCTTGGCGCGGGCCTGGCGTTTGAAGGCACCACCGAGAGCGGCCTGAGCGTCACCTTTGCCGGGCCGCCCGCGGACCTGGCCCCGAAGGCCGGCGAACTCCTGCAGGGCGTGCAGGCCGGTTCGGGCGAATACGACAAGGCCACCGCGACCGGGATCTTCCCGTCCTTCGTCTACAAGGGAGCGACCTTCAAGCCCGCGGACGCCTCCGCGCCGCTGCGCCTGAACTGGAAGATGAACGACTCCGGCAAGATCGAACTCACCTGGATCGACCAGGACTGCATCATCGAAAAAGACGGCAAGGCCGTCTACACGCCCACGCTTCCGCCGTTCAAAGGTCAGCCGGTCAAGCTGGCCGTGAAGGACGGCAAGGTGGACGTCGCGCCGTAACCGGGCGGTTTTCGGGCATGGTCCGGGGCGGCAAACGCGTCTAATAAGCGGCCCCGGAGCGCGTCCTACCGTGATGCGGAACGCCTTCTTCTCCTGCGCGGTGCTCCTGACGGCCCTCGCCCGCCCCGTCCTTCGCGCCGAAGAACCCGCGAACACCGCGCGCCGCCACATCACCCTTCCGTTCAAGACGCTGAAGATGGGCGCGTGGGCGCCCGACGGCCAGTCGTACACGATGGACATCGAAGACCGCGCGCTCGGCAAGCTGACCCTGACCATGCGCATCGCCGCCGTCAGCGAAAGCGTCTACACCGTCGCGGCCGACGGGACGGACTTCGAAGCCAGCTACCCGCTCCCGCCCGAAACCCACGGCGCCGTGATCGTGCGCTTCAAGAAAAAGCAGCTCGGCGAACCGTTCGACCAGGCCAAGTCCGAGGCGCTCGTCCAGTTCCTGCTCGCCGCGAAGTACTTCCGCTACGCGCGCGAAGCCTGCGCCGAGGCCCTGGGCCTGCCGGCCGAACGCCGCGAGGCTTTCGAGGCCGCCATCGCCGAAGGCAGCGCGCGCGCCTGCCTGGAAACCGCCGCGCGGCTGCTCAAACTCGGCCAGTACGACGACGCCGGGCGGATGCTCACGCAGGCGACGACGATTATCGGTGACGCCGGCGCGCACCGCGAAAAACTCAAACAGGTCGAACAGGACGTCCAGGCGCTCCAGGTCAAACTCACCGCCGAAGCCCTGGCCGGCCGCCGCTGGTCCGCCGCCGTCGCGCAGGTGAAGAAGGCCCTGGAAGGCGCGCATCCGGAGGAAGCGAGCCTGATCGACCGGCTGCTCCCGGACCTGGACGGCCCGCTGCCGGGCGAACGCCGCCTCGCGATCCTCCAGGCCCTGCACGCGAACACCGACAGCGGCGTGAACTACGGCCAGGCGATGGAACTCCTGAAGGAATTCTCCTTCGCGGTGCGCTACGGCGAAGCGCTTGAGCGCAAGGAAGTCGTGAGCCTGGACGACTTCTTCGAGGCCGAACGCGCCGTGGACGTGTACCTGTACGGCGACGAAAAGGACGAGCCCGCGCGCCTGGACAAGGCCCTCGCCTTCCGCGGCCTCACCGACCGCGCCTTCGAGGCCCTCGTGCGCCTGGGCCGGCGCGCGCCCCGTCCGCCGCAGGCGACGGAAGGCAAGTCGCCGCAGGGCCCGTTCCAGATCGAAGCGCCCAAGGGCGACCTGGAAGTCGGCCTGACCTGCCTCGTCATGCTCCCCGCCGACTACCATCCGTCCACGCGCCGCCCGCTGCTGGTCGCGCTGCACGGGATGAACTCCGAGGCGACGGCCGCGATGCAGTTCTGGGCGCTGGAAGCGACGAAGCGCGGCTTCATCGTCGCCGCGCCCGAATGCGTCATCGGCCGCGGCAAGGGCTACCTGTCCACGCCGGAAGAACGCGGGCTCGGCATGCGCACCGTGGCCGACTGCATGCGCCGATTCGCGGTCGATCCCAACCGCGTCTACGTCGCCGGGCACTCGATGGGCGGGCACATGACGTGGGACCTGGCGCTCACGTTTCCGGGAACCTTCGCGGCGGCCGCGCCCTTTATCGGCTGCGTCAACGGCGTCTCGTCGAACTACGTCCTGAACTCGCTGCACTGCCCCGTCTATTGCGTCTCGGGCGAACGCGACACGAGCGTCACCAAGGTGAACCGGCTGGTCAACGAGGAACTCAAGCGCCAGAAGCGCCCCATGACCTACGTCGAATACCTGGGCCGCGGGCACGAAGGCTTCACGGAAGAGATTCCGAAGGTGCTCGACTGGATGGAAAGCAAGGAACGCCCGCGCGCGCCCAAGGAGATCGACTTCGTCAGCGCCGACATGGAGACCGCGCAGTGCTTCTGGCTCGCCATGACCGACAACCAGACCAAGAAGCAAGGCCTGCCCGCGAACATGGAAGCCGCCGTCCGCGCCAGCGGCCTCGCGCGCCTTTCCGCCACCGTCGGCGCGGGCAACGCCGTGGAAATCAAGGCCTACAACACGACCGGCCTGCGCATCTACGTCACCCCGGACCTCTTCGACCTCACCAAGCCGCTGAAGGTGACCGTCAACGGCCGCGTGACCAAACTCACCCCCATCGAAGCCTCCCGCAAACGCATGCTGGAACTCGTCCGCCAAAGCGGCGACCGCGAACGGTTGTATTGGGCCACGGTGGATGTGGCGGTGCCGAAGTAAAAGCGTTGGCTGGTTGGCTTGTTTTCTGGTTGACTGTTTAGCGTTGGGACGGCGGAGGGTCTTTGGGTGGGGCGGAATACATTCCGATGCTATGGAAATAGGACAAAACGCTTGTAACGGTGTCACGGACTACCAAATTATCGTCATCCCTGAGTCCTAATACATACGGAATGAATTCGCCGCCCCGTTTTCCCATTTTTTCAACAACATAGCATGCTCTACTTCTCGTCCAGGGTGATTCTGAACCAAAGCATGTGATCAACTTTCTTCTCGTGTCGGCGGGAAACCTCGCGATTGTTTTACATACTATGGGTACGATTCCTTCCAAGTATAAAGCATCAACTACATTAGGTAACCTATCCAGATTTTCATATTCCAACAAAATGAACAACTCATCCGTCAAATACTTCGCATCTTTGCCAAACCAATAAGTCGCAATGAGTGCTCCGTGGCATGCAGTCGAATTTGTATCCAGAAACAGTTTTCGCAACGGAGAAACAGCATCCTTGCCAAGCATTGAATATCCAAGCGCTGCCAATAAAACATCCTCTGACTTAGATGAATGGATAAGCATCTCCAAATTGACTACTGCCGATTTCAAATTTGCCTTCAGGTAATGCTTCAGCCTCTTCCTATCAGACTCTGAACGAATTCCACCAAGCTCGCTACGCAAAATTTCTACGGTGGTATCCGATTTACCTGCTGTACAATGGCTACACCCGACTGTTACAAATAATAAAATTACGCAAAAGACAACGCGCATCGCAATATTCAATCGATGCTGGCCTCTAGTGAAGGGTTTACTCGGAATCATGGTCATGCAATGTCCCTCAGGTTAATTGACGGTTGGTTTGACACAACCTAAACGTCTTTGGCATAATTTACCCGCCGAAACAGCAATCCCGCCCGGCGTGAGCCGCGTCAGCGGCGGCAGAAGGTAGCCCAGGGCGTAAGCCCTGGGAAACGATGCGCCTCCAAGGTCGAGCCCTGTAGGGGCGGCATAAAGGGGATTCGAAGGGTCTTGTGTCGCCCCTACGGGGCTCGCTTCCGTGGGGGTCGCGTTCCCAGGGCTCACGCCCTGGGCTACATTCTTTCGCCGCTCCGCGGCTTACGGCCACAGCAACCACAAAACAAACACGCGGACGTTTGCGACCTGTGCCGCTGTTCGAGCGCGGCTGCGTACCGAACCGATTCCGTTTCCCCGACTGAAGGTCGTTTCCACATCCCGGCCTGGAAGGCCGGCGGGAAATTAGCCGGTGGCAAGCGAAGCGCGGCCACCGGAACGCGCGCCACCATGAACGCGCCCCGGCAGGGGCGGCGGAATCCGTCGCAATATTCACATCCCGCAAGTGAATCGTGGGCATGCTCAGTTATTCACAGAACCCGTCCAATAAAACTCAATCAGTTTCGTTAGCGAACCAGCCAACAAATCAACCAGCAAACCAGCGAACAAACGCAACTATTCCACATTCCGCAGCGTAATATTGTCCAGCGCGCACGTGGTCTCGCGGATGTGGAAGGCGATCGTCCCTTTCAGGTCGGAGACGCCGGTGGCGGTCAGGGGTTCGCCGCGCTTGCCGTTGAGCACGATCGTGACGGTGTTGTCCTTGAACTCCAGTTCCACGTTCGTCGCGCCCGACGGCTTCCAGTCGCCCTTCACCTGGGCCATCTCGCCCGCGTTGGCCTGCACGCGGTAGCCTTCGGCGCTGAAGAGCGCGGTCACGTTGCGCTGCTCGGTCCCGAACTCCATCGCCACGTACCAACCGTCGCCGGCCTTCGCGGCATTCACGTTGAACTCGAACGCGATGCGCCCGCCCTTGGCCGCAAACGGCCCGCCGATGGCGTCGGTCTTGAGCGCCGTGTCGCCGCCTTCGGGGCTTTCCAGCACGTACTGGTCGTCCTTGGTGGACCACGCCCCCGAGGGCGCGTCCCAGTCGCTCTGGTGCTGCCACTTGCTGAAGTCGTAGACGTGCAGGTTCGATTCGCCCGAAAGCTTCGCCGCCAGGCGCGCGGCCTCGGCGCTCTGGTCGGGAATCTTCATCGCGCGGTCGATTTCTTTCTTGGCCAGGTCGTCGTGCTTGAGGATCAGCATCAGGTTGGCCATGCCGAGGTGGTCCTCGCCCTGCCCCAGCGCCTCGATGAGGTGGTAGATGTCGTCGGGCTGCATCTTGGCCAGCGGGTGCTTGAAGCCCGCGCCGCCGATCTCGGCGCTCAGGATCAGCCCGTTGATCTCGCGCAGAATGCCCATCACCTTTTTGCCGGCGGTGTCGCTGACGGCGACTTCGGTCGGCTTGCCTTCGTCGGCGCGCTGCTTGCGCGCGCGTTCCATCGCCTTGAGCAGTTTGTTGGCGAAGACGAGCTGCAACTGCCGCGCGCCCAGCGGATCGCCCCAGCGCGTGCCGGCCAGGCCGTCCAGCGCGGAACCCATCGACTTCATCGCTTCGTCCAAGCGCCCGGTGGCCACGTGCTTGTCGGCCTGCGCGAGGAACTGCTTGTAGGGCGCCTCGGCCTCGGTGTCGATGCGCTGCATCAGGTCGCTGGCCTTCTTCCCGAACGAACCCTGCGCGTCGGCGGAGATCAGGCGCGTCGATTTGGCCGCGGCCACGCGGTAGTCCTTCGCGTTGGCGGCCTTCTCGGCATCGGCGTACATCTGGCCCAGCGTGTCGGAGATGATGCGGTCGGTCTCGCGCAGTTCCTTGTTGGCCGCGTCGGAGACGCTCCCCACCCGGTGCGCGTCGCGGAAGCGAAGCAGCGCCTGGCGCGCGCCGGCAAAGTTGCCGCTTTGCAGCGCGCGGTCGCGCGCCTCCAGCGCCTTGCTCCATTCGGCCAGCGCCTGGCCTTCCACGTCCGGCGTCTGCGGCTGCGCCGTGGTCTTGGTTTCTTCCGGCGTCTGGGTCTTGGCCGAAGTCTTGGTTGCGGGGTCGAAGGGCGAAGGCGTCGTGTCCGGCGGCGTCTCGGGGTCCTCGGTCTTCGCGGACTTGACGGGCTTCTTCGGCTCGGGACCGGCCGGTCCCAGGATCGCGTTCTTGATCGAACCGAACATCATGACCACCAGCACCAGGCCGAGCACCACCACGGCGGCGCCCAGGCCCAGCTTGGCCCACTCGTTGCTCGGCGTCGCCACGGCTTCTTCGCGGCGGCGTTCGCGGTCGGCGTCGGCGCGGCGTTCCTCGCGGACGACTTCTTCGGCGCGCACCACCGTGGGCTTGACCGCGGCCATGTCGTTCAAGGTCGCGCGGCGCTTGATCACGCCCTTGCTCTTGCCCTTGTTGCGCGCGGAATCTTCCAGTTCCTTCAGGTACGCGTCCTTGATGCCCTTCAGCCGTTCGGCCAGCGCCTTGGGATCGCCGGGGCGCTTCTCGATGTCCACGGACATCATCTCGAGAATCACGCCGGCCAGGTCGGCGGGGATCGTCACGTCGTACTGGCGCGGATCGGGGCGTTCCTGCGTGATGTGCTTGGTGATGACGACCAGGCTCGTCGGCCCGTCGAACGGCACGCGCCCGGTGACCATGTGAAAGAGCGTCGCGCCGAGCGCGTAGAGGTCGGTGCGGGTGTCGATGGCGCGCTTCTGGCTCTGCTCGGGCGCCATGTAATGCGGCGTGCCCATCAGCACGTTGCTCTTCTTTTCGGCGTTCTTGTCGCGCCCGGCCATGGTGGCCAGGCCCAGGTCGGCGACCTTCACGATGCCGCGCTTGTCCACCATGATGTTGTGGGGCTTGATGTCCTGGTGGACGACGCGGTGCCGCTGCGCGTGCGCCAGCGCCTCGCAGACCGCCACGGCGATGTCCAGGCTCTTGGCGACGTTCACCTTTCCGTCGCGCTTCAGCATCGCGTAGACGGATTCGCCTTCGACGATCTCCATCGAGAAGTACAGCGTGCCGCCGTCTTCGCCCACGTCGTGGACCTGCACGATGGCCGGATGCGTAAGCTGCCCGGCCATGCGCGCTTCTTTCAGGAAGCCCTTCACGAACTCGCGGTTCTGCGAGAGGTCCTTCTTCATGACCTTCAGCGCGACTTCGCGGTCCATCGAAAGCTGCTTGGCCCGGTAGACCGTCCCCATCCCGCCCTGGCCCAGCCGCGAGATGATCTGGTAGCCGCCCAGGTCTTTTCCGCAGAGCGCGTCGGTGTCTTCCTTCTGCGCGTGCGCCTTGATCTCGCGCGTGCTCTTGCTCGAAGACACCTTGGGCTTGGCCGCCTTCGCGCCGGGGTCGTCGAAGACCAGCCGCGTCGCGCCGATCTGGATCGTGTCGCCGTGGCTGAGCGCCAGCTTGGCGACCTTGCGCCCGTTCACCTTGGTGCCGTTGGAGCTTTCCAGGTCCTCGACGAGGTACTCGCCGTCCACCTGCACGACGCGGGCGTGGCTGCGGCTGGCCTTCGGTTCGTTGATCTGGATCGTGTTGCTCGACTGGCGGCCAATGGTCACGGACCCGTTCAACGGGAATTCCTTCGAACTGTCCGAAAGATGAAGGATCAGCTTCGCCATGCGGCTCCCCGAGCCCAACGCGGCTCCTCCGCGCCGGGCGTGTTCCGTGCCTTTTCCGCTACGTCCCGTACCACATGAAGTACGCCCCGACCTTGAAGCCCTTGCCGTCGTCGGCCTTCAGGTGCCGCGCCACGCGCGCCAGCGCGTCGAGCTGTTCGGTGGGGAGGAAGATCTTGAGCTTCAGCAGCGCGTGGTCGGGCAGCTTCTGCGGGCTCTGGAAGAGAATCCCGCCCTCGGAGAGGTCCAGCGCCTTGGTCTCGAGCACCTGCGATTTGCTGCCCTGCGCGTCGCCGAGCACCGTCACCTGCACGGGCGTCTCGTAGTCGTACCGCGGGAAGCGCCGTTTCTCGATGCGGTACAGCTTTCCGGCGATCATCTTTTCGACCACCGCGGCGTCGAACTTCTTGCCCGCCAGCCCCTGCATGATCTTGGCCGCGTCCTCGTCCTCCATGCGCTTGCCGTTGCTTTCGGGCGCTCGACCGCTGGTCAGCAGGTCGAAGTAATTCGCGACTGCGAGGATCTTGGCCGAGAGCGAAAGGTCCGCGCCCTTACGCCCGCGCGGGTAGCCCGAACCGTCCACCATCTCGTGGTGCGAACTCGCGACTTCCTTCAGCTTCCCGACGCATTCGGGCAGCTTGAGCCCCCGCAGCAGCGCGTCGGTAAGCACCAGATGCAGGCGCTCGCCTGCGGCCGCGTACGCGGCGCCGCCGCCCGGCCCGCCGACGAGTTCGAAGGCCTCCGGCGAGAGCGCCAGGCGGCCGGCGTCGTGCAGCAGTGCGGCCAGTTCCAGTTCCATCAGCTGGTCGCTGTCGAGCCCCATCTCCTTGCCGACGGCCAGCGCCACCTGGCGCGTGCGTTCGCTGTGGCCCACGGTCGAGACGTGCTTGTTGTCCACCGCCGTCGCGACGGCCTCGGCCAGGTTCTTCACCAGGCTCCAGCCTTCTTCCGAACGCTTCACGCGCTGGTAGGCCAGCGCGCCGTGCTCGGCCAGGAGCTGCAGCCAGTACGCGTCGTTTTCGGTAAAGGCGCCGCCGACTTTGTTGACCACCTGCAAGACCCCGACGACGTCCTCGTCCTCGGCCATGGCCGCGGAGAGCAAATTGCGGATCTCCATGCCCTGGATGCCGTCGATGGACGCGACGAACAGGTCGTCGCCGGCGGGCTTGTTGCAGATGTAGTAGCCGTTGTCCTTGGCGACGCCGCCCGCGATGCCTTCGCCCAGCGGCAGGCTGATGCGCGTGCGGCCCTTGTTCCGGTAGGCCACCAGGTTCACGACCTTGTTGTGCTTCTCGATCCGGAAGAACGTCGCGCGCTCACAGTCGAGCAGTTCGCAGGCTTGCTTCTGGAGCGTCGAGGCCAGCCCTTCGACCGTCTGGGCCGTGTGGACCGCCTTGCAGGCCTCGGCGGCTTCCTCGTGGCTGATACGCGGCGCCGAATCCGGCGGCTTAGGCTTGGTATTCTGGTCGGACATGGGCTTCTACTTCCTCATTGTAAATGCCAAACACTGATGTATTTAGGGTCTCGCAAAGGGGCGTCAAGTCCCGGTGTTACCCAACCTTGGACGGACGAACCCCCTTCTTTACGGCGCAAGGTGCAAGAATAACGCATTCGGGTTTTTCCTGATAGTGGCTTCTGTGCCTCCGTCTCCTATCCCGCTGCGGGGCACAGGCGTTGGAACCTCGGCAGGAGCTTAGGGATGCGGCAGCGGTCTCGACTATTGCCTGGCTTCGGGCTCTGCTGGATGCTCGGCGCACTCGTGTGCGGCGCCCAGGAGGCCCCGCCGCTCCCGCCCGAACGCCCCGCCGAACCGGCGCCGGTCGCGCCCGCGCCGGGCCCGCTGGAAACCAAGAGCCTCGATCCGAGCGCGCTCGACGAGACCAAGCGCCCCGCGCAGACCAGCCCCGAAGAAGACGACGACCTGACCCACAAAGATCCGTTGCAGAGCGCCGAGATCATGATCGGGCGCAAGGACGCCGTGCCCGTCCCGGAAGTCCCGAAGACGCTCTGCGAGACCTGCCACGACACGGGCCGCATCCGGCCGCGCCTGCTGCTCCCGTACGTGCTCTTCGAAAACGACCCCGCGCCCGAGCCCGACGCGTTCCTGGGTTGGAAGCCCTGCGAAGCCTGCAAGCGCGGGCTGGAGATGAAGCAGGTCTACGAGGACGAGAAGACGCGCCAGGCCAAGCGCGGCGAACTCTACGCCGGGCACGAAAAGGCCATGCACATGGCCTTCCTCGATTTCGAGACGCGCCACGCCACCGGGCACTTCCAGACCTCCGCCGCCGAGGCCCGCGAGTGCGCGAAGCATTTCGAGAAGCTGACCATCCAGTTGAAGGAACACTGCCAGGGCGACGCGTTCCTGAAGGCCACGCCCCAGACCCAGCACATGGTCGTCTGCGAGAACGGCGAGAAGTACGCGACCTACCTCGAATGGTTCGCCAAGACGCGCCACGACAAGGACGGCGACCCCAACTGGCAGGACCTCGCCAAGACCACGTCCTCGTTCGGCTCGCGCAACCTGACCGTGATCCGCCGCGACGCGCTGGTGGTGAATTCGCCGCAGGGCCTCGGCCACCTGACCACGTTCGTGCTCGCGCAGATGCTCGTCCACGAAGCCACCGACGGCAAAGCCCCGCTCTGGTTCTGCGAAGGTTTTTCCAGCCTCTGCGAATCGCTCATCTTCGAGACCCCGTGGTGCTACTCGATCCGCTACGAACAGAACAAGCTGAACTTCGACGCGAGCTGGGCGCAGGCGATCGCGAAGGGCATCCGCGAACGCAAGACGCAGGCGTGGGAAGTGATCTTCACGCGCGAGATGATCAGCATGCCGCAGCTCGAGTACCAGCAATGCTGGTCGATCGTGCGCTACCTCTACAAACTCGACGGCCTCGCCTTCGCGAAGCTCCCCGAACTCTTCAAGAAAGGCCTGGACTCAAAGAAGGCCTTCGAAGAAGCCTACGGCAAACCCATCGCGACGCTGGAAGCGAACTGGAAGGCGTGGGCGGCGCAGGGGCGGTAGGATGCTGACCTATGGCCAAACGCGGTTTCTTGCAGTACCACCTAAGCACTCTTCTCGTTGCATGCATCGGATTAGCCGTCTTATTGTTTCTGAATTCCCGGCCAAGTGAACGCCCTCCCATCGTACGTCAGGCTTCCATCGCCACGTATTACGATGTTCAGACTCAGTGGGGCTGGCCCTGGCCCTACCTTCGAAAGAATTACCGCTACCATTGCAACGAACCGAGCGGCAAGCGCTTCGGGGAGGCCGAAACCTGGACCCAATACCGAATGTGCATGCTCTACGACGGGGGTCTTGCTCTTGGGGTTACGTTGGTGTTGATTGCTGTCCTCGAATATCGACTGGGGCGACGCGCAAAATCCGCCGCACCAAATACGTAATTCGTACTCATGCTCTGTTAGCCACCTCAGCCATGGACGATCCGTCGGCCACGCTTCAGGGTGGCCGAGCCGTTTGTCGATCTGTTGCTTGCCACCAGCTTTAGCTGGTGGGGTAAAGCCTTCCGCTACTTGCTTAGCCGGCTTCAGCCGGCTTCGAAGGTGCGGCTTAAGCCATCGGAAGCGTGGAAGCAGGCTGAAGCCTGCTGAAGTCGCGCGTATGAGCTCCAACCCCACCAGCTAAAAGCTGGTGGCAAGCAACGGATGAACAGCACGTTTGTCCGCACTGAAGTGCGGACAACGATGCGCACCGCCAATGCTTTTCAGCAGAGTTGTAACCCACAAGTCGTTATGGTTCGCCCAAGGTCCGGTGCTTGTAGATTCGGCCGTCCGTTGGGTGCCATGCTGCGGAGCGAATGCGAAGCGGCGTGCGGGCAGGCGCTAAGAAACTGGCGCGCCTCGCTTCGCGATTTTTCGCACAACCATCTCGCTCACCGCGCCAACAGCAAACGTGACCAACACGCCAACGACGACATCAACAGTCAGAGACGTTACAAGCGCCGATGTGGAGTCCGAAAGGTAAGCGCTCCACCTAAGCCTTCGATAGTCCGGGGTCGGGGTCTGGTATACGGGGTCTTTCTCAAGATCAACGCTATGCTGCTCGACCTCTTGAAATTCCATGGGCCAACCCCGGTACATTCCCCATATAAAGGAATCAGGACGCTCAACGTCGCCAGAAGTCTGAAGAATCAGCGGTCCGCGTACCGTGCAATTCAACCCAAGGAAAAAAGCTGCGGTTAGGAACATCAAACATGCGGTCATCAGGCTGACACGGTGGCGCATCTTGTTCCCTCGAGTGCTTGTCTGCACAACAAAAAAAGCACGGCCTTCGCCGTGCTTTTTCCGTGAAGCAAGCGGTTCCGCCTACTTCGTCATCTTCGCGATCGCCTTCTGCACGCGCTGCACGGCCTCGACGGTGGGCTGCGAGACGTCGTTCGTGGACTGTTCGTCCTCGAAGTGGATCAGCTTGCCTTCCTTGTCGAAGACCAGCACCACCGTCTCGTCCTGCGCGACCCCGAACGACTTGCGCGTCTCGCCCGTGTAATCGATCAGCAGCAGCGGCTGCTTCTCGGGCTTGAAGCCCTTCTTCATCCCGTCCAGCGCCTTGTCCTTCACCGCGCCCGACTGGCTCAGGTCTTCCACCATCAGCATGTAGAACTTGTCTTCCGGCCAGTCCTTCTTCATCAGCTTGCTCTGCCAGCGGCTCTGCGGCGTCCCGTGCTTGGCGTTGGGGATGGTCACGATCACCACCAGGCCCTTGTTCACCGCCTTCATGATCTCGTCCTTCGTGTGCTCCTTGTCGGACGGATCCTTGAGCGTGAAGTTCGGCAGGCTGTAGGGGCCGCCCGCGAACAGCACCGGGCCGCCCGCCAGCGCCACCAGCGCGAACGCCAGAAGGCCCGCGATGTACCTCTTAGGTTTGATCATCTGCACCGTTCCCTCTCCATTCTGTCCCCATTGGTCACCCGACGTCCGGACCCGCCACTTTCTTCATTGCCGAACTGCACGTGTGACAAACTTCCCCCCTCCTTGCAAAAGCTTACCATAAAGTCCAGGGCCCCCGTTCGAATTTTCGCCTAACATCGAAGGACAGGATTCAGGATATAGGATTCAGGATTCAGGGGAGGAGCAGCGCTGACGCGCTGCATTCGAATCTAAAACACAGGGCGGCGAAGCCGCTCCACCCCTGAATCCTGAATCCTAAATCCTGACCCCTTCCGTGACCCCTGCCGTCAAAAAAAGCCCCAAGTGCAACCCAGCCAACGGGTTCCACTTGGGGCTCAAGACCGCTTGCGAGAGACGGCTTACTTGAACTTCGTGCCCACGCGGGAGAGCGCGATCACGCGGATGACCTCGCGGACGCTTTCGGGCGTGACGAGCAGCTTCTTCTTGTTGCGCAGGGAGTCGTACAGGCAGCCGTAGAAGTCCAGCTTGTACGCCGGGTCGGCGGCCTGGACGCGCTTCTCCTGCCATTCGAGCTGGTCGCCGCCCACGACGCCGTACTTGCGGTCCGGCACCGCGATGCTGTCCACGACCTTCAACGGCTTCAGCTTGGCCGGGTCGAGGTAGCGGATGACGAACTCGTCGCCTTCGCGCACCAGCGTCCCCAGCGTGCCCATCACCAGCCACTGCGGCTGCTTGACCGCGCAGCAGCTCGAGACTTCCATGTCCACGACGGCGCCGTTCTTGCCGCGGATCAGCACCTTCACGTGGTCTTCGGCGTCGCCGGCGCTGAGGCACTTCTGCAGGTCGCCCCACACGTCCACGACGGGGCTGCCGAGCACCTGGATGCACTGGTCGATGGTGTGCGGGCAGGTGTTGTTCAGAGTGCCGCCGCCGTACTTGCGCAGCGTCTGCCAGTCGTTGCGGCGCGCGAAGTGGACGCTGGTGTTCTTGATCTGGACGATCTTGCCCAGGATGCCCGACTTCACGATCGACATCAGGTGGTTGAATTCGGGGTGCGCGCGGTAGTTCTGGTGGATCGTCAGGATGCGCTTGGCCTTCTTGGCCGCGGCGATCATCTTGTCGGCTTCCTTCACGTTCATGGCCATGGGCTTCTCGGTCATGACGTGCAGGCCGGCCTTGAGGGCGTCGATGGACATCGGGCCGTGCGCGACCGACTGCGTGGCGATGACGACCAGTTCCGCGCCGTTGGGATTCTTGAGGAAATCCTTCCATTCCTCGTAGCCTTTGCAGCCGGGGAAGGTCTGTTCGGCCTCGGCGCGCCGTTCGGGCTGCTTGTCGATGACCGCGACGACCTGGAAGTCCGTGCGGCCCTTCAGCGCCATGGCGTGGATGCTCCACCCCGCGCGGCCCAGGCCGGCGATGGCGACTTTGACGGGACCGGTGTTCTTTGCAGCGACCATGAAAGTTCGTGCCTCCGGAGGTAGGAAAGGACGCTTTCGCTTTGAAAGCAAACGCTTTTGAATCGTAACACGCCCGTTTCGCCGCGCCAGAGAAAACCGGGGGCGATCGTTCGCCCAGCCCACTTCCTGTTCGAAGAGAGAGGAAGGCGCGCGTCCCGCGCGGTCAGCCCTGCGGGGCCAGGTGCCGCACCATCGCCTCCAGCAGCCGCTCGCGGCTGACCGGCTTCTGGATGCGGTCCTCGGGCGGGACGTCCAGTTGCCCGTCTTCGGCGACGATGCTCACCACCAGCACCCCGATGCGGCCGGTCTCCGGGCGCGCGCGCAGCCGCGACAGCACCGCGCGCCCGTCGGTCTCGGGCAGCAGCATGTCGAGCAGGATCAGGTCGGGGGCCTCGGAGCGGGCCAGCAGCAGGCCTTCTTCCCCGCTGCGCGCCTGGAGCAGCACGCAGCCGGTATCGGCGAGCATCTCCTTGAAGACCACGCCCGTGTCCATGTCGTCGTCGATCAGCAGGACGCGCTTGCCCTTCAGCGGGGCCACGGCGGGCTGCCGGGCCGACGAGCGGCCCGCGAAGGTCCGGATCGGCTGCGTACCGGGCGAACGCCGGGGCGGCGAGGCCGCCGGCCCGGCCATCTCGACCGAAAACGTGCTCCCCCGGCCCGCCTCGCTGCGCACGCGGATGGCGTAGCCGAGCAGGTCGCAGATCGCGCGCGAGATCGTCAGGCCCAGGCCCGTGCCGCCGTACTTCCGCGAAGTCCCCGAGTCCGCCTGCTGAAAGGCCTCGAAGATCGCGTGCAGCTTCTCCGGCGGAATCCCGATGCCCGTGTCGGCCACTTCCAGGCGCAGCACGTTCCCGGCCGCGTCCGCCACGGTGCGCACCGTCACGCTGCCGTGCTCGGTGAACTTCAGCGCGTTGGCGGTCAGGTTGATGATCACCTGCTTCAGGCGCGCGCGGTCGCTCTCGACCGGCTTCGCGCCCGGCGCGGGCTCCGCGCGCAGTTCGACCGCGCGCCCCTGCACGTGGCCCTGCAGTTCCCCCAGGGTCTCGGCGACGAGTTCGTCGAGACCGAAGGACTCGATGTGCGCCTCCATCTTGCCCGCTTCGATCTTGGACAGGTCCAGAATCGAATTGATCAGGTCGAGCAGGTGGCGGCCGTTGTCCTGGATGCGCTCGAGGTACGTCAGTTCCTTCGCTTGCAGCGCCCCGTCCTTGTTCTTGCGCAGCACGTTGGCGAAGCCGATCACGCTGTTCAGCGGCGTGCGCAGTTCGTGGCTCATGTTGGCCAGGAACTCGCTCTTGGCCTTGCTCGCGGCCGTGGCCGCCTCGGCGGCGACGCGCAGTTCGCGCTCCGCGTTCTTGCGCTTGGTGATGTCCGACGCGACGCCGATGTAGCCGAGCCGTTCGCCCTGGCGGCTGCGCATCGCCGAGACCGAAAGCTGCACGGGAAAGCGCGTGCCGTCCTTGCGGACGTACGTCCACTCGCGCGTCTCCGACGCCTGGGCCTCCAGGCGCGCGGTAAAGACCTCGATCCCCGCCGGGAGTTCGCGCCCGAGTTCCGCGGAGAGTTCCTTGCGCCGCGCTTCCATCTCGGCCGGATCGTGGATCACCGCGGGGGTCTGCCGGCCCACCAGTTCGGCGGCCTCGTAGCCGAGCCACGCCAGCGCGGTGCGGTTGATCGAGGAGATCCGGCCGTCGGGAAAGACGGTGATGATGCTGCACTGCGCGTTGTCGAGGATGCCCTTCTGGAAGGCGATGGTCCGGTCGAGTTCCGCTTCGGCGCGCATCAGGGCCAGGAAGTCGCGCCGCACGGCCAGGCTGGAAAGGACCACCAGCGCCACCGCCAGCAGGCAGCCGGACACGACCACGACCCGCGCCTCGCGCAGGCTCTCGCCGGTGCGCGCGGTCCGCTCGGCCAGCAGCCGGTTCTCCTCGGCTTCGAAGGCCCCCATGCCGTCGCGGATGCGCTGCGTGACCAGGTAGGACGACGAGGACGTCACCAGTTTCGCGGATGCTTCCAGGCCCTGCGTGCGCCGCGCCTCGATGGCCTCGCGGACCAGCGCCACGCGCCGCTGGATCACCGGCTCCAGTTCCCGCAGCCGCTCCTGCTGCGCGAGGTTGTCGTTCGACTGGGCCCGCAGGCGCCCGAAGGCGTCGCGGATCGAGGCGAAGATGCCTTCGATCGGTTCGAGGTATTCCTCGCGGCCGGTCAGGATGAACCCGCGGCTGCGCGAGATCGCCTCGTCGAGGTTCGACATCAGCCGCCAGGACGTGGCCAGGAGTTCGTGCGTGTGGGAAACCATGCGGGCGTCTTCGTGCAGCAGGTTGACGCTGCGCACCGACAGCACACCGACGCCGATCACGAGGATCATCGCCAGCCCGTAGCCCGCCAGGATTTTGGCCCGCGTGAACGGATTCATGCCGCGCGCAGGTGCCCCTCGTTCATTCGCCCAGCCCGCGCCGGATCGCGTCCAGCAGCAGCGCGTCGTCCATGATCGGTTTGGTCACGTAGTCCGAAAAGCCCGCGGAGAGAAAGCGTTCGCGGTCGCCGTTCATCGCGTGCGCGGTCAGCGCGACCGCCGGCACGCCCTTCAGGCGCTCGTCCGCGCGCATGCGCCTGAGCACCTCGAGGCCGTCCATCCGCGGGAGGGAGATGTCCACCAGCGCCAGGTCGGGCGCCCGCGCGGCCATGCCGGCCAGCGCGTCCGGGCCGTTCTCGTACGCATCCAGATCGTAGGTCCCGTCGAGGATCGCTTCGATGAGCAGGCGGTTGTCGGGGTTGTCTTCCACCAGCGCGATGCGCTTCATGCCGGCCCCCCCCGCGCGAGCCCTGCCAGGGCGCCCTGGATGCGTTCGAAGGCCTCCTGGACCTCCCGCGCGGCTTGCGCCGTCTCGGCCGCCCGGCCTTCGCGCGCGAACCGTTCCAGGCGCGTGGCCCCGTCCAGCAGCCGCGCCGCGCCCAGAATCCCGGCGCTCGACTTCAGGCTGTGCGCCGCGTCTTCCACCAGCGCAAAGTCCTGCCGCCGCACACCGGTCTCGATCTTTTCCAGCAGTTCGGGCACGTGGGATAGAAAGGACTCGGAGAGGTTCTTCAGCAGCGCCGGGCCGCCCAGCTTGTCCAGGCGCGCGAGCATCTTCGCGTCCAGGGTATCGCCGGGCTGCGCGGCGGGCGCTTCCTGCGCGGCGGGCTTCGGCTGCCCCGCGGCCAGGATGCTCTGCGCGTACCCACGCAGCAGGTCCGGCGGGACCGGCTTGCGCAGCACGGCCGCGACCTTCTCGCCGAAGAGCAGCCCGGCCTCCAGGCGTTCTTCGAAGGTGCCCGTGACCACCAGCGTCGGCGGCAGGTGCGCGTGGCGCGTGCGTTCGATCGTCTCGACGAAGAGGCGGTGGAAGTCGTTCCCGTCCATCCCGGGCAGGCTGACGTCCAGGATCAGCAGGTCGTACGCGTACGTGGCCACCAGTTGGAGCGCCTGTTCGGCGCTCGCGCAGGCCTCCGCCAGCACGCCGGGTAGCTGGCCGACGGCCACGTGCGCCACCCGGCGGAAGACCGGGTCGTCGTCGATGATCAGCACCCGCTTGGGCGGCGCATTCGTCCCGGGTTCGGGCATGCACAAAGTCTCCGTGGATAACGCTTCACGGCTCGACAAAATAGGGCTATACTGGCTATATACCTGATACGGATGAAACAGTCCAATCCGGACCTTGAAGACCACTACTAAAAGTTTCCGGGAGGCGGTGGTGGATACCCCAGCAGTTCCACCCGCGCCGCCTCGCGCGGTCTTCGGCGCCGCCGAACTGGGCGTCTGGGTGCTCTTCGCGCTCGGCCTGCCGCTGGGCGTCTTCGCCGCGTCGAACCGCGAAGCGGAGACCGGCCTTACGGCCGTGCGCGTCGAAGCCCCCGGCGAGCGCGATCCCCGCGCGGCCCCGTCGCTCTCGCGCCTGGACCTGAACGCCGCCAGCGCCGCCGAACTCGAACTGCTCCCGGGCATCGGGCCATCGAAGGCGAAGAAGATCGTCGAATACCGCGAGGCCCGCGGCGGCTTCCGCTCGGTGGACGAACTCGCCCAAGTCCGCGGCATCTCGAAGGGCATGGCCGAACGGCTGGCCCCGCTGGTGCAGGTCGCGCCGTAGTTCCCACGCCTATTTCACAAAACATTCACTGAAGTCCTGCGCCCGTCTGCACGATGTAAAGAACTAGGTTTCGTTGCAGATCATGGTCCGTTCATGGCCGCGCGTGGGCCTCCAGGCTGCGCGTCCGGCGTTCCGAACGGACGGGCAGGGTCGTACGTTTCGAGGACCGACGCGCTCCATGGCCGCCTCCGCCCCTGCTTCGAACCCCGCCCTCCGCACCGCCGAAGCCCTTGCGCCCTTTGCCTGCGGCCTGCTGCTGCTCGGCTGCGGGCTCTTAAGCGCCGCGCACACGCTCAAGCTCGGCTCGCTGCCCGCCGGGCCGATGGCCGGCTCGTCGCTCACCGTCGCGCTGCTGGTGGCCGGGGCGGGCCTGGGGATTCTCTTCGCCAGCATCGAACTCTTCGCCCAGCGCCGCGAGACCGAGCGCGCGCTCGCGCAGGCCCAGCGCGCCGCGGCCGAACGCGACCTCGCCCTGCTCCAGGCGCGCAGGCTCCGCGCGCAGGCCGAAGGCCTGGCCCTGATGCGCGAGATCCACCGTTCGACCTCGATCCCGGAACAGTTCGACCGTCTGCACCGCATCCTGACGCTGGTCAGCGACCTCTTCGAAGCGCGCGAAGTCGCGCTCTTTGCCGCCGCGCCCGACGGCCCGATGCGCGTGACGCCGGCGGCCTGCCTGCGGTCGTCCTCGGAAGAAGAGATTTACGTCGCCTTCGAGCCCGCCGCGATGGAACGCATCCACGAGGGCTCGACCGGCAGCGGTTCGGTCAAGGTCCCCAAGGCGCGCGACGCGACGCTGGTCTGCGAAGGCTGCAAGGCCTTCGCCGAAGGCAGCATCGTCGCCGGCGAGATGACGCTCGCGCGCGTGGCCTGGCAGCGCACGCTCGGTTCGCACGAATCCGCGGGCCGCCAGAACCCCAGCGAACTGATCGAGTCCCTGATGCTGCGGCTGGACTACGGCCCGCCGGCCTGCCGCCACGCCGCGCAGGCCCTGGAACAGCGCCGCACGCTGCACGAACGCGTGCCGAGCAGCCTGACGCGCCACCACCACGGCGACGAGACCCTGATGCTCTGCGTCCCGCTGATCGCCGACCAGCGTTCCGTGGGCGTCCTGCGCATCCGCCGCAGCGCCGAAGGCTTCGACGGGCCCATCGCCGAGACCTTCGAGGAGATGCTCATCGAGTCGGCCAAGCACATCGCGCTGGCGATGAAGAAGGACCAGGACGACCGCAAGGCCATCACCGACCAGCTCACCGGGCTCTTCATCAAGCGCCACTTCCTCAGTACGATGGAAGACCTGCGCGCGCAGGCCGCGGCCGGCGGCGGGCTCGGCCGGCCCTTCGCGCTCGTGCTGCTCGACATCGACCACTTCAAGCGCGTCAACGACACCCACGGGCACCTCTCGGGCGACCTGGTGCTGAAGAACGTCGCGGGCGTCCTGAAAAAGGGCCTGCGCAGCGGCGACCTGGCCTTCCGCTACGGCGGCGAAGAGATGGCCGTGCTGATGCCCGGCGGCACGCAGGAAGCCGCCGAACAGACCGCCGAACGCCTGCGCGCCGCGGTCGAAGCCAGCGTCTTTCAGGGCGAAAAAGGCCAGACGATCCCCGTCACCGTCTCGCTCGGCATCGCCCTGCACCGCCACGGCCTGACCGGCGAACAACTGATCTCCCGCGCCGACCGCGCGCTCTACGCCAGCAAGCACGGCGGGCGCAACCGCGTCACCGCGTGGCGCCCCGACCTGCCCGACCCGCTGGAAGCGAAGAAGGCCCTGCCGCCGGTCGATCCGACCCGCAAGCACGCGCCCGTGCCCCAAAGCTGACGTTCCGCCGGGCGGATTCGCGCGCGCGCCGCCTCCTGGCTATACTGCGCGCATGCCCCAGGGAACCCCGAACCCGCTCTTCCGGCGCC
Source organism: Planctomycetota bacterium (assembly GCA_026184295.1). Lineage (GTDB taxonomy): Bacteria > Planctomycetota > SZUA-567 > H5-PLA8 > H5-PLA8 > JACQFI01. The sequence continues at coordinate 28,084 of JAHCJK010000043.1, forward strand.
TCGGCCAGGCGGCGCTGCTCCTGACGCTGGTGCTGCTGAGCGTGGGCGTGTACGGGCTTTACTTCTCGTATACGACGGAAGTCCGCCCCGACGTCGCGGAACACCTCGCCGAACTGAAGCGCATAAGCTGGATGTGCCTCGGCGTCGGCGCCGCCTGCCTGGGCACCTGGCTGTGGGGACGGCGGAAGGGCCACGTCTAGCCGCCGCGCGCCCACGACCGCGCCTGAAGATTCCATCCGGCTCGCCCGGTATAAGACCGTCGGCTCGCCCGAAATAAACCGGCTAACTCGCCCGAAACAAGCCATGCGGCTCGCCCGAGCGGCCAGCGGACGTTGTAGCGCCGGCCTCCGGCCGGCCGTCTCGCCGGCGTCCCCGCCGGCCCCAAACGCGCGTCGCGCGCCCGCGCTACTTCGCCAGTTCCACCTCGTCCCACACCTCGCCGGCGACGGTCAGGGTCTTCATCGTCGCGCGCGGGCCGTCCACGCTGATCACGCACAGGAACTGCTGCGGCTCGTCGTAGGTCTTCTCGGCCTTCTTCTCGCCGTGCACGTACAGGTACTTCTTCGCGCCGTCCTTCGCGGTGGAAACCCCGAAATAGACGTCCTCCGCCTGCGCCTCGGCGCGGCGCTTCAGTTCGTACAGTTCCGCCCCGCCCCCGGCGCTCGTCGCGTACAGCACCCCGTTGCGGACGGTGCGGTAGTAGCCGTGGTCGTGCCCCGAAAAGACCGCCCGCACGCCGTAGGTCTCGAAGAGCTTCGTCACGTCCGTCGGCTTGCCGGGCACGTCGTTGGGGGACTTCGAACCCACCGTGTAAAAGGGACAGTGGTTGAAGCAGAAGATCAGCTTGCCCTCGGCCTTGAACTTCTTCAGTTCGCCCTCCAGCCAGGCCTGCGTCCCGTCCTTCTCGTTGGGGTAGCGCCACGGCAGCGCGATAAAGGCCGCGTTGCGGAAGGTGAAGCTGTAGTAGTCCGACTTCAAGCCGTAGAACTGCTTGAAGTAGGCGCGCCCGAGGTCGATGTTCTTGGGAATCTCCTTCTCGTCCTTCTTGTTCAGGATCGGGCCGCCGCCGACTTCGTGGTTGCCGATCGCGGGCCACCAGGGGCGCGCCTTCATGTCCTCCCCGGCCTCCTTGCTCAGGCGCGACCAGTAATCCGGCCCGGTGCTCCCGCCGCCGAATTGGACCATGTCGCCCGTGGTGAGCACGAAGGCGGGCTTGACCGTCTGGGCGACGAAGGGCACGACCTTGCCGGAAAAGGTCTTCGAATGCTTGGTGTCGCCGAGCACCGCGAAGGCGAACTTGTCCTCCTTGGTGTCCTCCTCGAGCTTCTTCATCAGCGGCTCGGGATTGAACGGGCCGATGCCCTCGGGCAGCGGCGGGATCGCGGGCTCTTCGGCGCGCGCGGCCGCGCAGAGCACCACGGCGAGGACCCACATCCACGGACGATTTGGCGCATGCATGCGTAGGGCTCCCGGTTGAAGAAAATGACCTGGCGCGCGGAGATGCGCGGCCCGATTCATACCTAAGTCGTCTGGAACGGCGCGCGTTGGAGAAAAGGCCGATTTACGCGCCGCTTTGCTGCCCATAGACCGCCACCGTCTGTTCCGCGATCTTGTCCCACGTGAAGCGTTCCTCGACGTCCGCGCGCCCCTGCTCGCCCATCCAGCGCGCGTGCTCGAAGTTCGTGCAGACGTGCCCGATGCCCCAGGCGATCGAGTGCGGATTGCAGTCCACGCTGTAGCCCGTCTTGTCGTGCGTCACGATCTCGCCCGGCCCGCCGTTCTTCGTCGCCACCACCGGCTTGCGCGCCGACCACGCCTCCAGCACCACGATCCCGAACGGCTCGTTGCGGCTCGGCACCACCAGCGCGTCGCAGGCCTTGAAGAGCCGGATCAGGCGCGAATGGTCCAGCTTGCCCGTCCAGCGCACCGATTCCGCGAAACCGCGCGTCTTGCAGGCCTGTTCCAGGTCCCAGCGCATCTCGCCGTCGCCCGCAAAGACGAACTTGGCCGTCGGCACGTGCTTCAGGACGTACGGAATCGCGTCCAGCATCACGTCCACGCCCTTCTGATAGACGATGCGCCCGGCGAAGAGGAAGGTCGGCGCCATGGGATGAATCCCCAGCGTCTCCTTGTCGCGCCCGCTGTCCATCTCGAAATCGAAGAGCGCCGGGCGGACGCCGTTGTAGACCACCTCGCACTTGCTCGCCGGCGCCTGGTACAGCCAGCCGACCTCGTTCTTCAGCGCCTGCGAGACGCAGACGACGCGCTCGGCGATGTAAATCCCCTGCCACTCGATATGCCGGACGGCCTCGCTGCGCCCCGAGAACATGTTGTTCCCGCAGCGTCCGAACTCGGTGGAATGGATGGTCAGGACGCGCCGCGCGCTGCACTGCCGCTGGATCAGGTTCAGCATCTCCGCCGTCATCCAGTCGTGCGCGTGAACGACGTCGAACTCCCCCGCCAGCGCCCGCGTGGTGAAAAAATGGTGCTCGAACGAGCGGCACATGTTCCACATCTCGCGCAGAAAGTCGTCGTGGCTCTCGTACGCGCAGCGGTGGACGAAGATCCCGCCGGTCTTCTGGTAGTGATCCTGCCCCGGCATCTGGCGGGTGAAGAGGTGCACTTCATGCCCGAGGCGTGCCAGCGCGCGGGCCAGTTCCGAGACGTGCATGGCCACGCCGCCGACGATCTGCGATTCCTGGGCTTCCCATGAAAAAAGCGCGATGCGCATGCCGGTCGCTCCGAGTCTTTCGCGTGCAACCAACATAGCAAAGCGCAACGAACGCGCCAAGCGCAAGGCAACGGGAGCGAAGCAGGCGGAAGCATCGCTTGATTTTGGATTTTGGATTTTGGATTGCCGATTTGGAAGCGATAGCCGAGGGGCCGCGATAGCCGAAGGGGCTGCGATAGCCGAGGGAGGTTGTTCGAAGTGCGAGGGGCCGAACGCTTCCCTGAGCGGCCAGCGCGCCGTTTGTAGCGCCGGCGTCCCGCCGGCAGTGTCGCCGGCGTCCTCGCCGGCACGAACGAAGGGCTTCGCGCTGCGCGCGCTTAGGGCCGGCGGGACGCCGGCGGTACTGCCGGCCGGAGGCCGGCGCTACAAACAGCGCGCTGTCCGCGCACGCGTCTCGATCGTCTTAGTCGGCCATCCAAGTTCAGTCATCCAAGTTCAGTCATCCAAGTTCAGCCATCCCAACCGGTCATCGCGAACCAGCCATCGCAATTAGTCGCTGCAAATCAGCCGGCTGCAATTTGGCCATCGCAAATCGGCAATCCCAATCGGCAATCCCAATCGGCAATCCCCATTGCCCATCGCAAATCGGCAATCCAAAATCCAAAATCCAAAATCGAAAATGCCGTTCTCCGTTCCACCTTGCGACATTGACCGACTCTGCCCTGGAGGTACGCTGATGCAAAACCCGTCATGCAAGGGAGCCCGACGATGCCGCAGCGACTCGATCCCGTCTTCCTCTGGCCCGAAGGCGCCCCCGGCGCGCTGGGCGACGGCTCCGAAGACCGCCCGCGCCTGACCCCGTACCTGCTCGAAGGCCCCGGCCCGCACGCCTGCGTGATCGTCTGCCCCGGCGGCGGCTACCAGACCCGCGCCCAGCACGAACGCGACCCGATCTCGATCTGGCTCAACCAGGCCGGCGTCTCGTCCTTCGTCCTCGATTACCGCGTCAAGCCCTACCAGCACCCCGTGCCGCTCCTGGATGCCCAGCGCGCCATCCGCACCGTCCGCGCCCGCGCGCAGGAATGGCGCCTCGATCCGCAGCGCATCGGCATCCTCGGCTTCAGCGCCGGCGGGCACCTGGCCTCCAGCGCCAGCACCTTCCACGACGAAGGCATCCCGGACGCGAAGGACCCCATCGACCGGCAGAGCTGCCGGCCGGACGCGCTCGTCGCCTGCTACGCGGTAATCACCTTCGACGAGACCTACGGGCACCGCGGCTGCCGCACGAACTTTCTCGGCGAGACGCCCGATCCGGCCCTGGTGAAGCGCGTGAGCCTCGAGAACAGCGTCACGAGCCGGAATCCGCCCGCGTTCATCTGGCACACCACCGACGACCCCGTCGTGCCCGTCGAGAACGCGCTGGTCTTCGGGATCGCGCTGCGCAAGGCGGGCGTGCCCTACGAACTGCACTCGTTCCCGCACGGCCGCCACGGCCTGGGCCTGGCCGGCGACGACCCGACCGTCGGCGCGTGGACCGGCCTCTGCGAACGCTGGCTCAAGAATATCGGGTTCGTAAAATGAAGGCGGATTTTTAAAATGAAGAAGGCTCCGGGCGCGACGCCGCTCCGCGCACGCGCGGAACCGCATCGACCGGGAGCCTCTCCGTACTTTTTCACCACAGGGGCGCGTAGCGGCCCGACAGGTGGAGGAGGGGTTGACCTGGCAGGCGTCCCACTCGCGCCCCTGCGGTGAAGCTCTTATCGTTCCTGCACTTCTTCGACGCTCAGCCTGGGCGTCGTATTCAAGGCCTATTCGGAGGGGTGGTCGGCGTATAAACTTAACCGTTTAAACGCCTTACTCCGAACAAGCCCCACACATTCCCTATTATGCCTCATTTCATACGTCGTGCAAATAGAATCGTCCCATTTTCACTAAAATCCTTAAGAAAACTCCGCTAACTTCCTACTTTTCCAACCCTACTTACTTCTCTCTATATAGTCGTTGTAGGGTGCTCTATTCCGTGCATCTCCAAAAATCCACGTCCTCGCTGCACCTAGGTGCATGACCTACTTCTGGACCATCTCCCGGCTCATAAGGTCAACAATCTTAAGGTTTGCGCGCTTCAGCAGGGCCTGCCCTTCCCCGCCCGGCCCGACCCGTTCCAGCGTGTAGCAGAGCAGTTTCAGCGAGAGCGACGGCAGGACCTTCATCGCGTCGCGGCGGTCCTGCGGACAGTAGGCGTACGAGAGCATCGTGCCGCGCAGGTTCGCGCAGCCCTCGTACGGCTTGCTGAAGTCCGACCACGGCCGCACGATGCAGGTCCTGCGGTGTTCGTACGTTACGCTTTCCAGCCGGGCCATGATGTCGTACGGGTACGAGTACGCTTCGCCGTCCTTGTCGCCGAGATGGAAGTCCACGATCGGCGGCATCCCGAAGTTCGGGCGCGGGTGCAGGTACATCGACCAGAACTCGTTCTCTTTCTCGTAGCTGATTTCGTGCGCGTCGAGGTACTCCATCTCGGCCACCAGCAGCTTGCGGATGCTCGGCGCGGCCGCGTTGGCCTTTTCGCCCAGCACGGCCAAGAGCCACATCCCGGCGTGGCGCAGGTACGGGTCCTTGTCCAGCGCGAGGGTCTCGACTTGCGGAAGCGCGGCCACGCCCATGCTTTCCAGGGCGTTGACGGCCTCGATGCGGTCTTCGTAGCTGCTCGACTTGAGCCCCTTGATCCAGGTCGCGGCGCTCTGCTGGCGCACGCGCGGCCCGTGGATCAGGGCTTCCAGGCGCATGTTGAGTTCCGGCTGGTCGTCGCCGGCGGCTTCCAGCGTCGCCTTGGCCTTTTCGAGCGCCGTGGCGCCCATCGCGCGCAGGCTTGCCAGCGCGGCTTCGCGCGTGTCGAAGTCCGCGGAATTAAGGCGCTGAATTTGGGCGTCAATTTCCCCGCCGGCGGGTTCCACCGAATCGCCTGCGCGTACCGACGCCAGTCCTAGAACGACCACGGCGCTGAGCGCCGCCACCCGTACTTCGAGGAGGTACGACACACGGGCCTCGCTTCCTCCTCCTCCTTGGTACTAAACCACCCCTCTAACAATTAGCAAACGATTGGCCAATGAAATTGTAGCATTGTTTCCGACAAGAATTCGTTGTACTGTTCGCTTGTCATTCGTTGCACCAGTGAAGGAGTGAACATGTCACGCTTTGAACTGAGAGCAGACTATGTTCCGCAAGGGGACCAGCCCAAAGCTATTGATCGTCTCGTCGAAGGCTTCTCCTCAGGCAAACGCCACCAAGTTTTGCTCGGTGTCACGGGCTCCGGCAAGACTTACACCATGGCCAATGTCATTCAGCGTGTGCAAAAACCGACGCTCGTTATCAGTCACAATAAAACCTTAGCCGCCCAGCTTTATTCCGAGTTTAAGCAGTTCTTTCCGGAAAACGCCGTTCATTATTTCGTCAGTTACTACGATTACTACCAGCCCGAGTCCTACATTCCTGCACGCGATATCTACATCGAGAAGGACGCCTCGATCAACGAGGACCTCGACCGCCTGCGCCTGGCCGCGACCACCGCCCTGATGTCCCGCGAGGACGTCCTGATCGTCGCCTCCGTCTCCTGCATCTACGGCCTCGGTTCGCCCGATGTCTACGCCCAGAGCGCCCTCATGATCGAGAAGGGCGCCCCGCTGGACCGGACGGCCTTCCTGCGCCGCCTGACCGACAACCAGTACGTCCGCGGCGACATCGACTTCAAGCGCGGCAGCTTTCGCGTGCGCGGGGACGTCATCGAGGTCTTCCCGGCGTACGACGAGACGGCCATTCGCGTGGAACTAGACTTCGAGACCGTCAGCCGCATCGAAGAAGTGAGCCCGCTCACGGGCGAAATCCGCGCCGTCTACGACAAGGTCGCGATCTTCCCCGCCAAGCACTACGTCATGCCCGAAGCCAGCATCACCACGGCCCTCGACGGCATCCGCACCGAACTCGACGTGCGCCTCGAACAGCTCCGCGGCAACGCCAAGATTCTAGAGGCCCAGCGCCTGGAAATGCGCACGCGCTACGACCTCGAAATGATGGAGGAAGTCGGCTACTGCAAGGGCATCGAGAACTACTCCCGGCACCTCGACGGCCGCTCGCCGGGCTCGCGCCCCTTTAACCTGATGGACTTCTTCCCCAAGGACGGCTACCTGCTCTTCATCGACGAATCCCACGTCACGCTCCCCCAGGTGCGCGGCATGTACAACGGCGACTTCAGCCGCAAGGGCACGCTCGTCGAACACGGCTTCCGCCTGCCGAGCGCCCTCGACAACCGCCCGATGAAGTTCGAAGAGTTCGAACGCGTCATGCCGCCCGCGGTCTACGTCTCGGCCACGCCGGGCTCCTACGAGCTGGACCACTGCAAGGCCGAGGGCGGCACGGTGGTCGAACAGATCATCCGTCCGACGGGGCTGGTCGATCCTCCTATCGAGGTCCGTTCGACCGAAGGCCAGATTCCGGACTTGCTCAAGGAATGCCAGAATCGCGCCGCCAAGGGCGAACGCGTGCTGATCACGACGCTCACCAAGCGCCTCGCCGAGGACCTTTCGACGTACATCCGCGAGGCCGGCCTGAAGTGCCGCTACCTGCACAGCGAGATCGACGCGATCGAGCGCGTCGAGATCCTGAAGAGCCTGCGCCTGGGCGACTTCGACGTGCTCGTCGGCGTCAACCTGCTCCGCGAAGGCCTGGACCTCCCCGAAGTCTCGCTCGTCGCGGTGCTCGACGCCGACAAGGAAGGCTTCCTGCGCAGCCAGTCCTCGCTGATCCAGACCATCGGCCGCGCCGCCCGCAACGTCAACGGCGAGGTGATCCTGTACGCCGACAAGCAGACCGAGGCGATGCGCAACACCATCGAAGAATGCGCCCGCCGCCGCGAGAAGCAGCTCGCCTACAACCAGGAACACGGCATCACCCCCAGGACGATCAAGAAGGCGATCACCGAGGGCATCGAGGCCATCGTCAGGATGCGCCACGCCGAAGAGGACGCCACCGGCCTGGCCGAAGACGCCATCGACAAGGCCGAACGCATCAAAGCGCTGGAAGAAGAGATGGAACGCCTGGCCGAGGAACTGCGCTTCGAAGAAGCCGCGGACCTCCGCGACCGCATCCTGCAGCTTCAGGGCCAGAAGGTGGACCGCAGCCTCGGCGGCCTGAAGCGCAAGAAGCGCGGCGCCCGCGCCGCCCCCAGCCAGGCCGACCGCGGCATGGAAGCCCCCGCGCCCTACGGCCGCCGGAAGTTCCGCAAGCGCTCGTAGCAGGGTTTCGCCTTTGCTCTCGCGAAGTCGCTGCTTTTTGTCCTCACGCAAAGACGCTGTTTTTTGTCCTCATACAAAGTCGCTGGTTTTTTATTCTCGCGCAAAGACGCAAAGACGCCAAGAACAGCTAAGAACAGCTAAGAACAGCAAAAGAACGGATGTTCGCTTTTTCTAGCGCGCGAGGACACTGGTTTTTTGTCCTCACGCAAGGTCGCTGGTTTTTTATTCTCGCGCAAAGACGCGAAGACGCCAAGA
>JAHCJK010000044.1 GCA_026184295.1 Planctomycetota bacterium
ACGCGCGATGATCATGCGCCAGGAAGGCCTCAGCCACCGCCACCACGTCACGCTCGAAAACCTGCACGACATGCTCGCCGCCGGCACCGCCGTCTCGCTCAAGGTCATCCTCAAGGTGGACGTGATGGGCTCGCTCGCGCCGCTCGAAAACGCGATCAACGAACTCTCCACCGGCGAGGCCAAGATCGAGGTGCTGCACTCGGCCGTCGGCGCGATCAACGAGACCGACATCACGCTCGCCGACGCCTCGGACGCGATCGTGATCGGCTTCGGCGTCACCGCCGACCCCAACGCCCGCAAGCTGGCCGAGGAACGCGGCGTCGATCTGCGCACCTACGAGATCATCTACGAGGTGGTCGACGAGATGCGCAAGGCGCTCGAAGGCAAGCTCAAGCCGATCGAGCAGGAATCGATCCAGGGGCATTTGCAGGTGCGCCAGACGTTCAAGATCAGCAAGGTGGGCACGGTGGCCGGCTGCTTCGTGGGCGACGGCATCGTCACCCGCAACAGCTCGGTGCGCCTGATCCGCGAAGGCAAGCCGATCTGGCACGGCAAGCTCGACAGCCTCAAGCGCGTGAAGGAAGACGTCCGCGAAGTGCGCGAAGGCTTCGAATGCGGCGTGAAGCTGGACGGCTACGACGACGTGAAGGTGGGCGACATCATCGAGTCCTACACCGTCACGCAGGTCGCGCGCACGCTGGACGGGGCGGAAAAGAAGTAAGCGCCGCCCGGGGCCCTGCCCGCTACTTCGGCATGGGCCACGGCCGCAGGCGGTACAGGCAGCCGCCGGATGGAATCTCCGCCTGCCAGTCGATGCCGGGGGCCCTGCCGCCCAGGGCCGGCCGAGCCCCCGGATTCGGGAAAAAGCCCTGGTCCACGGCCGAAAAAGTTCCGGCCGTGAAGAGTTCCGTGTCCGTCCACACGACCGGCTGCTTGGGAACCACGGGGCCCCAGGTCACCTCGCCCGTGCTCAGGTCCGCGTAGGCCAGGCGCGAACGCTGGTCCGCCATCTGGTAGAACGCGATCTTTTCGTCCCTGACCGCGAAGATGCGCGCGCCTTTCGCAAACGGATTTAGATCCGCGGCGGCCGGCGTGCCGGCGGCGGGCTTCAGCCCTTCGAAATCCTTCTTCCAGCGAACCTCGCCGGTGCGCGCGTCCAGCGCCAGCATGCGTTGCGCGCCCCCGGCCGGCGCGTCCGGGTCCACGAGGATCGCGATCGCCAGCCCGCCGGACACCGCGAGATCGGCCGGCGCCCATCTTCCCTGCGGTTCGATGCGCCAGAGTTCCCTGCCGGTCTCCAAATCGCACGCGGTCAGCACCGCCGCCGCCTTCGGAGCTTTCTGTTCGGAGGCCGCGAATACGCCCGCCGCGCAGACCGTCTTCGTCTCCCGGTCGCAGGCCAGGCGCCGCATCCCGAAGGCGTTGGGGATGTCCCATGTCCAGCGCGGCGACGGCGTCGTCGTCTCGAAGCATTGCACGCGCGCCGTCCAGAATCCGTCGTCCCGGCGGCCCGGCCCGGGATGGAACCGCCGCCCGTACAGCACCGCCACGCAACGGCCGGGGTCCCCGGCCATGGCTTCAAACCCGCCGTTCCGGGCGAGGTCCTCCCACCCGCGCCGCGGAATCCCGCCGCCGGGCGCGCGGGGCGCGCGCTCCGTCGCGAGCGGTTCGCGCAGCAGGATCTCGCCCGTCGAAGGGTTCACCGACCACAGGGTGAACTTGGCCGCCTGCGCGCCATCGGCTCCGGTTTCGTACGACAGTTCGAGGTGGGAGACCTGGCGCGCGTGCAGGTCGCGGGATTCGTTCGTCTTCCCCGCGAAGTACATGGGAAAGGTGAACGGCTGGAACCGCAAGCCCTTCCACCAGGCGGTCGTGCGCGTGGCGGGATCGTAGCGTCCCAGTTCCGCGTAGCGCCGGTCCGCCGTGCGGCGTTCGCACAGCAGCGCGCCGTCCGGCAGGACCATCGTCGGCCAGCCCGCCGCATCGTCGCCGAACCCGAACTGCCCCGCCGGCAGATCGCGTCCCGAAGCGCGGTCGAGGACCTGGTTCCCCAAGAGGGCGAACTGGGCACAGACCAGCATGACCGGCGCGCCGTCCGCCTTCATCGTCCGGCGCCAGATCTCGCCACCGGGCGAAAAGCGTTCCACCAGGTAGGTCAGGCGGCGCTGTTTTTCCAACGTGCCCGCGCGCTCAAGGGCCTTCCGCAACGCCGGCAGCACCTCGTCGTCCATGCGAAGCAGCGCCGCGGTCGCCTCTTCGCGCGCCTCGAATCGCTCGTCGTCGAGGCGCTCGATCCAGGCGCCCGCTTCCACGCCCGAAGCGGCGTGCGCGCAGGCCCAACCCATCAGAACGGCGGCCAAGCAGCCACGGAATCTCACACGCATGCGCCCCTCCTTATGTGAACTAGTACACTCATGTGTAATAGACGGCCGCGAGAGAAGGTTGTGACGAGAAAATATACGTGCGCGTTACGCGTTACTGCTTCGGGAGTTATGTGGTGCCTGGAGAAGCGCGGGGGGTAAGGAACGGCCGCGGCGCAGCGCGGCCGGGCTCACGGGACATGATGCCCCACGGGCCGTGCACTTCCACAGAGGAGCCGGGCATTCGTGCGGCGGCTTACTCGTCCACCAGCACCTTAAAGCCGCCGTAGAGCATGCGCTTGACGTCGAAGGGCATGGGCGATCCGGCTGTGCAGGTCAGGCGCTTGTCTTTCATCACCTTGGCGTTCACGCGGTCGCGGTGCGCGCGCGATTTGTACACGATCCACGAAAAGAAGACCGTCTCGCCGGGCTTGCACTTCATCGCCTTGGGGAACGAGCCCACGCCCTTGATCTTCAGGTCGTCGCCGCAGGCCTCGCGGTATTCCAGCGCCCCGTGCTCGCGCCAAACTTTCCCCGCCATCTTGGAGAGCTTCAGGTAGGCCTTGATCTTCTTTTTCGCAATCGGCAGCACAAATCCGTCAACGTAGGGCATGGGCATTCCTCCGAAGGTTGATGCACTTTGCAATGAGCGCGGCTATCGCCGCGGTTCATACCGCAGCGCCACCGCCCCCGAACCGAGCGGATGCCGGTCCACGAGCTTCAAGTCGATGGGCTTCGAAAGCCCCGCGAACAGCGTCGGGCCGTAGCCCGCCAGCCTGGGGTGCACCACCAGTTGGTACTCGTCGATCAACCCCAGGTCCGCCAGCGCGAGCGGGAGTGTGACGCCGCCCACGAGCAGGCCCTTGCCCGGCATCTGCTTGAGCCGTTCGACGGCGGTGCGCAGGTCGCCGCTCAAAAGCTCCGCGTTCCAATCGACGCGCGCGAGGGTGCTCGAGACGACGTACTTTTTCGCCGCGTCGATGGTACGGCGGAAGGGTTCCATCCACGCGGGCATCTCGCCCGTCCACGCCGGGCGAAACGCGGTCTCCATCATTTCATAGGTCACGCGGCCGAAGAGGAGCGCGTCGGCCCGGTTGAGCGTCTCGGCTGCGTGGCGATGCAGTTCTTCGTCCGGAACGATGGCCCGATGGTCGCAGCAGCCGTCCAGGGTCACGTTGATGGAGTAGCGAAGCGGTCGCATGGCGGAAGACTATCGGCGTCGGACGGAGCGTCCAGTGCGGAGCGGGCCACGCGCATCTTTGGGTTACGGTTGTAAAGAACCCTGCGTATGCGATATTTCTTTTGCGTCGGCCCCGCCCGATTTTCAGGCCTGAGATGCAGAGGATGAATGCAAACGACATGTGGGTCGCCGTGCTGCGCCTGGAGATCGCCATTCCCGGCGCGCGCTCGCGCAAGGACCGCCGCCAGGTCGTCAAGAGCCTGAAGGAGCGCATCCAGAGCCGCTTCAACGTCTGCTGCGCGGAGGTCGGCGACCTGGACACCTGGACGCGCGCGACCCTGGGCGTCACCGCCTGCGCCAACGACCGCCAGCTTCTCCAGGAGATGTCCGACGAGATCGTCCGCTACGCGGGCAACGATGCCGGCGCGATGCTCGGCAGCGTGGACCGCGACCTCTTCCGCTACGGTTCCACCGAAGGCGCCGGCCCCGAGGATGACGAAAAACCGTCGGCGTCCTACGCGGACGAAGCGGACGAGGAAGACGAAGACGACGGGGAATAGCTTCGAAGAAAGCGCCGGCCAACTCGTCTTATGAATATCCCGGCCCTGCAAGTTGCGCTTCAGCCCGACTGGACGAGTTTACCCAGGCCCGGGTTTGGCGGATGAATACCGCGCGCGCCGGCCTATAATCCGGCTTTTGCCCGACCACCCGAGAAAGAGCGCTCATGGCCATCCGCACCGAACGTCTGAAGGAAGTGATCCGCGAGACCGCCGCGCAGTTCATCCAGCAGGACCTCAACGATCCGCGCGTCGGCTTCTGCACGGTCACGCACATCGACCTCTCCTCGGACCTCTCCTTCGCCACGGTGCATGTCTCGGTCTTCGGCGACGACGCGCAGAAGCGCACCACCATGCGCGGCCTCAACGATGCCCGCGGGATGCTCCAGTCGCGCATCGCGCGCGTGATGAAGACGCGCACCACGCCGCACATCACGATCGAACTCGACGAGTCGGTCGAGAAGAGTTTCCGCATCCTCGACAAGATCAAGGAAGCCCGCGCCAGCGATCCCGACCACGGCCTGTCCACCCAGGAACCCGCCGCCGCAGGCGACCCGGACGCGGACGACGAGGCCGAAGTGGAAGAAGACGAAGAGGACGAAGAAGAAGAGGACGAAGAAGAAGATTCGGACGAAGACTCCGAAGACGAGGACGAACCGGACGCGGACGAAGAGGAAGCCGAGGAAGCGCCCGCGAAGCCCGCGCCGAAGGCTCCCGCCCGCAAGAAGCGCACCCGACGCGAGGAGAACGACGATGCCTGAACCCACCCACGCCCGACTGAAGCGCATCGCCGCCGCGGTCTTTTCGCTCGCGCTGTCCGGGGCGGTCCTGCTGCCGGCCGCGGGCTGCGGCAAGCCGCGCCTGTACGGCGAAGGGCGCTTTCACGACATCAGCAAGGTCGAGAAGGGCATGGACCCCACCGAGGTCCGGCGCATCATGGGCAGCAGCTACAAGCTGGTGATGGAAGAAGGCCTCGGCGGCATGGACATGGGCATCTACATCTGGGAATACCCGGAAGGCCGCGTGTACTTCAGTCCCAACGGCGTGCAAAAAGTCGTCCCGCGCTAAGACTCACAGCCAGGTGCGCACGAACTGGTAGACCTCGCGCAGGTCCGAGCGGTAAAAAATCTCGTGCAGGTACAGCAGGTAGAGCACCTTCGCGGCCGCGATGAGCAGACTCGCGGCCAGCGACCCCAAGGCCACCGCCCACGACCCGATCCCGAACGAACCCGCCGGCGCGGCCGCAGCCTCGCGCCCGGCGTCGAAGCCGCGGCTGGTCACCGAGGCGGCTAAGGTCGTGCTCCGCCGGATGCAGGACGCCAGCACCGGGCGCATCAGCCCGATCGTCACCGAAAGCGAGGCCGCCGGGCCCGCGCGCAGCGGATGGAACCCGCGCAGGCGCGCCGCGCGCCAGGCCATCGCGGCTTCCTGCCCCAGCAGCGGGGCGAAGCGCAGCGCGGTGACGGACATGAACGCGAGGCCGTACGGCACGCGGAAGCTCTTCAGGCCCGCGAGCAGTTCGCCGGGGTCGGTGGTGAACGCGAGCGCCAGGCCCGAAGACGCCGGGAGCACCAGCCGCAGTCCCTGCGTGAGCCCGTAGGCGAAGCCTTCGCGATAAAGCGCCAGGCCGTGCGGCCCGAGCAGCGACGACCAGAAGGGCGACTCGGGGTGCCACGCGATCCATTCGGTGCGCGGCGCGAGGCGGTAGAAGACGGCCTGCGTCGAGGCCATGCCCCACAGCACCAGCGCCAGGCCGCCCAGGCTGACCACGACGCGCCGCCAGCGCCCCGTCCAGACGCCCGACATCAGCAGCGCGAAGACGCCCAGCGCGGCCGCCAGGCCCAGCGCTTCGGGCCGGTCGAGCAGCACCGCCCAGAGCCCGGCCTGGAAGAGCAGGAGCAGCTTGGCGCGCGGATCGAGCATGGATCGCTTCATGCGCGCCTCCAGGTCCCGCGCAGGTATTCCGCGAGCCGCGCGGCCGTGCGGCACGGCGGAACGCCCAGGCGTTCGCACAAGGCCGGCAGCGCCGGGCGGCGCAGGCCCGCGCGCTTGACGAGGTCCGCGTCGGCGAAGACCTGCGCGGGCGTACCCTGCGCGGCGATCTTGCCGGACGCGAGCACCACCACGCGGTCGGCCCAGGCGCAGGCGAGATCGACGTCGTGCGTGCTGAAGACGACGCTCGCGCAGGCTTCGCCCACCGCGTGCAGCAGGCGTTCGATGTGGACGCGGTCCTGCCCGGTCGTCGGTTCGTCGAGCAGCAGGACGTCCACGCCCATGCTCAGCACCGAGGCCGCCGCGAGCCGCAGGCGCTGCCCGCGCGAGAGCGCCATGGGGGCCTCGCGGGGGCGGTCGGCCAGGCCGAGCGCTGCGAGCGCCTGGCGACCGCGCGCCTCGGCTTCCGCGGGCTTCATACGCAAACCGTAACGCGGCCCGAAGGCGGCCTCGTCGAGCGCCGTGGCGCGGATCAGCATCGCGTCGGGGTTCTGAAAGGTGTAGCCGCGCCGCGCGGTCCCGCGCACGCGGCCTTGCCCCGGGGACAGCACGCCGGCGAAGAGCGCCAGCAGCGTGCTCTTGCCCGAACCGTTCGCGCCCAGCAGCGCAATGCGTTCGCCCTTGCGCACGGACAGGCTCACGCCGTCCAGGATTGCCGTCCCGCGTTCGTAACCGAAGACGACGCCTTCCGCCGCCAGCAGTTCCTCGCCGGGCGCGCGGGCGGGCGGTTCTTCGGCCGTGGCCGCGGGCGCGCCGGTCTTGCCCATCGCGTACCAATCGGCCAGGCCGGCCTCGTCGCGCACGCCGGCCTCCCAGGCCTCCGGAACCTGCCGCGCGACCTCCGCCGCGATGGGCACGCGCAGGCCCAGCCCGCCGAGGGTCTCGACCGCGCGGCGCAGGCCTTCCTCGCCGAAGGTCTCCGCGTCCAGCGTCACCCGCCCGCCGGCGACGGCGAGCACGCGGCCGGGGCGCAGCGCGGAGCCGCCGCGCGACGGGTCCAGCCAGTCTTCCATGCGGTGTTCGGCCAGCAGCATGGCCACGCCGCGCGTGTCGCGCAGCGCGCCCAGCGCGGCGAGCACTTCGGCCGCGCCGGCGGGGTCGAGCTGCGAGAGCGGTTCGTCGAGCAGCAGCAGGCGCGGCGCGAGCGCCAGGGCCGCGGCGATGACCAGGCGCTGCTTCTGCCCGCCCGAGAACGTTCCGGGATCGCCGCCGGCCTTGCCCGCCAGGCCCACGGCGGCCAGCGCTTCCTCGACGCGCGCGGCGACTTCGGCCTCGGGCACGCCCGCGTTGCGCAGCCCGAAGGCGACTTCGTCGAAGGCGCGCCCGGAAAAGATCTGATCGTCGGGGCTCTGAAAGACGACGCCGCAGCGCAGGCCGTCGGCGGCCACGCGTTCGCCCTCCAGCCGCCCGGTGCTCGACCCGGGCAACAGCCCGCCGAGCACCTTCAGCAGCGTGCTCTTGCCGCCGCCGGTCGGCCCGGCCAGCGCGAGCACTTCGCCCGCGCGCACGGCCACGGATGCGTCGCTCAGCGCCGCGCCCGGGCGACCCGGGTAGCGGAAGCTCGCGCCGCGCAGTTCGACGAGGTGGGGTGCCGGTTCGCCCATGCTCACTCCGCCGTCCGCTGCAGCGAAAGGCCCAGGCGCGCGCCCATCGCGCCGCCCGCCGCGTGGTAGGTAAAACCGTTCGTCACGAGGTACAGCGCGATGTACCAGTCGGCGTAGAAGAGCCGGTAGAGCGCCATCGCGAGCGCGAGGTTCAGGCCCGCGGCGACGATGCCATTGAGCCCGAAGGCGAGGCCCCAGGCCCACGCGCTGGGCTTGTGCCCGCGCGTGCAGCCGCAGATCCACAGCAGCGCTTCGAAAACGAGCAGGCTCGGCACCGTCATCAGAAACGAGACCGGCGAGAAGGCGCCGAAGAGAATGCCGTTGAGCAGAAAGCGCACGCCGCCGGCCAGCAGCACGACGCCCGGGCGCGGCACCAGCGCCACCACCGCGCCTTCGATCGCGGAGGCCGCCAGCGTGTCCCACAGGCCGAGCACGAACGGGTTCAGCACCGGCAGCAGCGCGCTGATCAGGGTCGAAGCGAGCTGCGAAGGCACGTTGACGAGCACGAACGAGGCCGCGCCGAAGAGCGCGATCTGGACCAGTTCGGTGTTGGTGAAGCCGCGCATGATGCGGCGCGCGCGCAGCAGCAGCACCGGCAGCGCGAGCGCCGTGATCAGCGCCGCGAGCAGCGTGAAGTAGAGCGGCGGGCGGTCGGTCTGTTCGATCCCGAGCGGAAAGTCGGCGGTGGAGACCACCGCGTCGCTGCCGATCAGGCGCGTCTCCACGTGGCGGACGTACTCGCCGGGCAGGGCCTCGTCGTCCACGTACAGCGGCAGGGCCACGCTGCGTTCGCCGCGCGCGGGCACCAGCAGCGTGTTCGACGGCGACGCGCCGGGAAGCCCCAGGACCACGGGCAGATCGAAGCCCACGGCCGGCCCACCGGTGCGGAGGTCGCGCATCTGGCAGGAGACTTCCAGGGCCATCGCCGCGTCGGTCTCGTTGCGCACGCGCACGGACTGGTACGAAAAAGGTTCCTCGCGCTCCAGCTTCGGGGCCGCCATGCCCAGCGCCGCGCGCAGCTTCTGCCCCAGATGCGTGGGCAGTTGCAGCACGCCGGGGCGCTTGGAGACGTCCGGGGCGCCGTTGCGGTCGGCGGGCACGTCCGCGCCGGTCACGCGCACGGACTGGGCGAGTTCCTTCGCGCGGACGCAGCGCACGGCGGTCTCGCGGGTCAGCGCCGGGGCGTCCTTCGCTTCGATGCGCAGGCGCACGACCGCGCGCGTGCCCGCGGCTTCCTCGAGCGGCTGCACATGGAAGAGGAACTGCTTGCGGTCGCCGGGGCGCAGCGGGAGGGAACGGATGAAGGAGAAGGCGCCGCCCGCGATCTCCATGGACCAGCCGTTGGCAAGCGCCTGGTTGTTGTTCGCGACGATGGCGGGCGGGAAGGCGAGCGTCACCTCCACGCGCTCCGGCGCGCCGGCCTCGGCGTCGATCGTCAGCGCAAACGTGGAGAGCGCCTCGACGGGCAGCCAGACTTCGCGGGACGCGGACGCGGTGGAACTCACGCCGCGCGGGACGGCGCCGAAGGGGAGTTCCATGCGCGCGCGCAGGCCGCCGGCGGCCGGTTCGGGGACCTCGAAGCGGAGCGTCCAAATCCGCCCGCCGGTCTCCACCAGGCGCGCTTCGCACGCTCCGGGATCGGGCGCGGGCGAGAGCGTCAACTGGCGGCGTTCGCCCGAGGTGAAGGTCCAGCGCTGCTCGACGTTCTGGCCGCCGGGTCCGAGCAGTTCCAGGCGCGCGGCGTCGATGCCGCGGTTGAGCGCGAGCGTGACGCGGTCGCCGCTGCGTTCGGCCGATTCGACGCGCGGGGCCGGCGGTTCGGGCGGAGCGGCGCAGCCCGGGATCAGCAGGAAAAGAAAAAGGGCCGGCACGGCCGCAAGGCGCCATGCCGGCCCAAAGGGAGTGCGGAAAGGATGCGTGGTCGGGGCCGTAAGACGTCGCATCCTTCGGGGCGGACCTCCACAGGCGGGCCCGGCCCGCCCGCGGCGCGTTACTTCAGGATCACCGGTTCGACGCCCGTCAGGTTACAGACTTTCACCAGTTCGTCCACATAGTCGCCGTAGACGGCGTGGATGTGGTTGCTCGCGTAGGTCTGCAGGAACTTGTCCGTCGGACAGTTGAATCGCGCGAACGCGTGCGGCCAGTTGTCCTGGACCTGGTTGATCAGCTCCCAGTCCTTCTCGCCGCCGAAGCGCACGAACTCCCCGGTCAGGATCGCCATCCAGTACTTGCCGTCGCGGCGCGTCAGGCGCGCGAAGGTGACTTCGCCGGGCTCGGCGATGTGCATCACGCTCGCCCCGCCGGCCGGGAAGTAAAAGCCTTCGGGCCGGAAGAAGACGTGCGGCAGGTTGTCCTTGTAGTCGTAGCTGCGCCCCGCGAAGTACGTCGCGTGCTCGCCCGAATTGACGAGGTCGAAGACGCCTTCGCTTTCGAAGTAGTGGCGCACGTCGGCGAAGAGCACCGGGGTCGCGCGCCCTTCCTTGACCTCGGTGAGCAGCTTGAAGATCTGCATCGTCAGCGCCGCGTCCATGTCGGCCTCGGTCGAACAGACGTGCGGTTCGTGCGGGCCGTCCCAGTCGTAGGGATCGTTGAGGAACGCCTCGGTGACGTCCATCGTGCACCAGCTGTTGGTCAGTTCGGGCTGCGCCTTGATGCCGCTGAAGTCGAGGTTCCATTCCGCGATCAGTTCCTTCATCGCGTAGGTCGAACGGATCTGGCGTTCGAGCAGTTCCGGCGTGAGCTGCTTGCCGTCGTACTCGATGCGCCCGACGTTCTTCTCGAGCCACTTGCGCGCGTCGGTCACCTTCTTCTGCGCGACGTTTTCGCTGCGCCGGACGATCTCCCACTGGTCGATGTGTTCGACGTCGATGCCGAACTGCTTCATCCACTGGTCGGTGTTGCTGACGGCCGTGTACATGCCCATCGGGCGGCCGCCCACCAGGCCGTAGGTCTGGCCCTTCAGTTTGTTCGCGGCATGCGCGCCGGCGATGAACGACTGCACCTGCCCGAAGACGGCGTCCTCTTCGATCTCGCCGAAGACGCGGTCGTAGCGCACGCCGAGCTGATTCAGCCCGCCGACGCCGGCCAGCAGCCCGACCATGCCGGGAAACTTGGGGTTGATGCAGCCGAACGCCAGAATCGGCCCCGGCGCGAAACGGCTCGCCAGCGCCGTGAAGTGCGGGAAGCACCACACCGCGTAGTTGAAGATGGTGCATTCGACGCCCGCGCCGGCCAGCGCCTTCGCTTCGCTCACGGCCAGTTCGTTCGTCCAGACCTGCTTGGCCGTGACGACCGTATGCCCCGCGCCTTCCAGGCGCTTGACGATACGGTCCTCGAAGCCCTTCAGCATTTTCGAGATGTCCTTGTGGACGAACGCGCGCCCGTCCGAGAACGATAGAATTCCGACCGTGGCCATCTGGCACCTTCCTTTCACGCCCGCCTGCGCGGACTCACATTCCGAATTGCCTCAACTCCACGTCGAGCAGCGCGTGCTCGAACGGTTTTCCCATGCGCGGCGTGCCCGGAGGCGCGGAGAGCACGCGCTTGATGAGCAGTTCCACGGCGCGCGCGCCGATGGCGCGTTCGGGCTGCGACGCTACGATCAGGCGGCGCCCGACGATCTGCATGAACGGCGTGACGTCGAAGCTCGCGACCGGCATCGAGGTCCACGGTTCGCCCGGCGCGGCGGCCAGGCGTTCCAAACAGCCGAAGAGAATCTTGTTGTTGGCGCAGAAGATCGCGTCCGGCGGGCGCTTGAGCGCCAGCAGGGCCTCGGTGCCCATGCGTCCGGACTCCACCGAGTAATCCCCGCGGATGACCAGGTCGTTGTCGAACTCGATCTTGCGCGCGCGCAGCGCGGCGCGGTAGCCTTCCAGGCGCCCGCGCCCGGTGCTGGTCTCCATGCGCCCGCCCAGGAACGCGACGCGCGCCGGCTGCACCCGGTCGATCAGCTTCTCGATCAGGTCGCGCGAAGCGCGCACGTTGTCCACGGCCACGAAGTCGCAGTCGAGGTCCTCGAAGACGCGGTCGAGCAGGACGAAGGGGTAGCCTTCGTTCTTGAGCGCGAAGAGGTGCTCGTAATCGCCGCCGGCAGAGGCGATGATCAAGCCGTCGGCGCCGCGGCTGCGCAGGTTTTCGATGTAGGCCTTCTCGCGCGCGGGGTCTTCGCCCGAGGAACCGATCACGGTCGCGAAGCCGGCCTTTTCGGCGGCCTGTTCGGCCGCCCAGGCGATGTTGGCGAAGAACGGGTTGGAGATGTCGCTGACCACCAAGCCCAGCGTGTTCGAACGCGCCGTGCGCAGGCCGCGCGCGAGTTCGGAAGGCCGGTAGCCACGGGCCTTGGCTTCGGCGATAATGCGTTCGGCGGTCTTGCGCGCGATGCGGAACTGCTCGGCCTTGCCCGAGAGCACGCGGCTGACGGTGGTGCGCGAAACCCCGACGGCGTCGGCGATGTCCTTCATGTTCAACGGCATCGGGGCGCCTCTCAAATTCAAATGACGGCTTGCTCACACGTGTGCGCAAGCCTTATAAAACCTAGGTTTCCGGCGTTCAAGAGAATTCCGGCGCATTTGCGGCCGCCCGAGGACGCGTATGCTGGACCGCCTGACCCCCTTGGCGTTTGCGGCGCTGGACCACGCCTGCCGGGAATCCCTGCGCTTCCACCGCGACCAGATCGAGCCCGACTGCCTCGCGCTGGGCATGCTTCGCTGTGAGGCCACCGACGCCCGCGCCGCCGTCCTCGCACGCGAAGTCGCTCCGGAAGCGCTCTGCACGGAAGTGGAACGCCGTATCCGGCTGGGCGAGAACTGGCGCGCCACCGAGCCGCTCTCGCTTTCGGAGGAACTCGAAGCCCTGCTGATGTACGCGTTGCGCGCGGCGTACCCGTTCGCGTACGCGGGCACCAAGCACCTGCTGCTGGGCCTGATCGAACGGGACCGCGGGCCCGCGCGCGAGGCCCTGGCCGCGCTGGGCCTGGCCGAAGACGCGGCCGTGCGCGGCCTGCTCTTGCACCCGGATACCGAACAGCCGCGCCGGACGCCGCACGACGAACGCCTGCACACAGCCCTGCGGCAGATGAACGAGACGAGCCTGCGCGTGCTGGGGCTTGCGCGCACGGAAGCCGAAAAGCGCGGCGCGGGCACCGTGGCCTGCCGCGATGTGCTGCTCGCCGTCGGGGCGGAAGGCTCTGGCTTGGCCTCGCGCGTGCTTCACGACGCTGGCTGGAACCTCGCGCGGCTCGAGCGCCTGCCCGCCGAATCCGCCGCGCCTTCGCCCGAAGACCTCGTCTTCACGCGCCAA
This sequence comes from Planctomycetota bacterium, assembly GCA_026184295.1. Lineage (GTDB taxonomy): Bacteria > Planctomycetota > SZUA-567 > H5-PLA8 > H5-PLA8 > JACQFI01. The sequence goes on from JAHCJK010000044.1 coordinate 12,992, forward strand.
GCGGCACTGTCGTTGATTCAGGCGCACGCCGAGGCCGAACGGCTGGCCCAGTTGGCCGTGCACGCCGATCACCTGCTCCTGGCGCTGCTGCAACCTGAGCACGCCGCCGCGGCGGCCATGCGGACCGGGGGCGCGGACTTAGACGCACTGCGCCACGCGCTGGAGGCCGCGCAGCCGCCCCGGCGGATTCAAAAAGCCCGGCTCGTGTACATGACCGCGCCGCCGCCCGCGCCGGGAGCCTCCACGGCCCCCGCGGCAAAAGGGACGTGGCCGCACTTTTCGCCGCAGGCCGAACGGGCGATGGAACTCGCGCGGCAGGCCGCGCTGGAATTCACGCACACCGCCACCGAGCCCGAGCACCTGCTGCTTGCGCTGGCGCGCAACCCGTCGTGGGACGCCGCGCGCGCCCTCGCCGCCTTGCAGGTGGATTTGGAAGCACTGGAGTTGGACGTGCGGCGCGAGCTTCATCCCGCCCCGTGGATGCAGCCGATCCGCACCTTGCCGCTGGCCGGGCCGACGCGGCGGGTGCTGGAGCACGCGCTCGCCGAACGCAACCGGCGCGGGTCCCCGGCGATCACCACCGGCCTGCTGCTGCTGGGTATCGTGCGCATGCCCTCGACGCGCGCCGCGCAGCTCCTGGCGCGCAAGGGCGTGACGGACGAGGCGCTCGCGGCGGCGCTGACCACCGCGGAAGCCCCGGCGTAGGTCAGCTCTTCAGCGTCTCGCGGATGTAGGTCAGGTCCGCGGGCGAGAGCGCTCGATCCGTGGCGACCAGGTTGCAGCGCGCCTGGCGTTCGTTGCGGAAGCCCGGGATCGCGCAGCAGACCCGCGGGTTGGCCAGGCAGTAGTTGATCGCCATGGCGGCCAGGTCCTCGGTCTTTTCGCCGAAGCGCAGCTTCAGCTTTTCCAGCTTCGGCTTCAGCGCTTCGATGGCCTCGGCGCCGAAGCCCTTGTTGTTCTTGCGGTGGTCGCCGGGCTCGAACTCCGGCGGCTTCTTCGGGTCGAACTTGTCGAGCAGCCGGCCCTGGGCGAGCGGGCTGAAGGCCACGAAGGAAATCCCGCGTTCCTTCATCAGGTTGTCCACGGGCGAGCCTTCGCGGATGAACTGGTCGTCGAGCGCGTTCGCCCAGCTTTGCAGCACCGCGGGCTCGACCGCGGGCGTCAGGCGCAGAAAGTCGTTCGCCGAGTACGCGCTCAGGCCCTTAAAGCGCACCTTGCCTTCCTTCACCAGGCCGTTCATGGCCTCGACGGCGCCGGCGAGATACTTGTCCTGCGGCCCGAAGTTGCCGTGGTGGAAGTAGTACAGGTCGATGTACTCGCGCTGGAGGTTGATCAGCGATTGTTCGCACTGGTGGCGGATGTGCGCGGGCTCGTACGCGTGCTCGGCCGTACCGGGAAAATGCCCGATCTTGGTCGCGATGACGACGCTGGTGGACTTCACGCCCAGTTTGTCGAGGATGCGCGCGAGCATCCGTTCGGCCTTGCCGTTGCCGTACACGTCGGCGTTGTCGAAGTGGTTGACGCCCGCGTCGAGCGCGGCCTTGATGCCGGCGGTGATCTCGTCTTCGTTGACGTTGGCCCAGCCGTTGGGGGTGCCGTTGACCCAGTTCAGGCCGCCCATCGTCCAGCAGCCGAAGCTGATCTCCGAGACCTCGACGTTGGCGCTGCCCAGCTTGCGGAATTTCATGGCTCCCCTCCCCTTTCGTCCCCGAACCGGCGTCAGGCCTTGCGCGTGGAAGGCACGCGCAGCGCCACCGCCGTATCCGTCACCTTTCCGCCGCCGGTCAGCACGCGGTACTCGAACGCGGAACTCGAATCGCGCACGGCGTGGCGGTGTTCGCGCGGCTGCCCGTCCTCGTCCCACTGATGCACGATCTCGAGGCGCGGGACGCCCGACGGCGGCACCGGCATCGCGCACGATACGGCCGCGCGAATCTCCCAGCCCGGCATGTCCGAGGTGACCCGCATATAGATGTGCGGTACCCCCTCGGTTTCATCCGTTCCGGACGCGGAAAAGGTCCCGTCGAGCGAGAAGTGGTAGCCCTGCTTGTGCACGGGCACGTCGGCCTCGCGCAGCAGCGTCCACGGGCCGTCGGGGTGCAGGGCCGCCTCCAGCTTCGCGCGCGGCCGGCGGTCGAAGTATTCCGGCGGCGGCGCGTCCGGGTCGCCTTTGACCGAAGCGATGGACGCGTAGCACCAGGCCCGCACGATGCCGCGCGGAGAGAGCACCCGCGGCGAGATCTGAAAGACCGCCTGCCACGGCCGGTTGGGATCGGCGGGCGAGAGCCGGTTGAGCGGCTCGGGGCCGCGCGTCAGGTTCGCCGACGAGACGATGTGCTCGACGAAACTGTCCGCGCTCGTCTCCAGGTCGGCGCGCCAGACCTCGGTAAGCGTCCGGCGGCCGTGGTCGTCGAGTCCGTGGTAGCGGAAGACGCTCTCGCCCGGCGTCAGGTACGGATAGGTGTTCACCGTGTGCTGGAACCAGACCTGCGTCTCGAGCGAGGTGGCCACGGCGGCGCCTTCCAGGTCGATGGCCAGGAGCCCGCGGTAGCGGCGGTCGAATTCGTCCGTCAGATCGGCGTGCAGGCGGCCCGCGGAGGTCACCCGCGCGACCTCGGTCCAGGTCTTGCCGTCGCCGGAAAACCGCAGCGCCGCGGCGCCGCGCCCGCCCCGGTTCGCGGCCAGGGCGATCTCCAGGTCCACGAGCACCGCGCCGGTCTTCTTGTCCGGATCGGCCAAATCCTGCGGCGCGCCCGTGACGATCCAGGGCGAATGAATGAGAAAGACCGCGCGCCCGGGGCGGCGCGGGTCGAGCGCCGTCATGCCGGTCTCGCCCGCGCCGATGTTGCTCAGGGTCCACGCGCCCAACGAAAGGTCGCGGCTGGCCGAGGTCAGGTCGGGCTTGTACTCGAAGCAGCCGTTGAAGTACGTGCGGTGCGGCGCGAAGCGTTCGCGCTGCCCGCGCTGCGTCCATTCCTTCTCGTACTTCTTCGAATCCCGGACCCAGTGCGGCGGAAAGTGCCAGCGCCCGCCGTCCTCGCGCGCGTAGCGCGTCAGCGTCTCGCCCGGGCGCAGCAGGTAATCCATGGTATGGAACCAGTGGATGCTGCGGGGCATCTCGTCGCCGTAGCCGGGCTTGTAGCAGTGTTCGGCCGTGCCCGCGGGCGAACGGTCGGGCAGATAGTACACCGGCGCGCTGGGTTCGACGGGATCGCTGACCAGCGTGGGATCCTGGAGCAGTTCGCGCAGGCTGGCGATGGCGCGGCTGCCGTCGCGCTTGCGGTGGAAGGCCCGCAGGTCGCAGTCGAGCAGGTGCCAGGCGCCGTCGTAGTACGCCTCGCTGATCGTGTGGCCGGTCACGCCCACCATGCGCGCCGGAAGCCCGGCGGCCTCGCACGCCGCGACGAAGAAGGCCGCGACGGTGCCGCAGAGCATCGCGCCGTGGGAGTTGAGCAGTTTGAGCGGGTCGGAGACCGTGCCCAGCCCGTGGCTTACGGGGCCGAACTCCCGGTCGGCGGGCGACCAGAAGTGGTAGAAGCCCGTCACCGGATCGACGGTGTAGCGCCAGATCGCGACGGCCAGGGCCTCGTCCTTCAGGCCCTTGAAGGACTCGTGGGCGACCAGGCGTTTGAGGCTGAACGGGTCGGGGCGCGCGGCGTTGTAGATCCAAGGTGAGGCGTGCATGCGGGGCTCCGGGCCAGGAAAAAGATCGCGGCGGCCCGGCCCGCGGCCTTATTCGCCGGAAGCCAGGGCGCCGGGTTCGAGCGGGACGACGACGCGCAGCGCGGTGCCCTTGCGGAGCCCCGACTTCACGTCCATGCGGCCGCCTACGAAGCCGGCGCGTTCGCGCATGTGATCCAGGCCCAGGCCGTGGCCGGGCTTGCGCTGCGCTGGGTCGGTGCTGAAGCCGCGTCCGTCGTCGCGTATTTCCAGCGTAAGCATCCCTTTGGAATGTGCAAGGCGCACGTCCACCGCGCGGGCGCGGGCGTGCTTTTCGATGTTGGTCAGCGCTTCCTGCAGGATGCGGAAGACGGCCAGTTCGGTCTCGGGCGAGATGATCCGCGGCACCTGCTTGAAGCGGAGGCGCATGGCCAGGTTGGTGCGGTTGCGGAAGTCCTCGCAGGTGCTGCGCACCGCGGCCACCATGCCCAGGTCGTCGAGCACCGTCGGGCGCAGGTTGTGCGAGATGCGCCGGACCTCCTGGATGGCCTTGTCCAGCAGCGAGGAGATCTTCTGGAGTTCCAGTTTGGCGCGCGGGGCCTGCCCGTTCAGGCGGTGGGCCGACGCGAGCGCGTTGTACTTCGCGGCGGAGATCACCTGGCTGACGCCGTCGTGGAGTTCGCGCGCGACGCGGCGGCGTTCGGCTTCCTGGGCTTCCAGCAGGCGGCGCGAGAGCCGGCGCACGGAGGCTTCGGCGCGCTTGAGTTCGCTGATGTCGCGCTGAGTGCCCCAGACGCGCACCAGGCACCCGTTTTCCACGGTGCCGACCATGTTGTTCAGGAAAAACTTCGAGCGGCCCATGCGGTCCACTTCGTGCGATTCCACGTCCACCAGGCGATGGCCTTCGCGGCGGAAGCGCTGGAACAGTTCCAGGTTGCGCGGGTCCTCGCGCGGCAGCATCTGCCCGAGCCCCAGGCCCACGATCTCGGCGGCGCGTTCGTACCCGTACATCCGCGCCATGGCGTCGTTGCATTCGGCCAGGTAGCCGTCGCGGTAGACGCGCGCGATCCAGGCGCGGTCGGAGACCCCCAGCGGCAGCGGGCGCTTGAACTCGAAGCGCCAGATCGCCTCGCTGCTCTGCGAGACGAACGCGCGGTAGCGTTCCTCGCTCGCGCGCAGCGCCGCGTCGGCGCGCCGGCGTTCGGTCAGGTCGCGCAGGGCCACCACGCGCACCAGGCGCCCCTGGTAATTGATCATGCGCCCGCGCGCTTCGACCGGAAAGGTCGTGCCGTCCTTGCGCAGCCCGGTGCTCTCGTACGACTTTTCCGTGCTGGAGGTGAAGTTGCGGATCATCGCCGACCGCGCTTCCGCCGGGGCGAATTCCAGGACGTTGCGCCCCAGCACTTCGTGGTGCTTGTACCCGAACATCTGCAGCGCGGCGCGGTTGAGGTCCAGGATGATGCCCTGGTCGTGGATCACGACGCCTTCGTTCGTGCATTCGGCCAGGCGGCGGAAGCGGTCCTCGCTCTCCTGGAGTTCCTGTTCCACGCGCTTGCGCGCGGTCAGGTCCAGGAAGGTCAGCACCGCGCCCGTGGGCGGGCCCTTGCCCTCGCCTTCGATGGGGATGGCCGTGTAGAGCGCCCAGCACATCGTCCCGTCCATGCGCAGGACGCCCAGCGTCGCGGGCGGCTGGGCCTTGCCCGTACGCAGGCAGCGCGAGACCGGCAGGTCTTCGAGCGGGCATTCGGTGCCGTTTTCGTGAAAGACGCGGTGCTTCCAGTCGTCGACGTTCGCGTAGTCCAGTTCCTGCCCGAGGAACTCCCGGGCCATCACGTTGGACAGGCGCAGCGCGCCGGTGGCATCCACCATCACGACCCCGCCCGGCACGGCGTCCACCGTGCGGCGGTAAAGCTGCTCGTTCTTCCGCAGCGCGGCCTCCGCGTTCCGCAGATCGGTCAGGTCGGTCACCGTCGCGATCATGCTGCGGACCTTGCCGCGAAGGTCTTTTTCAGGCGCGCCGTGGATCAGGATGATGCGCTTGCGGCCTTTCCGCCCGGTCAGTTCGACTTCGTACTGGTTCACGATCCCGCGCCGGCGCAGGGCGTGCTGCTTCTTGACGTGCGCGTTGTTCGCGGCGTCGAAGAAGGTCTTGTACGAGACGCCGCGAAGGTCGAACTTCGGCGCGACCTGCATCATTTCGCGCATCGCGGGGTTGGCGTACAGCGTCCGGCCCTGCAGGTCGATCTGCCAGATGCCGACGCCGCCGAGTTCGGCCAGGGCGCGGAAAGAAGGGGACTCGCAGGGCTCGAGCACCGGGTTGTGGGAGGAACGTTTCACGTCAGGCAAGGGCCCGTCTCCAGGAAACAAACGCATATGCGCCTTGTTTCGTGAACCTCGTTTCACTACGCCATATCCTGCGGGAAGCGTTGCAATTTACTCAAGTTAGCCCTTTCAGCCGCCGCGTAGCATGGTATACGCATCTAGCGATATATGAAGTCGAGTTTCGCGCGCGTTGGAGTATTTTCTCCTATGAACGCTTCGGTGCTTTCGCTTCGCGGCTGGATTTTTGGACTCGTGGCGATGATGGCCTGCCTCGCCATGGGCGCGCTGGTGGCGCTCTCCTTCGACAACCTGGACAAGAAAGCCCCCTCCATCCTCTGGGCGCTGGCCGTCTGCGCGGTGCCCTCGGGCTTGGCCGGCGTGCTGCTCGCGCGGCAGATGGGCTCGCGGTACGAACGCCCCGCCGACGAAGACCCGCTTACCGGCTTGCAGGGCGAAGCGCGCATGCGCGAAGCCCTGGCCGCCGAACACCAGCGCGCGCGCCGCATCGGCAAACAGGTGGGCGTGGTGGTGGCCGAGATCGACCAGCAGGGGCGCATGAGCGTCCCGCATTACCTCGCCTGGCGTTCGCTGGCGAAGACCTTGAAGTCGAGCGTGCGCCTGTACGATGCAACCTATGTGCTCAGCCCCGGGCGCTTCGCAATTCTGCTAAGCGGAACGACGGCGCAGGGCGGCGAGGCCGTGATTGCACGCGTGCGTAACGCGGTCGTCCAGCAACACGACCTGAAGGACGTGCAGATTCGGTACGGTCAGGCGATCTCCGATCCCGCCGACGAGGGCGTGGACCCCGCCGCGGTCCTGGAAAGGGCCATCGAAGACGCCCAAAAGGCCGAAGCGCACGCGGGCGTTCGCTAAGACGGCGGTACTTTTACGCAGGGTTCCGATAACCCCATTCCGTTTTGCCAAGTTGGGAGTATTATTAAAAGAGTCTGCAAGCCGGACCGGAGAAGCACGTTGTGAAGACAGCAGGGCAGGCTATTTCGCCATCTAACTCAAGGTGCGTTATGCACTTGAGCATCATAGTTTTGTTGAACCTTCCTCTTTTCGCCACCGTTTACAAGCACGTGGGTTCGGGGTCCCACCGATGAAGACCGACCCCGAGCTGATGCGCGAGTTTCGTGACGGTGACGAGACCGCCTTTGACAAGCTTGTAAAGCGGCACCAGGTAGGCCTGCTGAACTTTTTCTACCGCTTGGTGTGGGATCATTCGCTTGCCGAAGACCTGACGCAAGAGGTCTTCATGCGGTTGTACACGCACAAGAACGAATACGAACCCCAGGCGAAGTTCACGACCTATCTGTACCGGATCGGGCGCAACTGCTGGATCGATTATCTGCGGCGGACGAAGTCGGAACGCAAGAACGTCTCGCTCGACGCGGAAACCCCCGGCGGAAGCGCGCTGGCCGAGACGGTTCCGCTGCGGACGGAAGACCCGCAGGAGACGGCCCGCAAGGAGGAACTCGCCGATACGCTGGTCGAAGCGATCGACGAACTGCCCGAGGACCACAAACTGGTCTTCATCCTCAGCGAAGTGCAGGGCATGAAGTACCACGAGATTGGCGAGACGCTGGGCATTCCGGTCGGGACGGTGAAGAGCCGGATGTTCCACGCGGTGAAGCGCCTGAAGGACAGTCTGGCGCGTTCGATGAAGGGCGCCACCGGCCCCTGGAAGGCCGAAGGCGAAACCACCTGACGGGCGGCGGACAACGCCCGGGAAGACGACGATGGCCTGCGAAGAAAAGATTCAGGAAGATCTGGTCGCGCTGATCCAGCACGAACTCTCTTCCGATCGCGAAGCGGCCGTCCACAAGCACCTGGAAGGCTGCGCGTCCTGCCGCGACGAGTACGAGCAGTTCCGCTCGGTCTTCAAGGCCGCCAAGCGCATCAACCTGGTCGAACCGTCCGCGGTCTTCCGCAAGAACCTTGAACGCCGCATCAGCGAAGCGATCGAGCACAGCAAGCGCAGCCAGTTGCAGAAGCGCCCCGGTTCCACCGGCGTGCGCCTGCCCAACGTCGCGCCCACGGTCGAGAACACCTCTTCCACCAAGCGCATCGCGCCGGTGGCCCCGCCCGAATCGGCGGCCACGCGCGTGACCGCGCGGCTGAATTCGACGCGCCGGCCCGAACCGCGCGGCCCCTGGCTGCGCTACGTGGCCTTTGCCGCCGCCTGCGTGGTGCTGGCGCTGACGGCCTCGCACTTCGTCTTCTTCCCCAAGGGCGGGGACAACAGCGACCCGGCCGAACAGATGCGCATCGCGGCCGAGAAGCGCTGGAACGAGCGCCGCGCCGGGCAGAACTGGGAGAAGATCCTGGCCGAGAACGCGGTGCCGATGCCCGACGACATGGCGCTGACCGAAGCGGTGTACGTCCTGCCGCACTCGGTGCCGTCCTTCCACGAAAAGTGCGTCGTCGCGTACACGCAGGCCGACCGCGAACGCCTGGAAGCCAACGCCAAGAAGCCCGCGCAGCGCGAAGAGATCCGCAAGCTGTTCGACGGCGCGGTGAAGGTGAACGTCGAGGGCGGCAAGCTGGCCGTGACGCCCGACATGGTCACCCGCTACCTGGGCGGTTCGAACAACCGCGTGGTGATCCTGAAGCTGAACGGACGCATGGAAATCTGGTCCGCGAGCGCCTTCGAACGCTACCGCAACGCCACGCCGGTGCTGGAAACGGTTCCGGCCGCTGCGCCTTCCGAATCGGGCGTGCCGACCGAGTCCGACGCGCACGGCGCGACGCGCCCCGCGGCGTAGTCCTTCGCTTCCAACCTTCTTAACGATTCCGAATACGTCCGGCGGTTACTCGTCTTCGAGGCCGCCGGATTTCTTTTCGGGCTTGGGGGCGTCGGGCGTCTTGGGATCGGCGCCGGCCATGGCAGTCTTCTCTTCGCCGCCGATCTCAAGGTCGATCTTGCCGCTCGCGCTGCGCTTGTCCGAACCCGTGACCGTCAGTTGCAGCGTGTAGTGCCCGGCCTTGGCGGGCTTGCCGGTCAGGTTACCGTCCTCGGCCAGCGCCAGGCCTTCGGGCAGGCCGGTCGCCTTCCAGGCATACGGCGCGATGCCGCCCTTGGCGAGCAGGCGGGCCTTGTAGTCCGCGCCCACGTTCCCCTTGTTCAGGCTCTGCGTCAGAATCTCGGTCTTGAACTGCGGCATCGTGCCGAGCGGCTTGAGCGCCGTGAGCGGCATCATGTCGGGGTTCTTGGGGGGCGCGGAGGCGTAATAGAGGAGCAGTTTGGGCTTGGTGCCGTTCTCGCGCGAGGTGACGTGGATGTTCATGTCGCTGGCGTCTTCGAGGGTCAGGATCAGGCCGTAGTTGGGAACGCGCTTGGCCTGCCACATCTGCACCAGCGGGGTGACGTCGATGTCGATCGCCTTCCCTTCCCCGCCGTCTTTCGCGGTGATCTTGCGCGCGCAGATGGCCGCGGGGTCGAAGTCGCCGCCCTGGTTGATCCACTTGTCGGCCTCGACGGAGTCGGTCCAGGACGAGAAGAGTTCCGCGAAGGGCCGCACCAGGCGGTGCACGCGGATGTACTGGTCCTTGCTGTTCGGCCAGCACTTGTCGGTGGTGAGGCGCAGCACGGCGCCGGCGCAGGGCTTCGCGGCCTGGTCCTTGAACTCGAAGAGCATGCAGACGCGGTGTTTTTCCTGCCCGCCCATCAGGCGCATGGTGGGGCGTTCGCCGTCGACCTTGTGCGGCTGGCCGGGCTCGGTGGAACTGATCGTCTTGTCCTGCACGGGCGCCACTTCGAGGGGCTCCTCGGCCCGCGCCAGCGCACTCGCGAGACACACCCACGCCACCACCGCGCACGTCCGCATCATCCTGCCGTCTCCTTGCCGAATCGCCGAACCTCCGCCGCAATAATAGACTCGATTTCCCTACGCATTAATGCCCATACGCATAGGAAGGCAACGCGAATTTGCCAAAATGACGAAAGAGAAATAAAGCATGCAAGCTGCGGTCTATACGACTAGGCAGCGCGCGGACTTCTTCCGGGATTCACCGGTTGCCCGGGCACCGTGCTTCCCATGCAGGGAAGCGCGCCGATGCCGCTCATACCCAGGGTAGCGTGCTACGCACGCAACCCTGGGCTTTCACCTGCTACCCCTTCGGGGTAGGGGCGCGCGAGGGCACGGGTACCTGGGATGCGCGGTGGGTTCATTTCTATGCGTGCATGCGTGCGGGCGGGGGGCTTTCACGGTCTGCGAGCGCGTGGGCTGGCTGCTCCGCTTGCCGGGGCACAACACTTCGCTTCGTGATGTGGCACCCCCGGAACAGCTCGAATCTACAAGCACCGAAGGCCTCATGGCGGGGCTTGGGCTCTGCTTCGCTCCACTGCTGCGCGTGGGCGGGCTGCTCCGCGTCCCGAGGCACAACACTTCGCTTCGCTCGTGATGTGGCACCCCTGGAACGGCTCTAATCTACAAGCACCGGGGCCTCATGGCGGAGCGGGCGCTGCTTCATCTGCCGCAATCAGGGGACTCTCCCTCCCCTGCCTTCGTCGGATCATCGGCCCTTGCCGTTCGTGCCGTCGCTTGCCTCGAAGAGGCAACAGGTGATAGCCCAGGGTTGCGCGCGCAGCGCGCTACCCTGGGTAGCGGCGCTCGCAACATCTGCCCTGCAGGGGCAGCACGGTTGCCCGGGCACCGTGCTTCCCATGCAGGGAAGCACGCCGATGCCGCTCATACCCAGGGTAGCGTGCTGCGCACGCAACCCTGGGCTTTCACCTGCTACCCCTTCGGGGTAGGGGCGGCGCGAGGGGGCGCACAGGTTCCTTGGATGCGCGGTGGCTTCATTTCCATGCCGGCTCCATCGCGGGGCGGGGGCCTTTCACTGCTTGCATGCGCATGGGTGGGCTGCTCCGCATCCCGGGCACAACACTTCGCTTCGCTCGTGATGTGGCACCCCTGGTACGGCTCGAATCTACAAGCACCGGGGCCTCCATCGCGGGGCGGGCGCTGCTTCGCTCTCTGCATGCGCGTGGGCAGGCTGCTCCGCGTCCCGAGCACAACACTTCGATTCGCTTCGTGATGTGGCACCCCCTGGAACGGCTCTAATCTACAAGCACCGGGGCCTCATTGTGGGGCGGGCGCTGCTTCGCTCCCTGCATGCGCGTGAGCTGGCTGCTCCGCATGCCGTGGCACAACACTTCGCTTCGCTTCGTGATGTGGCACCCCTGGAACGGCTCTAATCTACAAGCACCGGGGGCTTCAAGGGGGAGCGCGTGGCGGGCGTTGCGGTCTCGGCACTCACGGCGTGCCGGGGGGGAGGAGTTTGCGGAGGCGGGCGACTTCGGCGTTCAGGCCGGCGACCTGTTGCTGGAGGTTCTGGTTGCTCTGCTGGATTCGGGCGATCTCGCGGCGCAGGCCTTCGATCTCGCGTTCGCGCGTGCGCAGCGCGCCGTAGGCGTTGTTCAGCGCGGCCTGGTACTGCTGGATCGACCACGTGGCCTGGTCGCGGTCGCGGGCGACCTGCTGGAGGTCCCGGGAGAGCTGGTCGTTTTCCTTTTCGGCGTCGCGGGCGGCGTCGGCGGTGCGCTGCAGGTCCTGGGCGAGGTCCTGCGAGTCCTTTTGCGATTTCTTGAGCGCCTCCGTGGTCTGCTTGGCCTCGCGGCGGGCCTTCTCGGTCTCGCTGCGCGCGTTCCGCAGTTCGTGGTCGAGCGCGTTGCGGGCGTCCTTGCTCTCGGCGCGTTCAGCGGCGAGCACGTCTTCGAGTTTGCGGCTGCCGGCGAGGGCGCCGCGGAGGTCCTCGGCGAGGTTCTTGTTGCGCAGGTCGGTGCGTTCGAGCTGCAGGGTCAGTTCCTCAAGCTGCTTCATCAGCTCGCCCTTCTGCGCCAGCATGCGGTCGGTCTCTTCGCGGTGCGCGCGGGTCTCGGCGGCGATCTGGTCCTTGAGGCGCTTGAGGTCGGCCTGGACGGCGCCGAGCCGGTCGGAAGTCTCGCGCCCGTCCTTGGCGACGCGGGCGAGTTCCTGGCCCTGGGTCTCGAGCTGGTCCTGGCGCAGGGCCGCGGCGCGTTCGGCGCTCTGGCGCGCGGAGCGTTCGGAGAGCGACCAGCCGCCGAGGCCGAGGGACAGAAAGGCCAGCGCGGCGAGCCCGATCTTCATCCCATGAGCATGCATGCGCGGTTCCTCGCAAAAGTGGGATCGATTATTAGACGGTTCGAGCGGGGCCTCATTCAGGACAATCCGCGCACTTTCGCAGGTGCGCGTCGCGCGCCTGGCTCAGGAACGGATGGTACGCGGGCGCGCGGAAGTCGGGAAAGGTGCACTCGTGGGCCAGCCACGCCCCGCCGCGGAACGCGAGGGTGATTTCGGCGAAGATGCCGTCGCGCAGATAGATCCGGTGCGCGAAGTCCTTGGTGCTGGCCAGCACCAGCTTGGCGCCGGTGAGGTACCCCGCGTCGAGGTTGATCGTGCGGCGCGAATCTTCGGCGGCGAAGCGCTGTTCGAGCGCGTTGGTCGCGAGCTTCCAATCGACGAGGCTTGCGGGGTCGGCGAGGTTCTTGAAGGTGACGAAGCGGCGCTTGAGGCCCGCGCCCATCTCGGGTTCGTAGTAGGCGGTCTTGTCGAAGGGGTAGACGGGGCTTTCGAGTTCGCGCGGGCCGAAGAGGGCTTCGAGTTCCGGGAGCGCGGCGGCGTAGCGTTCGTCCTGCCCGCAGATGCAGGCGACGAGCGGCGTGACGAGGCGGGGGGCGTGCGTGGTTCCCATGCGAACCCCGGTCAGGTCCCCGAGGATTCCTGGGCGGCGCGGGCGGGCAGGAAGAGCACGACGGCCTCGATCAGGCTGGCCACGAGCGTCACGACCACGCGGGTCTGGAAGCCCTCTTTCATCGACTTGGAGACGAAGAAGCCGACCACGAAGAGCAGGACCACGACGGTCAGGATGTAGGCCGCGAGGCGCTTCTGCTTGAAGAGCAGCACGGCGGCGACGAGCGCCAGGACGCCCATGGCCAGGCCGAAGCCCAGCGCCGGGACGCTCTGCGCTTCCACGTAGCGCAGCGTGCCGTTGGCCATCAGCCAGAGTCCGTAAACCAGGGTGACGAGGGCCTTGGAGATCATGCGGGTGCCTCCGACGCGGGTGCTTGCCCTTCCCTATCCGTTCGTGGCGCGAAAGCAAGCGAGCCGCAGTGCGTGCCGTTCATTCCTTAGGCCCGGCTACGCACCGTAAAATACAATCGGCCGTTCCGCGCGCACGATCCCTTCCTTCACCAGGCACGCCTGGAAGCGCTTCAAGCCTTCGATGTACGGGCCTTCCATTTCATAGTGGACGATCGCGGCCACGTACTCCTTCGCGCGTTCGAACTCGAAACCGATCTCGGCGGCGAATTCGTCGGCGATCTCGCCCGCGTGCGCCACGCCTGCGGCCTTCGCGCGCGTGAGCAGTTCGGGGATGCCGCGCAGGTCCGCGCCGCCGCGCACGAGCCACGCCGCGTAAACGAACGGCAGGCCGGTGAGCGCGCGCCATTCGGACTGGAGGTCCAGGGTCTGGAATTCAGGGGCGCGGCCGAGCATCCGCAGGCACGGGTCGCCGATGCGCAGGAAGCCGTCCAGGTCGTCGCGCTGGCGCGGGTCTTCGTGGCGGTCGAGCGGCACGTATTCGACGTTCAGCTTGTGCTTCTGCGAAAGGATCACCCGCAGCAGCGCGTTGGTGGTCTCGCTGGCGGGATCGAGGCCCACGCGGCGCAGGTCCTTCACGTCCGTTCGGCAGAAGAGCTGGATGCTCCACATTTCGCGGTCGCCGCAGACGCCCAGGCCCGGCAGCAGCGTGTACTCGGGATGGCGGAAGTATTCGACCGAACTGACCAGCGCGACGTCCAGGCCGCCGGCGGAGAGGCGCTTCGCGAGGAGGCTCGGCGCGAGCAGTTCCAGCGTGTACGGCGTGCCGTCGGGCGCGGCGCCTTCGGGCTCCAGGCCGTGGATCAACACCTTGGAGTTGAGGTACGGGACGGAGCCGATGCGGACGGTCATGGTTGTAATTCACCACGGAGACACGGAGGCACGGAGAAGGCAAGGCAGGAACGGAACGGCTCAGACGAAGGCATGGGCTATCCGTGGTTCAAGATCACGCGTTCGAGCAGCACGGCGGCGAAGAGCACCAGGCTGACGGCGCCGTTGAGGGTGAAGAAGGCGACGTTGACGCGCGAGAGATCGTCCGGGCGCACGATCCAGTGTTCGTACACCAGCAGCCCCGCGACGACGGCGACGGCGGCGTAGTACGTCGGGCCCATGCCGGCGTATACGCCCAGGCCCGCCAGCAGCGCGGCAGCCAGAACGTGCAGCACGGCCGAGAGCACCAGCGCGCCCTTGATGCCCAAGGCCTTGGGCATCGAATGCAGGCGTTCGTCGGCGCTGTCGATCTTGAAATCCTGGCAGGCGTAGATCAGGTCGAAGCCGCTGACCCAGCAGAGCACCGCGGCGACGAGCAGCAGCGGGAAGAGTTCGAACGGGAGGTGCCAGGCCTGGCCGAGATGCGGGAGCGGCGCGAGGTCCCCGCGGACGGCCAGGTGCGCGCCCAGCGGCGCGAGCCCCAGCGAGAGCCCCAGCCAGAAGTGGCAGAGGCTGGTGAAGCGCTTCGCGTAACTGTAGCCGCAGAGAATCAGGAGCACCGGCGCGGCGCAGTAGAAGCAGACGGGGTTGAGCATCCACGCGGCGGCCAGAAAGACCGCGGCATTGGCGAGCACGAAGGCCATCAGGAAGTTCGGCGAGACGAGCCCGGTGACGCTGGGGCGCGTGGCCGTGCGCGGGTTGGCGGCGTCGAAGCCGCGGTCGGCCCAGCGGTTGAAGGCCATCGCCGCGCTGCGCCCGCTGACCATGCAGACGACGATCCAGGCGACGACGTTCCACGCCGGCCAGCCGCCCGCGGCCACCAGCATCGCCACAAGCGCGAAGGGCAGCGCGAAGATCGAGTGCGCGATCTTGATCGAGTCGAAGACGATCCACAGCCGCTTGAACATGCCCGCTCCGGTCCCGGACCTGGTCCTTACCCGCCGCGCATACGATAAATCGGGGCGCGGGTTAATTCCATGAACGGCTGGGATTTTGACCGGTTCGAAACGTTCAACATCTGAGAAATTCAGGGCTTAGCCCGAATCGTACGTAAACGTAGTTTATAATTGACGCGCCCGGCGTTCCTCTTTATGGTAACAGGCATCGAACCGGGACCTCGTGGGAGCCTGACACCATGGTGGAAGCCAATCCGCAACACTGGGATGCGATCGTCGTCGGCGCGGGGCCGGCGGGCTGTTCGGCCGCCGCGGCGCTGGCGCTGCACGGGCGGCGCGTGCTGCTGCTCGAGCGCGAGAAGTTCCCGCGCTACCACATCGGCGAATCGCTCCTGCCGTTCACCTTCCACCCGCTGCAGCGCATCGGGATGCTCGAGAAGATGCGCGCCTCCTGCTTCGTCAAAAAGTACAGCGTCCAGTTCGTCTCGCCCTCGGGCAAGGCCTCGCAGCCGTTCTACTTTTACACGCGCTACCCCGAAGAGATCGCGCAGACCTGGCAGGTGCTGCGCTCCGAGTTCGACCAGATGCTGATGGACAACGCGCGCGAGAAGGGCGCCGTCGTCAAAGAAGAACACACGCTCAAGGAGTACCTCACCGACGGCCCGCGCACCGTGGGCGTGAAGGTGCAGGACAAGAGCGGCGCGACGCACGAATACCGCGCGCCGATGACGCTGGATTGCACGGGCCGCGAGAGCTTTACCGCGTCGCGCAAGGGCTGGCGCATCCCCGACCCGAAGCTGAACAAGGTGGCCGTTTGGACGTACTTTAAAGGAGCGCTGCGCGACGAAGGCAAGGTCGGCGGCGCGACGACGGTGGCCTACGTCCCGCAGAAGGGCTGGTTCTGGTACATCCCGCAGCACAACGACATGATCAGCGTCGGGGTCGTGGCCGACGCGAGCTACCTCTTCCGCGAGGGCGTGCGCGAACCGAAGGACGTCTTCCAGCGCGAAGTGAAGCAGAACGCCTGGATCGACAAGTACACGTCCGCCGGGCAGCAGGTGGGCAACTACTTCGTGACCGGCGAATACTCGTTCCGTTCGCGCCACTGCGCCAGCGACGGCCTGCTGCTCGCGGGCGACGCCTTCGGCTTCCTCGATCCGATCTTTTCGTCCGGCGTGATGCTGGCGCTGAAGAGCGGCGTGCTGGCGGCCGACGCGATCCACGAGGCGCTGAGCGCGAACGACGTCTCGGCGCAGCGCTTCGAAGCCTACGGGAAGTACCTGGGCGAAGGCATCGACAACATGCGCCGGCTGGTCTGCGCGTTTTACGAACAGGCCTTCAGCTTCCGCAAGATCTGCGAGAAGCACGAATTCGCGCAGGGCGAGATCACCGACTGCCTGAGCGGCGACGTGAACAAGGATTTCTCGAAGCTCTGGGCCGCCTGCGAAGAGTTCGCGCCGGTCGAACAGCCGCTGCCGTACGGCACGCCGCTGGTCACGCCGGCCTAGCGCGTGGTTTGACAACCCGCCAACTCCCTCTAGTACGGACGTAGCCGCGCGGTGGGCCCGCGCCGGCGGGGAGCCTTCCGATGAAAATTACAGCCGTCACCCCCGTGATGATCACGTACGGGCATCGCGGGATGTTCATGGTCAAGGTCGAGACCGACACGGGCATCCACGGCTGGGGCGAAGGCGGAATCTCCGGCCGCGAACTCGGCATGGCCGCGATCGTCGAGAGCTTCAAGCCGCACCTGCTCGGCCAGGACCCGCGGCGCATCGACCACCTCTGGCAACTCATGTTCCGCGGCGGCTTTTTCGAATCCGGCACGGTGATGTCGGGCGCGATCAGCGCCGTGGACCTGGCGCTGTGGGACATCCTCGGCAAGCATCTTAACGTGCCCTGCTGGCAGTTGCTCGGCGGGCGCAGCCGCGACCGCATCGAATGCTACTGCCACGCGGGGCTGGGCAACGCGCAGGAGAAAGTCGCGCAGGGCTTCCGCGCGCTGCGCCTGGGCGCGGGGCACACCGCCGACAAGACCGGCGTCTTCGATCCGGACCAGGCCGTGCGCGAGACCGTTTCCGCGCTGACGCAGGCGCGCGAACTGCTCGGCGATGAGGTGAAACTCTGCGTCGATCTGCATACGCGCTTCAACCCGCCGGCCGCCGCGCAGGTCTGCCAGGGGCTGGAGCCCCTGCGGATGCTCTTCGTCGAAGACCCGTTGCGCAGCGTCAGCCCCAAGAGCTACCTCGCGTTCCGCCAGCGCGCGCGCGTGCCGCTGGCCGTGGGCGAAGAATGCAGCAGCAAGTGGGAGTTCCAGCAGTTGATCGAGTCCGACGCGATCGACTACGCGCGCATCGACCTCTGCAACGTCGGCGGCCTGACCGAAGCGAAGAAGGTGGCCGCGATGGCCGAGACGCATTACATCGACGTGGTCCCGCACAACCCGCTGGGCCCGATCAGCACCGCCGCGTGCGTGCAACTCGGCGTCGCGATCCCCAACTTCCTGCTGCTCGAATACTGCATACCGACGGAGCTCGCCCCGGGGCTCTTCCAGAGTTCGCACGTCTTCAAGGCGCCCTTCTTCGAGGTGCCCACGGCCCCGGGCCTGGGCATCGACGTGGACGAATCGAAGCTCGCGAATCACCCCTGGAAGCAGTGGACCGCGCCGATCTACGAACGGCCGGACGGCGGGTTCAACAACTGGTAGGGCGTCGAGCAGGCCGCACGCGGAGGGGCTCGCCGTCCTTCGTGATCTTCGTGCCCTTGGTGGAAGAGCTGTTCTGCTGTTCTGCTGTTCTGCTGTTCCGCTGTTCTGCTGTTCTGCTGTTCTTGGCGTCTTAGCGTCTTTGCGCGAAACTCGCTGTTGGTAGGCCGTGGGTCCGCCGATGGGCTCGCTCGTGCGAGGTTATTCGGCGACTCTGCACCCTCACCCCCCACCCCTCTCCCTTCGAGGGAGAGGGGAGATCGGAGAGGGGGCTGGTTGGAAGGAAAATTCATCACCCTTCCGGGTGGTATAGCCGGTAGGTGCGGTAGCCGCCGCCGATGTTCGCGGCGTCGAAGCCGCGCTGGCGCAGGATGCGGGTGGCGAGGTAGCCGCGCATGCCGACCTGGCAGTAGGCGGCTACGGGGCGGTCCTGGGGGACCTCGTGCAGGCGCGCGCGCAGGTCGTCGACGGGGATGTTCACGGCGCCGGGGAGGTGGCCGGCGGCGAATTCGGCGGGCGTGCGGACGTCGAGGAGGAACGGGCGCGCGGCGACGGGCTCCGACGCGGCTTGCGCGAGCACGGCGTCCACCTCCACCTGCGGGTGTTCGCCGCGCAGCATCCCGGCGGCGGCGGGCTCCGACGCAGCCTGCGCGAGCACGGCGTCCACCTCCACCTGCGGGTGTTCGCCGCGCAGCATTCCGGCGGCGGCGGGTTCCGACGCGGCCTGCGCGAGCACGGCGTCCACATCCACCTGCGGGTGTTCGCCGCGCAGCATTCCGGCGGCGACGAAGCCGGCCATGTTCACGGGGTCTTTGGCCGAACCGAACTGCGGCGCGTAGGCGAGTTCCATCTCTTCGAGGTCGTAGACGGTCATGCGCGCCTGGAGCGCCACGGCGAGCACGTCGATGCGTTTGTCCACGCCCGCGCCGCCCACGGCTTGCGCGCCAAGAATTCTCCCGTCGGCGGGATCGAAGAGCAGCTTCAGGCTCATGCCTTCGGCGCCGGGGTAGTAGCCCGCGTGGTTCGCCGGATGGATGTAGATCTTGCGGAAGGGCGTGTTGGTCCGGCGCAGGATTTTTTCCGACGCCCCCGTCATCGCCGCGACGAGCCCGAAGACGCCGACGACGGCGGTGCCCTGCGTGCCGCGGTACGCACCCGGCGCGCCGAAGATGTGGTTCGCGGCCAGGCGGCCTTGGCGATTCGCCGGACCCGCCAGCGGCACCTGCGTGGGCCCGCCCGAGACGAAGTCCCGGGTCTCGACGGCGTCGCCGACCGCGTAGATGTCCGGATCGCTGGTCAGCATGCGGTCGTTCACCTTGATGCCGCCGCGCGGGCCGACGTCGAGCCCCGCGTCCACGGCGAGCTTGTTTTCGGGGCGCACGCCGACGCCGAGGATCACCAGTTGCGCGGGCAGGGACGGGCCGGACTTGAGCCGGACGGTCAAGCCTCCGGTCGCGGCTTCAAAGGCTTCGGCCGACTGCCCGAGCAGCACGGTGACGCCCTTGGCCTTCAGCGTCGCCAGGATCGGCGCGGTCATTTCCTTGTCGAACGGGGGCATCACCTGGTCCTGGAGTTCGACGACGGTGGTCGCGAGGCCGCGCTTGACGAAGTTTTCGACGAGTTCCAGGCCGATAAAGCCCGCGCCGACGACGACGGCCTGCGTGACGCCGCCGTCCACCGCGGCCTTGATGCGGTCCACGTCCTGCAGGTTGCGCAGGGTGAAGATGCCGGGCAGGTCGATGCCGGGGATCGGCGGGCGCAGCGGCGCGGCGCCGGGCGCGAGGATCAGCTTGTCGTAGCGTTCGTCGTAGACCTTGTCCGCGGCGAGGTCGCGAATGCGCACGCTCTTGTTCGTGCGGTCGATCGATTCCACCTGCGAACGCGTGCGGACGTCGAGCTTGAAGCGTTTGCGCAGCATCTCGGGCGAAGTGACCAGCAGCTTCTCCCGCGCGGCGATCTCGCCGCCCACGTAATACGGAAGCCCGCAATTCGCGAACGAGACGTCCGGGCCGCGCTCGACGAGCACGATCTCCGCGTCTTCCGAGAGCCTGCGCGCGCGGGCCGCCGCGGACGCGCCGCCTGCCACACCGCCGACGATGACGAGTCTCATGATGCTCCCCCTTCCTCAACGTTTCAGTTCGTGCGCACGGGACAGCTTCCCGCCGCGTTGGTGTTCGCCGCCGCCTGATTCCAGGGCATGCGCGCGAGCATCACGCCCATGCCGCACGTATCGGTGATGCCGGCAAAGATCAGCCCCGCGCCGACGAAGCCGGAGAGCGCCACGTACGCCGGATGCACGAACCAGCTCAGCAGCGCGCCGCCCAGCACCAGCGCGCCGGCGCAGATGCGGACCTGGCGTTCCAGCGAGATCGTCTTACGGCCGCGGACGGCGGGCAGCCCCGCGTCCACGCAGGCCAGCGTGCCGCCTTCGACGTTGACCGCGCCCGCGAAGCCCGCCTTCGCGAAGGCCTCGCACGCCTGCTTGCCGCGGCTGCCCGAACGGCAGATGACGTAGAGCGGCTCCGCGTTGCCGCTGCCCGGCGCGCGCGAAGCCAGCAGGGCCTTGGGGTCCAGCCGGTCGAGCGGGACGTTGCGCGCGGCGGAGAGATGCACTTCCTCGAATTCGGCGGGCGTGCGCACGTCGATCAGGTCGATCGCCGGGTCCTTGCGGAGCAGCGTGCCCAGTTCGGCCGGCGTAATGGTGGCGTTCATCGCGGAGTCCTCCCTATGTAGCGTCAGTTCCGGTTTCCGAAGCGTGCTTCGATGCAGGCCATGATCCGTTCCAGGTGCGCTTCGGCGACGCGGTAGTAGGCCTTGCGCCCTTCCTTTTCGTTGACCAGAAAACCGCAGCGCTGCATCAGGCGCAGGTGTTCGGAGGCCATGTGGCTGGGGATGCCGCAGGCTTCGGCCAGTTCCCCCACGGTGTAGCGTCCGTGCAGGAGCATCTGGACGATGCGCAGGCGGTGCGGATGGGCGAGCGCCCGCAGGCATTCGGCGGCCTGTTCGAGGGCCTCCAGGCGGATCAGTTTCAGCGGCGCGCGCTTGGTCTTCATCGTTCCAGCCTCCTCATTAATCAATATATCGTAATATTACGACATGTCAATGCTAGTGGGCCGGAAAGGGCGGAACGCGGAGACGCTGAGGCGGGTGCGGGAGGCGTAAAACGTAATTACGTAATGGACGCAAACTCGGCGCATGGCGTACGCGTAAGGAAATCACGCTTTACGTAGTTACGTTTTACGTTTTACGTTTTACGTTTTACGTTCTGCTTCCCCAGCGCGGCCCCAATCGGTGCTCGACGCCCAGGTGGTCCAGCACGCGGGCGACCACGAAGTCCACCATGTCACCGATCTTCTTCGGGCGGCCGTAAAAGCCGGGCGCGGCGGGGAGCACCGTCACGCCCAGGCGCGCGAGGGCGAGCAGGTTTTCGAGATGCACGGCGGAGAGCGGGGTTTCGCGCGGGACGACGACGAGCGAGCGGCGTTCCTTGATCATCACGTCGGCGGCGCGTTCGACCAGATCGCCGGAGATCCCGTGCGCGATCTTGCCCGCGCAGCCCATCGAACACGGCACGATCGCGAGCGCGCTCAACCGGAACGAACCCGAGGCCAGCGGCGCGGCGATGTCTTCGTGGTGGTGGTAGATCGCGCGCTTCGCGCCTTGGACGCCCAGCGCGGCGGGCTTGAAGCGGTCGAGATCGACCTTGAGGCCGTGTTCAACGCGCAGGACCTTGGCGGCCGAGGCGCTGACGGTCAGGTGCACGTCCGTCGCGGGCAGGCGCAGGAGTTCTTCCAGCACGCGCAGGCCGTACACGGCGCCGCTCGCGCCCGTGATGGCCAGCCCGATCCGGCGGTTCGGTTTCGATGCCATGCCCTGATCGTACGGCTCCTAAGAGGATGCGGCAACCGGAGGTCTTTCGGGACGCACCCGTGCGTGACCCTACGAGGCGCCGCCGCCCGCTGGGGGACCTCCCCACACGCGTCTGGAAAGCCCACAGCGTTCAGGCGCCGCACGGATTCTGCAAGGCATTGAAGATACTTGTCTTACGAAATGCGTCGGGATTGGCCCGCGCTTTGTCATAGTACCTTGCGGAGGACGGGAACCCTATCAAGGAGCGGACCGATGAAGACGTACGCGATGGTGGCCGCAGCACTGTTCGTGGGACTGAGCCTGACCGCGCATGCGGACGAGAACGAGGCGCGCGGCCCCGGCAAAGGCAAGCATCACCCGAACCGCGAGGAGATGCTCAAGCGGTTCGACAAGGACGGCGACGGAAAGCTGAGCGACGCGGAGAAGGCCGCCGCCAAGGCCGCGCGCGGCGAGTTCAAAGGCAAGAAGGCCGAATAGCAACCACTCGCGGAGACCGGCGCGTCCCGGGCCTTCCCGCGAAGGCCCGGGCGCGCGCGGGCCGCGCCAAGAGAGGAGCGGGGTATGAAAGGGATGTCCGTCACCGCAGCGCTGCTAGCCCTGGGGGCGTGCCTGGCGGCGCAGCCGGCGCGGTCCGCCGACGGCGACGCGGCGCTCGCCAAGCGCGAACGCCTGCGCGAGTTTTCGCACAAGAAGCTGCTGGAACTGTACGACAAGAACGGCGACGGGAAGCTCGACGAGGCCGAACGCGCGGCCGCGAAGGAGGCCTTCGGCAGCCGCAAGGAAGACGTGCGCGCCAAGGCGCTGCAGCACTTCGACGCCGACGGCGACGGGCAGTTGAGCGAAGAAGAAAAGCTGGCCGCCAAGGCCGCGTACCACGACCGCGTGGAAGACGTCCGCGACAAGCGCGAGGACGTGCGCGACCGCAAGGAGAACGTGCGGGACCGCAAGGAAGACATCCGCGACGCGCAGCACGACGGCGGCAAGCGCGACAAGGCCGAGGACGTGCGCGACCGGAAGGAAGACGTCCGGGACCGCAAGGAAGATGTGCGCGACCGCCGCGAAGACGTGCGCGACGCGAAGAGGTAGCAAAGGGCGATCCAACCATCGCCCTCTCCCAGGGGGCGGCCGGGCCCCAGGCCGGGGGCCGGCGCCGGAGACGTTTTAATGGCCCCCGC